>JAEEHM010000043.1 GCA_016280895.1 Bacillota bacterium
TCAGAACCATATACAACCATATATGTTGATTTAGAAACTGATGTAGCAGCACGACCACCAAAGCTTTCAATTAAAGCTGAAGCTTCTTCTCTTGTCATTGATTCTAATTTACCAGTCAACACAATCGACTTACCTTCAAACATCAAATTACTTGATTCATTCACTTCAACAATTGGATTAATACCTAAATTAATCAACTGATAAATTAAATCTTTTTTTGCATCCATAAAAGCAACAATAGATCTTGCAATAGCATCACCAATATCTCTAATCTTAAGTAAATCATCATAAGTCGCATTTACTAAATTATTCAAAGATTTAAATTCTTTTGCAAGGATTTTAGCAACCTTTGTTCCGACATAGCGGATACCTAATGCAGAAATAACTTTATCAAGTGAATTATTTTTACTTTCTTCAATATTATCAAGTAATACTTGGACACTCTTTTCACCTAAATCATCAAGTTGCATTAATTCTAACTTATGATTCTTTAGGCTATATATATCCAAAACATCCTTTAAATAACCAAGGCGATATAATCTTTCAATTAATTTATCACCAAGTGTTTCAATATTCATACAAGGCTTAGATGCAAAATATATAATATTTGCCATCTTTCTTCCATCACAATCTAAATTCATACAATAATGATTAGCCTCACCTAGTCTTCTTACTAATGGACTATTACATACTGGACAATTTTCTATCATTTTAAAAGGACGTAAGCCTTCTTTTCTTCTTGCCTTATTGACACTGACAACTTCAGGGATGATTTCACCAGCCTTATGCACTAAAACATAATCACCAATTCTAACATCTTTTTCAATCACAAAATCTTCATTGTTTAAAGTAGCTTTAGATACTAAACTACCACTAATCATTACTGGTTCTAGTATTGCTAGTGGAGTGATATTTCCAGTTCTACCAACAGTAAAGATAATATCTTGAATTTCTGTTTCTACCTCAAGTGCAGGAAATTTATAAGCAACACCCCATTTAGGATATTTCACAGTGTAGCCAATTTTATCATATAAATCAAATTCATTGACCTTAATAACAACACCATCAGTGTCATAATCTAAATCAGCTCTTTTATCTTTCCAGTATTCTAAATATTCAATTACTTCATCAATATTTTTACATAATCGATAATTAGGATTAACTGCAAAGCCTAAATCTTTCATGAAGTTTAAAGCATCATATTGTGTATGAATATCATATTTTTCTGGTTCTACCAAGGTATAATCAAAGGTATCAAGTTCACGTTCTCTTGTGATATTAGGATCTAATTGACGAAGACTACCACCAGCAGCATTTCTACAATTCTTGAATTCATCTAGTCCCTTAACACTTCTTTCATCATTGATGCGCTTTAATACCGATCTTTTCATATATACTTCACCTCTAACCTCTAAATTGAGATCTTCATGAAGTACCATTGGTAGGCTTTTAATTGTTTTCACATTTTCAGTAATGTTTTCACCAACTAAACCATTACCACGTGTCGATGCTAGTTTTAAAAATCCTGATTCATAAGTGATTGATGATGCAATACCATCAATCTTAAGTTCACAAACATATGTAGGATTATAACCAGCAGTTCTAATTTTATTATCAAAATCTCTTACTTCATCATAATTAAATATATCAGCAAGAGATAACATTGCTTGTTTAAAAGTGATTTTTTCAAACGCATTATTTGCTACATAACCAACTATTTTCGTAGGAGAATCCCCGAAAGCATATTCTGGATATTCTTTTTCTAAATCTTCTAAGTTTCTAATTAAACTATCATATTCAAAATCACTAATACTAGGATTATCCTGTTCATAATATTCTCTTCTGTATTTATTAATTAAATCAGTAAGTTTAAATATTTTTTCTTTTGCTTCCTTTTTTGTCATATTATTTAATTCTCTTTCTAATAGCTGGGTGGCTCATATCAAATGTTTTTATACTACCTTCACTTGTAAAACAAATAGTACCCTGAATACCACCAAATTTTTCTTCTAAAGAAACGATTATACCATCACCATAAACCTTGTGATTAACATAATCACCAACCTTATAAGATTTAGGATCACTTACTTCTTCTTTAATTTCTTCGATTTTAATTGATTCATCTTCTTTTTCTTCTTTAATATCATCAAAGAAAATATCATCATCATTTACTTGACTTACTTCAAAATCATATGGACTAAGTGAATCATATCTTGACTTCTTCCTATCTTTCATTGTAAATGAATCATCTTTAGAACCAATAAATTCTAGCAAGAAACGTGATTGAAGGTTATGATTGATTTTACCATACAGCATACGCTTCTTAGCACAAGAAATAAATAAGTGTCTCTTTGCTCTTGTACAAGCAACATACGCAATTCTTCTTTCTTCTTCTAAATCAACATCACCAAAATATGTTACATTAGGGAAGATTCCTTCTTCAAAGCCAACAATGAAGACAGTATTAAATTCAAGTCCCTTGACAGAATGGACAGTTGATAAGGTAATACCATCATTTCTTTGTCTTTGATTTTGGAGTTTATCATCAGCAAGAATAGCCTCATCAAAAGCAGCAATTAATTTCTCTCTTCTCGATGCTATTTCACCATTATCTTCAATACTAACAAGGATTGATTTAAATTCATCGATGTTTTCTTTTCTTTCGTCTTCATCTTCATCATCTTTAATTGATTCTAAGAAATTTGTTTTTTCAATCAACATATCAAATAGATCACTAAAATGTGTTTCATCTAATTTTTGATCCAATTCAATAATTGTATCCATGAACTTTTCTAAGATATAATATTTATTACCTAAACTAGCCTTTAACGCATTGATTGCTTCAAAAAGGCCTATCTTATTATCTTTTTTATATTCAATAATCTTCTCAATAGTTTTAGCACCAATACCTCGAGAAGGTACATTTACTATTCGTTTAAATTGATTGATATCATTATGATTAATAATTAATTTGAAATACGCAATTAAATCTTTAATCTCTTTTCTTCTTAAATAACTGATACCACCAAAGATACGATATGGAAGACCATTTTGCACAAGTGCAAGTTCAAATGAACGTGATAGAACTGATGAACGATACAAAATCGCAATATCTTTAAATTCTACATTTTCTTTTCGATGTAAATCTTCGATTTTATCAATGACATAAGCAACTTCATCACGGTCGTCAGATGTTTGACTAACAACAACATCAGTGCTTTTACCTTCAATATTTGAAAATAATCTCTTTTCTTCACGATCAACATTATTACTGATAAGATTGTTGGCACCATCTAGAATTGTTTGAGTTGAACGATAATTCTCATCTAATATTACTTGTTTATATTCAGGGAAATCTTTTTTAAATAATTTCACATTCTCATAATTAGTGCCACGAAAAGCATATATTGATTGATCATCGTCACCAACTACGAAAAGATTTCTTGAATCAGCTGCAAGTAATTTCACAATTTTATATTGAATTAAATTAGTATCTTGGAATTCATCTACAAGAATATATTTATAATAATATTGGTATTTTTCTAAAATATCTTTTTGAGTACTAAATAATTCATATGTTTTAAGAAGTAAATCTTCAAAATCAAGGCGATTTTCTTCCTTCATTATCTTTTCATATTCATTAAA
>JAEEHM010000044.1 GCA_016280895.1 Bacillota bacterium
GCCGTGCTTTATATATTATACCAAAAACTGATATTTTTTTCTACTCATTTAATAAATATATTTCAATAATGTTACCGTATTCATAAGAATAAGTTAATTTCACAAATAAGCCTTTTTCTTCATTAATATAGGTATCAAAATAAATATCTTCACCGCTATTTAACCAAATATTAATTGCAGTCTTATATTCAGTATATGATTGTCCTTCTTTTTGAACTAAATCAACAGGAGTTTCATATAAAATAAAACCATTTTCTTCTAATACTTTCTTATATCCATCTAATATTGGCATATAATAATGATCATATACCTTATATGCATTCTTACATAACTTACAAAAATCTTCACTAAAATTATTTTTTGTTAATTGATCATTCATTTCATATGCATATCCCATTTTATAAAAAGGAATATCAATATTTAATTTATCTAATTTTTCTTTTACTTCATCATTCCAATTATTATCTTCTGTCAATCTGCCATATCTAGCTTTCATTTCTTTGATATTGTATAAGGTAATAAGTGTTGATTTAAGATTTTCTTTTCCAATTATTCTATATTCAACCTTAAGTAAAATATCATTATTATTAGACAACATATACCAGATCTTATGATTATCAATATCATCAAGATATGATTTATCAACTTCATATTTCTTATAATATAAAAGATTTAAATTAGAAGGTAAATAATCAACTAAATAAATATTGATTGAATCAGGATTTTGTTTGAAATAAAGGTCAGCACAATCATTAAAATACAAATAATTATTTACTAGTTCTATATTTAATGTATCAATTATATCTTTACATTCAACATATAATCTTTCATTTTTATAATAAAATATTTCTTTTAATTCATCACTTACATATATTTTATTTCTATCATCATTAACTGCATATAAATACATATCATCTACAAGCATTACATATGCATTATCATATTTATATACCTTAATAATATCTTGATTTATCTCAATATCATCTTTATATGTTTTTAAATCAGATTTAATAATAAAATCATTATATGATAATAAGACATCACCGCTTTTATATATCTCTATTTTTCTTGCAGAAGGAGTATAAAGTACTAAATTACTTTCATCTTCAATAATTGAGCCTCTTTTGCTGATATAAGTATTATCATATTCCTTGTAAGTATAAATGAAATTATTCACATAATTATTTAATTCATCATTTGATATTAATGAATAACCTTCACTTGCAAGTACCTTTGAAAATGATTTTAAAGATAAATAACTTTCAAATATTGCACAAGCACTTAAATTTAAACATAATATCATTAATACCAATATTAATATTATTTTCTTTTTCATATTATCACCACTTTTATTATTATACCACTTTTAACTTAATTATAGCAAAATAAAAAGAGTTTATTAAATAAACTCTTATCCAAAATTACGCATATAAGTATATATCACAAGCCAAATTGCCCATGCTGCAATTCCAACAATGCACATTATTTTATTAGATTTTTCTTTATATTTAGCAAGACCAATAATACCAAAAACTAATCCTAACCATCCACCTAATAAACCAAATATTAAAGCAAGTAGAGGAATTACCATTCCTTCACTTTTTGTTTGAGGATGGTGATAGTTTTCAGGTCTATTTTCTCTTTCATACATTTGTTTGTAATAATCAGCAGCTTGATCTTTTTGTTTCTTTGCATCGGGATTTTCCGCACCACAGTATGGACAAAATTCACTATTGTCGCCTATTTCTTTTCCACATTTAACACAATACATAATTTACTCCTCCGATAATTTAGTATACCATTAAGTCTTAATCAATGTCAATGATTTAATATTTTTAATGTTTTATTAGATTTCTTTATAATAACTTTTCCTTCAATATTACCAAGCACAATATTATCACAAGTAATAATTGCAGGATTGTTATCACATACATTTAATTCTATCATCTCATCTTTTACTATTTGATATGGATATTTAGAAAAATGAGGACATACTGGAGTTACAATTAAATCTTTTGAAATTGGATCTAATATTGGACCCCCAGCTGATTCATTATATGAAGATGAACCAGTTGCAGTCGATACAATAATTCCATCACCCTTCCAATTCATATTTTTATAATAAACTTCAATTGAATTAACTGGATTTTCTTTTAATACACAAATATCATTAATGGCAATATTATCCTTATATTCAATTAAAGTTCTTTCACTAATTTGTAATTTCTTAATATCATCAAGTCCAATTTTATCAATATCTTCAATTTTAAATGCACATAAATAGCCTAAATTACCAGCATTTATTCCTAAAATTGGTTTATCATATTTTACAGCAACTTTACCAGCTTTTAAAAATGTGCCATCTCCACCTACTGATACAATTAAATCGCAATCAGCTACATTTGATACAACTTCACCAAATTTATTAAAAGCACTAGCAACTACTTCTTCATTTCTTTTTGATTTTGCGTTTAGATAGAATTTCATTTATTCACCTAATATATCTTTCTTAATTGCATGTGCTGCTTTTTTACCAGCACCCATTGCAAGTATTACTGTTGCTGCACCAGTTACAGCATCACCACCAGCAAATATATGCTTTCTTGATGTTGCACCTGTTTCTTCATCAGCTAAGATGCCACCCCATTTTTGAACTTCTAGGCCTTCAGTTGTTGATTTAATTAATGGATTAGGGCTAGTACCTAAGGCCATAATTACGCAATCAGCTTCAATATCATATTCACTATTTAAAACTTCAACTGGTCTTCTTCTACCACTAGCATCTGCTTCACCTAATTCCATTCTTATACAAGTGATAGATTTCACATTAGCATTTTCATCGCCATTTATTTTAACTGGGTTTGATAAAAAGATAAAATTAATGCCTTCTTCCATTGCGTGTTCAACTTCTTCAGCACGTGCAGGAAGTTCAGCTCTTGTACGGCGATACACTATTGTTACATCTGCACCTAATCTTTTAGCACATCTTGCAGCATCCATCGCAACATTACCACCACCGACAACAATTACCTTTTTAGCGTGAATTACGGGAGTTGAAGAATCAGCTTTATATGCTTTCATCAAATTAATTCTTGTTAAAAATTCATTTGCAGATAAAACACCATTTAATCCTTCACCATCGATGTTCATAAATTTAGGTAGTCCAGCACCAGATGCAATATAAATTGCTTCAAATCCATCTTCAAATAATTCATCGATTGTTAATGTTTTACCAATAACAACATTTGTTTTTATAGTAACACCTAGAGCTTTTAAATTATTAACTTCTTTTTCAACAATATCTTTTGGTAAACGGAATTCAGGAATACCATATACTAAAACGCCACCAGCAAGATGTAGTGCTTCAAATATAGTGATATCAAAGCCGCTCTTTGCAAGTTCACCAGCACAAGCAAGTCCAGATGGGCCACTACCAATAATAGCTACCTTATGGCCATTTGATTCAACTCTTTTTGGTAATTCCTTACAATTATTATTATGATAATCAGCTACAAATCTTTCTAATCTACCAATAGCAACAGCTTCAGATTTCACTTTAATAGCTTTACCTCTTACACACAAACATTCACATTGACTTTCTTGTGGACATACACGACCACAAACAGCAGGAAGTGATGAAGATGCAGAAATTATATCATAAGCTTCTTCAAATTTTTCTTCTTTGATTTTTTGAATAAAATCAGGAATATTAATATGAACTGGACATCCACTAACACATGGCATGTTTTTACAATGCAAACATCTGTTGGCTTCTTCTATTGCCATCTCTTTTGTGTATCCTAATGCTACTTCTTTAAAATTATTAGCTCTAATGGCAGGATCTTGGCTTGGCATTATTTGTTTTTTAGGAGACATATTTGCCATATTATTTTACCTCCTTTGCCAACAAATTGCATGTTTCTTTATGAGCTTGTCTTTCAAAATCATAATATTGACGACTTCTTTTAATCGCTTCATCAAAATCAACTTCATATCCATTGAAATCAGGGCCATCAACGCACGCAAATTTCATTATTCTCTTACCATCTCTAATTAAAGATAGTCTGCATCC
>JAEEHM010000045.1 GCA_016280895.1 Bacillota bacterium
TATCAAATATTGGTGCCAATCTAATATTACCATTTAATTTATTATAAAGTATTTCAATATTAGCTCCATGACGATCTCTATTTAAGATGATATAATCAAACACAATCATTTTATATATATCCTCAATAAAGCCCATTCTTTTTAAAAAAGGAATTAATTCTTCATTTTCCTCTTTTAAGAATTGATAATAATTATCAAGCGCAATCTTAGATTCTCCTCTTTCTTTAAAATCTAATGAAGCTGTTAAATAAGTCTTATATTCTTTTTCTTTAATTTTAATTAAAGCGTAAATTAGTTTATAATCCAAATGAGGAATATTCATTGCATCTAATAATTTACAGGCAATAATTTCATTAATAGATTCATATCCAAAGATTCCTTCAATATCATCAAAATAAGAAAGCTTATAATAAAGCTTTTTTCCATTTGAAAAAGAATATGATTTTAAATAAGAACCAGCAGTACCAGAGGACTGACGAATATTCGACCAATTTAGATATCTTAAATCTTTTAATTCATATTTATTCATATAATCACCCAAGAAAATAATATCAAATAATTTGACATTTGTCAAATAAATGTTATTTTTTTTCTTAAATAAAAAGCTAAATTATTAATTTAGCTTTTCCTTTAATATATCTTTTATTATATTAGATATAATCACATAAGAATCATGACTAGGATGAACACCATCTAAGGTCATACCATCTTTCACTGCCTTCTTGCTACTATCATAAAGAGGATTAAATATATCAACATAGATATAATTATAAGCATCAGCATATGCTTTTAATCTTTCATTATTTTTGATGAAGTAAGAATTATATTCTATAAATTGACTATCTAAAGGTGGAAGTGACACAATCAATACCAAACAATCACTCTTATATTCCTTAATTCCCTTTAATAAGTCCTCATAATCCTCAAACATATTTTTATAATTATTACCACCAATGCACATAATAACAGCTTTAGTGTCAATATCATATAAAGATTCTTTCATTCTATTTAACAGCCCGGTAGTAGTATCACCACTGATTCCGCGATTATATGCTTTGTATTCACTATAATATTTATTTAAATCACAATTATCAGTAATACTATCTCCTAAGAAGACTAAATCAACATCAATATTATTATTTTTAATATTTTCATTCTCTTTTTTAAATGAATCTACTTTTTCGTTATAATACTTTAAAAATGACGCTAAATTTGCGCTTTCTTGCTGTTTTATTTTAATATGCTGAATTATTAAGATTGTAGATATGCACAAGCAAAGCCCAAATATAAGCCCCAAAATAATAAATATAATTCTCTTTTTCATATTTACCTCAAAAAAATATCACTTCAATAATTATATCACAAAAAAATGATATTAATAGTTTTTTTGATATATAAACATAAAAAAGGCCAAAGAGGACTTTTTTTATTGTTTGTTGGAAACAAAGAAAAACAAAAAAACTATTAATAAACACTAATACTTTTTAGTGTCTACTAATAGTTTATCATTTCACCTCTTGTTATTGTTTATCAGAAACTAATATTAAACCAAAGATTGCAACTAATGGTTCAAGTAAAGATGTACCAACATCTTGTAAAGCTACCGCAAAGCTAACATCATTTACGATATACACAATTACTTCAACTACAGCACAGATTAAAATAATAATCATAGAAATCACAAGTAAGATATTACCTAATTTCATTGCATGTAATTTAAAGCCCTTATCAAGTAAGAAGCACACAAGCACAAGTGCTAAAAAGATACCAAGAATAAAGAAAATCACCATTCTAATTATCTCAAGTGCTTCTAAGTTTTTAATATCTAAACCTGCAGCCATTGATATAAATGATATAGTTTTTGAAAGTAATAAGTATCCAAGTAAGAAGGATAATACCACAAAGCCTTCTTTATCTTTCTTAACTGCAAGTAAGATTGCTGGTACTAAGAATACTAAACTCATCAATATCGCTCTTAATACAAGCACTAAATCAGCAAAGAAGGTAGAACCAATTATATTAATCAAATTAATAATTTGAAATGCAGCCAATACAAACAAACAAATAACTACAATTATTCTTGCAACCTTTTTAAAAGATTCGATTGTTTTTGACATAATAACTCCTATTCATCTGGATTATCTACAGTATCAGTATATAATACCATATTAATATTTTTATCATTAATATATTCCTTACAAATCTTAACAGTATTGTATGATAATAAATAGTGATCAACAGTAGTAATAACTACAACAACATTAACATCATATCCTCTATCACGAGCAATCTTCATTGAGAATTCCATATTATCCCAAGTAGTCATACTTCTATCTTCTTCAATTATAAAATCAGGATCCATTCCTTTATTTACTAAATAATCCTTCATTCTTTTTGCTTCACTGACATTTGTGTGTTCATTAGCAACACCACCAGATACAATTAATTTATCAAGACCAAATTCTTTAATGTATTGCATAGCAAGGTCACATCTTTTCATTAATCTCTTTGTCATTGTACCATCGTCTTTTAAACGATATCCTAAAATAATACCAAGTCTCATATAATCCTCCCATTTACACAATTATTATACTCTTTAAATTATTGCTTGTAAAGAAAAAAACTTATATGAAATATCATATAAGTTCTAATCATTTTTCACTTGAATTGTGATTTCTGTATTATCAAGTTTAGAATTAGTAATCGTAATTATTATTCTTTTGTTCGAAGATAAGGAATAATAATATGTATTAGATCCAGAAAAATTATATTCTTTTCGATCTAATTCTTTTTTAAAGCTCTTCAAGAAATTAGAATCACCCTTTACATTAATATAAACAAGACCATCTTTAACACTACTTTCGATTTTTTCAGTATCTACAAAAGGAATATATGCAAGTATATCTTCACCCAAATTATCTTTAATGTTTTTCTTTAATCTTTCAAGATATGTTGTAGATTCTAAATATTCAGTTGAAAATGTTATAAGTACATATTCATCATGCTCATCAAGTGCAATCTTTGCTGCATAGGCTTTTAAATTATTTGAATCTTTATCAAAAATTATCGTCTTAATATAAATATTATCTTCTTCACTAAAGCCCTTATTTTTTAAAGTATTACACCAATTCTTTAGTTCATCTGAATTATACGCAAACATCTCTAATTGTAGTTTATTATACAGGTCATCATAATTAACTAAGCTATATGCATATTTACCTTCGTAATTATCTATTTCTACTTTAGATTTAAATACATCTTTATTAATACTATCTATTGGCCAAGCGTTTGTTTCTTCAATCAATTCACATTCATATTCAAGAAAGAAATAATAATCTTTTTTATACAAATTATTTTCATCTTTAAACATATATACACTATATGAAAGATTAATATTAGTGAGAAAGTTTCCATCATCTGTACATTCTAGCTTTGTATATTTCGCATTATAATTACCACTTGGTGCAGATTGAGAAAAAGTATATTTAGGAGATAATGATTCTTGAAGAGTCAAAGCAAGCTCATTAAATACTGTCTCATCAATTGAATAATATTCCATTTCATCTAACTTAAATTTGAATGAAAGACCTTTACTGTTTTCTCCTTGTATAATTGTTAAATCTTTATATGTTGAAACGAGATTATTGAAATTAATATTTTCATTTGTGAATGTATTTAAAGCACTTGATAAAATAAAAGCTGGTGTTTCTCTTCTTTCCTCAAAATAAACACTATCCACTTCTTCATTATTTGGTGCTTTAATACATAGAATACTTAAATCATATTCTTTATTTACTGGATTATAATGAAAAGTGAATGTAGTTTCTTTATCATATTCACTTAATCTATACACATTTAAATATTCAAAACCATATTTATTTTCTTCTTTAATATAATTACAATCACTAAGTAAATTATCAAGATATTTAATATATTTATCATATTTTTGACGTGAATTTTTAATAGTGACAGCAAAAGAATCTCTTTCACTTGATTCATTATTTTCAACAATCTTAAGATTACCACTAGGTAGTTTAAATCTATTGACATCTAAAGTTTCTTTAATTTCTGCTTTTGTATCTTGAATTCCTATAACATTAATTCCAAAATTAACTTGTAAGAATGATAAGATGAAAGCTAAAATAAAATATACATATGCTTTCATATAATGACTTCCTTTTTTTAATAATACTATAATTAATCAACAAAGTCAATCAAAAAAAGAGTCTTATAAAAGACTCCTTTGCCTTATCTATTCCCATTTAGCATAAATTGTCATTCTCGATGTAATTGTTGCATCACTTAAACTTTGTGTACATGCACTATCAACATACCAAGCCTTAAATGTTTTGCCTTCATAGAAAGGAACAGCTAGAGATGCTTCTAAAGAAGAATTATCAGTAGTAAATACATATTCTTTTTCATGTTCAACTGCTTGTGTGCCATCCCATGTATAATATTTAGTAGGTGTAGGAACTGCAGTTCTAAATGCTGCAAAATCAGCTTTTGATGAAGCACTAACACCTTGTGTACCATAGAAATATCCATCAATGACATACGCAAATAATTGACGAGGGCTAGGTGCACCAGTTGTGAAATCAACATTATATTTACTCTTAAATAAAACTGTTAGTTGTTGAAGAAGTGTAAAATATTTTGTTTTATAAGGTTCTGTACCTAAAAAACCACCTTGTACATCAACTAAAACACCATTCTCATCTAATTCAATACTGTCATATAAGAATAATGATGAATAACCACATGATGTAGCATCAGCCTTTGTAAGTAAGGTATCATTCCATACTCTTTGTGGGTCACCACTATGTAACTTATTAACTGATGAGAATTCTTCAAATGAAGTAACTGATAAGCCTTCACCTAAATCAGGACTATTTAATAAGCCTTCATCACTTAAATATTTAAAGAAGTCTTTTTCATATTCTTGAGGTAATGAAGAAACTCCACTTAAGCCCTTTGTGACAGTATTAGTTTCATCCCAATCATTTACTCTCCAAGTATTAGATCCACCATTATAATTAATCTTTATTAATAATGCATATAAAGTTAAATCAGCATTTACAGCCTCACCTGGATTATATTTAAGTTCATATGCACTATCAGTATACCAACCAGCAAATACATATCCCTCAGCAGTAAATGTTGGACAATTAAATGCTTCTCCATATGTGATTGATTTAGGACTTAAATCAAGTTCAGTAGCACCATCATAATATTTAATATCAAATGTTTTGGCTTCAAATACTGCATTAACAATCAAATTAGAATTAACTTCATTAAATTCTTTATCCCAGTTCTTAAAATTATAACCTTCTTTTTTAGGTTCTTCAGGAGCAGTTGCACCTTCACCATATTCTACTTCTTCTGATTTAATTACTTCACTATCTTTCATAAACACAACAGTGAATTTCTTTATTTCTAATACTGCATTAACAACTAAATTAGATTTCACATTTGTGAATTCTTTATCCCAAGCTTTAAAATCATATTTAGTCAAAGCATCAACAGTAGGTGCTGTAGCATCTTCACCATATTTAACTTTTTGTGTATCA
>JAEEHM010000046.1 GCA_016280895.1 Bacillota bacterium
ATTATTAAATTAATCGAACATTATCAAAAAAGGATTAGTCCTAATACTAATCCTCATTGTAAATACAGTCCAACATGTAGTCAATACGCAAAAGAATGTTTTCAAAAATTCAATTTCTTTATTGCGCTATTCTACACTGTCTTTAGAATACTAAGATGTAATCCCTTTTCCAAAGGTGGTTATGATCCTAGTCCTTTAAATTTTATGCAGAAACAAATATTATTAATGTTCTCACTTGTTGATATTAAAATTTTATAAGTGTGAATGGCCATTTCAAGATTTTATATAAGATGATTGCCATCTTTTTCATGAAAGCCCAAACTTTTTCAAAGAAGTTTGGTTTTTTTATTTCCTTTTCTTCTTTTTCTTCTATTTTATTTTCATCAAGCACTCTAAATGTAATTTTTAAATCTTCTTCTATTCCATCTTCATATTTAATATGTACTACATATGGATAGTCTCCTACCTTATCATAATTTTCACTATATTCATCTTCAATTACATCGTATGTATAATCATTTCTTGATGCATATAATTTAATTATCGAATTGATATCCTCATAGGTGTATAAAACATCTTTTTTCGCAACTAATAATTTTTCATCATAAGTAAATTCAATTTCACTATCAATTATTTCTAGATAAAATGTGGCTTTTAAACTTTCATTGTGACTACTTGCAGAAAAGATTATTTCATACATTCCCACTTCATTAAATACCATATTGTCATTATAATTACAAATTACATCTAAATGATTTGAATTATCATCAAATGCAACTGGATTAGCATATCCAATGATATTCGACATTGTGATATTATCATTAACTGATGCTATCATATAATCATGACCATCTGCAAATACTAAGATCGCTTTTTTATCATCTAATACTTCAATTTGCATGTTGAAATTACTGCTATTGCCAGATTTATCTCTCGCATTCACAATTACATCATAATTTCCCTTCTTTCTTTCAACATTTGATACATCAACATTATAAGTGATATCAAAGACATCATGAGCATCTCTTGCTTTCACATTCTTTAAGATATATGATCTTAAATTAGTCATCGTATTATCAATTTCATCTAATTTAAAAGTAAGATTATTCTTACAATATGTATTCATGAAAACTGGTGCCACCTTATCAACAACTCTCACTGTTAATTCTAAATAGCTTCTTCTACCACTTTGGTTTTCTGCCTCTAAGAACATATTATAATCACCTAATTTTCTTAAGGATACACATTCTTGATTTAAAACATCAGTAAAATAGCCATCACTATAAATACATACGATTTGGTCAGTGTAATCAATTGAGGCACTATGTGCTTCAATTTGCGCATTTTCAATTATTTCAGCAAGTGTCATTGGATTATTGACATCTACCTCTAAAATAATATCCCTTTCCCCTGCATCTGCAGATACTTTGATATTAATAGTACTTATAATTAGTCCTATTAACACAACTACAAACATAAACACAAAATTAATTCTTTTCATTTTATTCTCCTTTCAATTATATATTTACAATAATTGATGATATTTTTACTATATTACTTTAATTTTTTTTAATTTTATTGTAAACTATTATATAGAAAGTAGGTATTATATGAAATATAGAATTGAAAAAGAAACATTATTTAAAAGATTAGAAAAATATGTAAGTATTGAAACTACATCTGATCCTAATTCCAATCTTCATCCATCAAGTGAAAAAGAATTTGATTTAATCTATGATCTTGAAAAAGAAATGAAAAAATTGAATTTAAAGGATGTTTATGTAAGTAAATATGCATATGTTTATGGTCATTTAGAAAAAAATACTGATAAGCCTTTTAACACAATCGGTTTTATCAGTCATGTAGATACATCACCTGATGCATCTGGTAAGAATGTGAAGGCAGTTTTACATAGAAATTATCAAGGTGGAGATATTAAATTAAATGATGATGTAATCACAAAAGAAAGTGAATTTCCATTCTTAAAATTGTTAAAGGGAAGAGATATTGTAACTAGTGATGGTACTACACTTCTTGGTGCTGATGATAAAGCAGGAATTGCAGAAATTTTATCTGTAATTGAATATTTAAATAAACACCCAGAAATTGAACATGGTGATATTTATGTCGCATTTACTCCAGATGAGGAAATCGGTGAGGGAACAATGTTTTTTGAAATGGATAAATTCCCATGTGACTTCGCATATACTGTCGATGGTTCAATTGAAGGCGAAATCGCATATGAAAATTTCAATGCTGCATCTGCTGTGGTTAATGTAAAAGGCGTAAATATTCATCCAGGTTCCGCAAAAGACCACATGATTAATTCTATATTAGTCGCATATGAGTTTAATAGCATGTTAGATCCAGATATGGTTCCAGCAAAAACTGAAGGCCGTGAAGGATTTAATCATTTGAATAATATGGAAGGTAATGTGGAAGAAACTAAATTATATTACATCATTAGAAACCATGATAAGAATAAATTCAATGCTCAAAAGCAAGCATTCATCGATATTCAAAACGCAATCAATAAAAAATATAATAAAAATCTTGTAGAAGTTACAATCAAAGATTCTTATTATAATATGTTTGATATTATTAAAGATCATATGGAAAGCGTAGATATCGCAAAAATTGCTATTAAGGACGCAGGCGCAAATCTATATGTAGAACCAATTAGAGGTGGTACTGATGGTGCTACACTTACATATAAGGGATTAATATGTCCAAACTTGGGTACTGGTGGCTTTAATTTCCATGGTAAACATGAACTTATTAGCCTAGAAGGTATGCAAATAGCATCAGAAATTATTTTAAATATTATTAATCTATCTAAAAAATAAAAAATTGGCTTACCATTGTAAGCCAATTTTATTTTTCCTTAAGTGATAAATATTCCCATCTTTGCATCTTATATTCTAATTCTTTATCTAATTCTATTTTTTTATTTTCTAAATCTTTTAATTCAAGATAATTCTTATAAGCATCTCTAGATACATACATTTGATTGATTTTATCACTTATCTCTTTTATTTCATTTTCTAAATTATCAATTTCATCTAAGATATTATCAAATTCGATTTTTTCTTTATAAGTAAGCTTATTACTTACTTTCTTTTCTTTAACTTCTTTAGAACTTTGTGCTACTTCTTTTACGTCATCATCATCTTTATTGATAATTCTTTTATTTAGATAATCATGATAATTACCTAAATAGAAATTGATGATTCCATTATCACTTATTTCTATAATATTTGATGTTATTTTATCTAAGAAATAGCGATCATGACTTACTACTATTACTGGTCCTTTAAAATCATTTATGAATTCTTCTAAGATATTTAATGTTTCAATATCTAAATCATTTGTAGGTTCATCAAGTAATAGCACATTAGGATTTTGTGATAATACTTTCAACAATCTCAATCTTCTTTTTTCACCACCAGATAAATTAGAAATGAAATTTGCTTGCATATCCTTTGTAAATAAGAAATTTTCTAAGATTTTAGATGCATAAATATTATCATGATAATCACTGATATAATCTATAACTCTAATATCTTGGTTAAAATCTTCATTTTCTTGAGTGAAATAGCCAATTTTAACTGTTTGACCAATCTTTAATTCCCCACTATCAGCTTCCATTTTACCACTTAAAATATTAAGTAAGGTTGATTTACCACTTCCATTAGAACCAACTATGCCAATGCGATCATCTTCTTTTAATTTATAAGTGAGATTATTGATTACTTTTTTATTATCAAAGGATTTATTAATATTATCAGCTTCAATAATGATATTACCAAGTCTTGGAAATGATGAAAAATCCATACTTAGGCTATCTTCTTTTTTATTATCTTCCTTGTATTTGTTGAGTTCCTTATCGTAATTTTCAATTCTTCTTTTATCTTTGGTAGTACGTGCTAAGGCACCACGCCTAATCCAATCAATTTCTTTGTTTAAGAAAGATCTTCTTTTACGATTGATGGATTCATTCATAATCATGATTTCTTCTTTTAATTCTAAATATTTTTCGTAATTTGCGATATAGCTTGATAATTTACCATTATTAAGCTCCGCTATCATGTTACAAACATTATTTAAGAAATAACGATCATGAGTTACCATGAGAATCGCTTTATTATATTTGATTAAATATTTCTCTAACCATTCGACCATTTCATTATCAAGGTGATTAGTAGGCTCATCTAATATCAGCAAATCTGCTTTTTTCGCAAGCACTAATGCTAACATTACTCTTCTTTTTTCACCACCGGACAAGCTTGCCATCTTTCTTTGAAAATCAAAGATTTTTAATTTATATAGATTTGATTTGATTTCAATATCAATATCTTCAAATTCATTTCTCACATAATCTTTTAAATCTTTGCTTATATATTCTTCAATGGAAAGATCACAATCATATATTTCAACAACTTGACTAAGATATGATATTTTAATATTCTTTTCTTTCGCAATGCTACCCTTTTCTGTCTCAATTTTACCAGCAATGGAAGCAAGTAAGGTTGACTTACCACAGCCATTGTTACCGATGATACCAATCTTTTGATGGTCTTCAATATTTAAAGTGACATCATCAAGTAAGACTGTATGGGCATTAGATAGATATAAATTATATGCACTTAATACCATATACCACCTATTTTTTATTTAAATTTAAAAATGAAACAGCATACAGCATTATTAGTCCATATATTGTAGTTGATGCAAGGTAAACTATACCACCAGTTGATGTGATAAACCAAGATAAGCCAAACGCAATTATACAAGGTACGATTGATGTAATTGATAAGATTCCATAATATTCCTTAAACATCTTTAAATTACCACGTTTTCTTAAAATAATAAAGAAAATAAAAGCAAGTAATATTGGTACTAATATCGTATATATCAAACAATTACCTAAATAAACACCACTTGCACTAAGTGCATAACCACGCGCAAATTCATTGATGAAGCATCTACTAAAATCACTCATGTTTTTCATATCAGTGATTTTAAATCCTTCTAAATTCTTAAAGCCTGGATAATAAAGATTATTATTATATAGCTTATCTTCATAGATAAATTCAATATATACTTGTTCTTTTTCAAACAACATTACATAAGCATCTTTATCATCAATGTCATAAATATCAAGGTATGATAATTTAGAAAGTTCAGTCTCAATATCATTTATAGTAGTATTATGGTATTTAGTAATTGAATCATCTAAAGTATTTGTGGATGAAATATTATTGTAAATAAGGATTGCTGATAATTGAATTTTATCATCATCTTCATCATTATATAATTCTTTATATCTTGTTTTTATCTTTGCTAGTTCACTTGTAATATAGCCATTACAATCAAAAATATAATAAATATTGATATCATTACTTTTAGCACTATATTTATCAATTTTTAATTCACTATCATTTGATAACATCTTACCATTCACAATACGATATCCCTTATTATACATCTCATCACTAATTTCACCTTCAGCCTCATAATATACCTTAGTATATTCATTAGATTTCGCATATAATGCTGGTCTTCTTGATAAGGTATTATATGTAGGGAAGAATAAAACCAAGGCTTCTATGATAAAGATCAATAAAGCTAAGAAAAATGATATTGACCTAAATGATATTAATCCTCTTGGATTAAAAAACTTATAGAAAAATTCTTTTATTTTATACATATTATTACTCCAATTTAAAATATTATACCATAATTATTAAAAGTATTCAAGACATATAAAAAAGCACTAAATAGTGCTTTTCTATTCATATGTGTAATTCTTAATCACAATTATTTTATTAAATCCTTCATCAACACTTGGTATTTCTAGTCTTTCCTTATATGAATAAATGACATCTACTGGTAAATATAATTCATTTTCATCCATATTACGTTTGCTGACTCTTTCAACACAAATATCGACATCAGTATCTAAGAAGTAACAATCAGCATTCACTTCTACATTATATGCTTTTAAACTATCAAAGAATCTTTTTCTTACCTTTTTCGTAATTGATGTTGCATCAAAGATGCAATCCTTGTTTTCTTTGATTAAATCTGCCATTCTTTTATATACTATTTCCCAAACCTTATATTCTTCAATACCAGGATTGTTCTTTCTAATGGCATCTGTTGACACAATTTCAATGTTTTCTTTTTTTGACAGTTCCTTCGCAAATGAAGATTTACCACTGCCCTGTATTCCAACAATCAAATGAATCATAGAAAAACCTCTTAATTATTGATAAGGGCATTAAACCATGCACCTACATCATTTGATAGTGAATCAAGTGCCATTGTAGCATCACAGAAATTAGCATTGAAATCGTATAGATTTTCAATAATTCTACCATTTGCGTCATTTAAATCATATGTGAAAATTAAATATGTGTTTAAATTAGAGAATTGATCACAAGGTACAGTAAAAGTATTATCTCTTACATAATATTTTTTACCATTGACATCAAGGATCATATTAACGAATGTTCTATCGGGATCATCAATCACAAATTCAAAAATATAAGATTCTTCATCCTTCACAATTCCTCTTGATACATTAACTTTTTCTATTTTTAATTTTTCCTTTGATGTACTAATAGAACCAGTTAATGGAAGTCCTAAATATTTATCATTTACTTTAGCATATATTTTATAAATATATTCAGTATTTCTTTGTAGATTAGTAAATGTTGCTTGCTTATTTTCAAGCTTTTTCATTTCACCATTAAGTTCTAAATATAAATCTTGATATTTATCGATTGATTTAATGACATCAAGCTTACATGTAATTGCAGTTTTTGTAACATTATTGAAAGATATTTCAATTTGCGGAACCTTTACAGTTAAAAGTAAGCAGTTACCATCACTTCTAGGTGAATTATCAGATGGTTCATTTTTAATCACAAATTCACCATTTTCTAAAATAACCATTGTGGTAGAACCACCACCATCTAAGTTATAAGCATCTGTACAGCCATAATACTTCATTAAAGCTGTTTGTTCAGCTGGATTTAGACCATAATAGCCACTTGCCACTCTTCTTCCATCGACAGTAGTCATAACGATTGTTCCATCTTCTCTTGTACCTATCATTGTACGTGGATGACGATATAGGTCAGTATTTCCTAATTCATCAACATTATTTACAAGTAGATTATGAGGATAACCAGTTACATTATCATAGCCTTCTAAATCACCAGTATAATAATATTGTACTCTTATTTTACTGCCTTCTTTTATCTTATTTAACACTTCTGAATTTGTAGTAGAAATCGCAAATTGATAATTAGTAATTGAACCAGTAAATGAAGTATTTTTTACTTCTCCTAGACCATAAATACTATTTTTACTATAAGGTGCAATTTCATTACCACTAACAAGAATTGCGTTTTCGACATCTTCAGATATTGCTTGATGTAATTCATTGTAGAAAGTGAAATATACAGATACTTCATTTCCACTTGCTTTTTCATTGATTTTATCAACATCAATTGAATATGTAACATTATTTTCATTATCTAATAATTCAAGGATTGGTTTTGTAGATATTGTTGGCATGATATTACCTTTCATTGAAAGGATGCCATTTTCATCAGTTTTAAAACCAATTGATTTCCAAGATGCATTAACTTTATAATAATTACCATTACTTACTGTACCACCAGTTGATGTTCTTGGATAATTTGATTTGGAATTAATATCAAAGAAATCACCATTGATAGCAGCAATTACTTTTTCATCTGGATGTGATTCTTCATATTTTTGAATGAAGCTCTTTACAGAAGTTAATGTCCATGCACCTAATTTGATATTAGCATAACATACTATATTTACACCTGTGTCATTTGGTATTTCTAATACATTGATGTTTTGTGTATAATATTTTTTTAGTTCTAATGTTTTAGAACTATAAGATGAACCACCAGCCTCACATGCACCAGCTACATTATATGACGCATTATTGATTCTTGAATAGCCTTGATCATGATGGTATCTAACACCAAAATCAAGCATCTTATCCTCTACTGTAGATTCTACATAGAATTCAGCAGCACCATCAAAGGCTGATGCTACCTTTATATCGGCTTTTAAATTAATATTTAAACCGAATATTAAAAGCATCACAAATAATAATATGTTTAAAAATCTCAATTGTTTTCTCATTTTTTTATACCTCTTCAACATCATTATTATATCATTTTTTTATTTGATTTGCAAAAAAATTATAGATATTAATCATTTTCATCTAAAATGTTGTTTACAGCTTTTAGATATTCCTGATTCAAATAATACAATTTATAAAAATATTTAAAAGCATAATATATTTCACTACTATCTGCTATTTTATAAGTTTCATTGCTGCAATTTTCTAATCGGTTTTCATTTGCGTTATTTAATACATCTTTAAAGAAGGGATTAATTGTAGCTATTTTATTTATTGTTTCCACAAATTCTTTGTATTTATCTAATTTTAAATATGCAAAAGAAAGTGGAATAAATGAAGATACATCTTCATATTTATTGATATTATAAAATTCAATTAGTTTTTTAAACTTATTCTGATATGCATAAATATTTAAGATTAAATGGATGGCTTTAAAGCGATAATAATTATCTTCAAGTACAAGTAATAATTTTAAAGCTTCATCTAAATAACGATATTCAATCAAAGAGCATGCATAGGTATATAAGAAATAGCCATATTTTGCAGATTTCTTTTCATCTTCTTTAAAATATGGGTTTTTATTTTCAATGCCATTATTGATATAATTATAAATTCTTTTTAAGGCTTCAAGCTTTTGATCTTTTTTCAAAAATAAGACTGCATATACTTCATAATAATATTTATAAGGGCATAAAATAAAGGCTGTATGAGCAAGTTCATATTTTACTTCATTATCTTCACTTGATTTTGCTTTTAGAAAATATTCTTCTGCTTGCCTTTCATTTTTTAATACTTCTTTGTTTTCTAATTCTTTTTCTAGATATTCCTTCTTTAAAGAATTAAAATCTATTACTTTCTTTTCATCCATTTTCTTCACCATATTTTAAAGGGCTAAATATTTAGCCCTAATTTTATTCAAAGAAAGATGATAAAATATCTGATATTGAATCACTTATTGTTGATAAGGCAGTGCTTGCATCATCAAATGATAGTGCATTCAAATCATATTTTATTTCTTCTCTTTCATCATGTAAACTTAATTGATAAGTGATAATTAAATATGAATCATTAGAATTAGAAAGTAAATAATCAACTATTTTCTTATCTACTAAATATTGACCCTTTCTTAAACTAATTCTTTTATCACCTAAGATAAATGATGCCGTAATGATAGCCTCTTCTTCATCTTTTAAATCAAGATGTAATTGATAATTATCTAAATCATATTTTGATAAAGAAATACCTCTTACTTCATACATTTCTTTTTGAGTGAGCGCTTCACCACTGTATGGCATTTGACCATATGAATCAGACTTTTTAATATAAATGAAATATTGATAATTAGAATTGGAATCAAGATTTTCAAATTTAGCCTTTCCATCAACAAGTGCCAACATTTGACCATTTAATTTTACATAATATTCATCATATCCACTTATTTTTTCTAATTCTTCTACCATTAATGTTATTTCATTAGGTTTTGATTTATAATCAATTTTTAATTTTGGCACTCTTGCAACAATCAAAACGGCATTACCATCTCTTCTTATATTTCCATCAGATGGACTATTGACACATCTAAGTTCACCATCTTGTAATATTACCATTGTGCTAGAACCACCACCATCAAAACTACAAGCTTCAACGCAACCATAGTGCAACATTTGCGCTGCCGATTCAACACCATTTAGACCATAATATCCTTTTGGTGCTTGACGGCCATCAGTAACCGCAAATACAACATCTCCATCTTTTGTGTAACCACATAGAGTACGAGGGAAACGATATTGCATATAATCATAATTATCAAGTACTTGATGTTTTGAATCTCTTAAGAAAGTTGATACAGCACCACTTACATTATTTGCGCCTTTCAATTCGCCTTTTAATTCATATTCTACTTCAATATTTTGACCTACTTTTAAATAATTTAATACTTCTTTATTGTTTGTTTTGAGGGCAAAATTATTGTCTTTTAAAGTATCAGCACCATATGCAGTAATTTGGCCACGTCCATAAAAAGATTTAGCATCATAAGGAACTGTTTTCGCATTTTCATCTTTCACAATAAAAGCATTATTAACATCAACATAATTACATAAATGATTATTACCTTCAATTTTATATAAACCATAAAATAGAGCTATTTCATCATTTATTGCTTCTTCGTTGATTTTATTGATTGGAAATGATTTTAATAAATTATTATCATCATCATATATTTTCAAATATGGATTTTCTTCACATTCATGTTTATCAATCTTAACCCATGGAATATCTGAACCATCATTTTTAAAACTGATGGCAGGCCATTCAACATCAGTTATTTTTAATGTTTCTCCATCTGCTACCATTGTACCATAAACAGTGTATGGATAAGGATCATCAGCACTGATGTCAAAGAAATCACCATTTACACCAGCAAGTACCTTATATCCTGGATGATGTAATTCATAATCTTTAGCAGTTTCTAAAATTGTGGAAAGGTTCCAATGGCCATTTTTAATGACAGACCATACGACTATTTTCACATTTGAATCTTTTTTTATATTCAAAATAAAAGCATTTTGACTATATTCTTTGTTGAGGAGAAGGCTTTTATCACTATAAACAGCTCCTCCACATTCATAACCTACTATCCATTTTTGATCAGTAACAGCAGTGATTGCTTTTTCATGTTTGAAATTGACAGAAGATAAACCATAATCTAAATTTATTTCTTCTAATGTTTCTTCTACTTTATAATAAGCACCATCGATACTTGTTGTATTATTATCAGCATTTACGCCAATTAAGCTAAACGCAAATATCACAACAAGCATTATAATAAAAGTCATTATTCTTTTCATTTATTCCTCACTATTTATCAAATACAATCAGTGGAACCATCATTTCATCTTCAGTAACACCAGCATGCATAGCTTTCATTTTGACTTGCTTGTGATACAATAAAAAGCTAAATTTATCATTAGCAACTGCTATATAATCGAATAAGAATTCTTCAAATCGATATTCAGTATTAGTGTGATAAACATAATCTGATTTCAAATATTCATCTTTTGTGTATAATTCAAAACCAATTGGGAAGTGATATTCAAATAATCGCTTAAATCTTTCCATATTATTGACTTTGAATGTTGTACATCTAGCTTCAAGTGAAGGTCTTAATTCTAATAAATCGATAATATCAGGATAATCCTCTAAATAAATAATCTTTGAATCAATTAGGCCATGATCAGCAGTTACAATAACAACGCTGTCTTCTTTCATATGATTATTTAAATATTGTAATTCCTTATCAATTCTATTTAAGACTTTCTTTACCTTTCCACTATCTGTACCCTTATTATGAATACTACTATCTGGTTCATCACAGTAACAATATGTGAATGTTTTTTCTTTTGAATCAGAAATATCAATCATTTTATCAACCTGTGATTTGAAATTCTTATATCCCCTTTCTAAATCCCAAGCAGGATATAAAATATATGTAGAAACGTCATCATATTTATCAAAGAATCTTTTATAAGATATTGGTAATCTTGTCGATAATCTTTCACCTGTATAATAATCTTCGTTTCTTAATACCACAATATCACGATTGAATTCTTTAAAATATTGATGCCATCCATAAAAACCAGTATCATTTGGTAGCTTTGCGCTCAAAATTGAACTTGTGACGCAAGCTGTTGTTGAAGGATAGATACAAGAGATTGTTTTTAAATAATGATTACGGATAAAAGAATTCTCTGATAAATTCTTTTCAACAATCTTTGTTCCCATTCCATCTAACACAATTAAAAAGATATGTTTTTTTTGATTCATTATCTTTTTAAGTTCAGGAATTGGATAAAAATATTGTACTCTTTCACCAAAATGATCTTCAATTGTAGCAACAATATTTAATTGACAATTTTTATAATCTGGTTTCATCTTATGCTGGGTCTACTTTCTTCCAATTTGGATTATCTACTTTTTTAATATTAGGCTCTTCTTTTTCCCAATAATCATAATGGTCTTTTCTAATTAATTTAGCATATACAGTAATATCTTTATTTACCTTCTTTACTTCATTTCCATCTTTATCAAACCAGCCTTTAAATTCATAGCCTGATACTCTTACACGTTCTAATTCTTTTTCTTTAGAATATGTCACCTTATCCTTAAATTTACCTTGAATAGTTCCAGGGATATTACCTACGATGTATTTAATACGATAAGTTATCCAATGGAAAACTGTTTCTGAATCAAAATAGAATAATTTACATGTATCTACAAGTACTGCCCAACTTGAATTAAAGAATTGGTCAGCATGATTGTATGGATCAAAGCATGTACATGTTTCATCATTACGCCAATATGGGAAATATGAGAGTAGAAAATCAATAAAATCTTCAAATTTATGATTCTTAACGCAATAGCCTAAAAATGTCGATGTTGGTTGTGCTTGTAATTTTTGTCGTGCTGTTGTGTTTTTATCTTCATCAACAACAGTTAAAAAATATGGATGGAAGGCAAAGCCCATTGCGTAACAGTTTTCTTGTCCTTCAGCATACCAATCAGCAAAAGCATAAAAGTCCTTTACATTTTTAATATTGTGCTTTTCTAAATCTATTTTTCCTTGTTTTTTTCTTTTAATAAATAGATAAAATTCCTTAAAAAATGCTTCAAAAAGGTCTCTTTTAGAATACCAAAGATCCTTATGCATTTCATGATCTAAAAACTTATATTCAACTGTAAATTTCATATTCTCCTCCTATGAATCTATATTATTATTATACCATAATTAGACTATAAATTAAAGAGATACATAATAATTATGTGTATAATAATTATGTATCTCTATTTAAATTTATGCATCTAAGCTAATAAAATCAAATTTGAAAACATCAACTAAACCCTTATCAACAAGTCTAATATGAGGTATTACTGCAAGTGATAAGAACATCAAAGAAAAGAATGCTTCCTTATCCTTAGTCACTCCCATTTCATAGGCTTTATCGAATAATTTTTGTGATGCTTCTACAAGTTCAAGTGGCTCTTTTAATGACATTAAGCCACCAATTTCTAAAGGAAGGGTGTATGTTTTGTTCTCTTTTTTAGAAACTAATACTAAACCACCACCACAATCTCTTAGTGCATTAGTTGCTTTAAGGAGGGACTTGTTGTCATCTCCTAATAAAATAATATTATGTGAATCATGAGCAACAGATATTCCCATCGCACCACCTTTGAAGCCATAGCCCTTTATTAAGCCTTTACCGATGTTTCCTGTCATTTTATGTCTTTCTACAACCATCATTTTTAAGATATCAGTTCCTTCAATTAAAACATCGTCTTCACTTGATTTGATTTCACAAACCTCAAGCCCCGTCATAACACCACCTGTGATTGTTGTCATAACATTTGCTTTTGTGCCTTTTAATTTAATTTTGAAATCTTCTTCAGTGAAATCTTTGACATGAACTGTATTTAATACTTCTTTTGGAAGGTAACGTTTATTGATATCAAATAAGGCTTTGCCGTCACTTGCGACTATCTTACCATCTTTGATTACTTTTTTCACATTGAAATCTTTTAGATTATCTACAATTACTAAATCAGCAAAATAGCCAACACCTATTCCACCTCTTTTATTTAAGTTGTAGCATGTTGCACTATTGATACTTGCTATTGTGACAGCAGTGATAGGATCTAATCCTGCCTTTACTACCTTACGTAAAGCTTCATCTAAATGACCTTGGTAATATATATCAGCACAATGTTTGTCATCAGTGCACATTATAACACGATGATAATTATTATCATTTATAGCTTTTACAAGTGACATATCTTTAGTATATGAACCAACACGCAAGTGAGTATACATACCCTTATCTAATTTTTCTTGCATTTCTTCTACTGAACATGATTCATGATCAGTTGAAATTCCGGCTGCTAAATAGCCATTTAATTCATCACCTACTACAAATGGCGCATGTCCATCAATAATTTTATTATTATTTTGGGCTGCTTCGATTTTTTCTAAAACATCAGGAACACATGCAAGCACTCCTGGATAGTTCATAAATTCACCTAAACCAAAAGCAGATGCTTTCTTAATTTCTTCACTTGTGATTTTACCATCCAAGATAGCACCACTTGTTTCAAATGGAGTTGCTGGTACACATGATGGTAGTTGCATATAAATATCAAGTGGTACATTTTTACTAGCTTCAACCATATAATTAAAGCCATCCATACCGCAAACATTGGTAATTTCATGAGGGTCCGCAATTACTGATGTTGTTCCATGAGGGACAACCAAAGACGCAAAGCCTTCTGGTGTTAACATACTTGATTCAATATGAACGTGAGCATCAATTAGACCTGGTATTACCACCTTATCACTACAATCAATTTCAACATCAGCATTATATGAACCAATTCCAACAATTTTATCATCTTTAATCGCAATATCAGCTTTTGATAATTTGTGAGTAAATACATTAACATAAGTTGCATTTTTAAGTACTAATGAACATGGCTCTTTTTTAAGTGCGGCCTTCACATATTTTTCAATCATTTATATTCTCCTTTTACATCTTTATTTTACACAATATAGCGTGAATTTACAAATGAAAATTAGAAGAAAACGTAATCATAAAAAAAAGCTTATAGTTTGAAACTATAAGCCTTTTTTGAACTATTTACCTAATTCAAAAATACTAGGAATCATTACAGAACCTTCAAATGAAGTTTCTTCAAATGTAGTATTATTAGTAATAGTTACTTTATATTTAACTTCTGTTTGAACATTTTCATGTCCGATTACACGACCAGCATTATCAAGTAATTTAGTATTGTAAGATTCTAATTGGAATGAATAATTCTTAGAGAATTCTAACATCTTAGATTCAATTTCAACAAGTTCTAAGAATTCACCCCATAGAGTATCTTTCATATCCCAACCATCTTGTTTGTAATCTAATTTATAACGATTGTTGTTCTTCATTACTTGAGCACAGTTCTTACCAGAGAAGAAATTATGCATCTTAACATCGTCGATTGTTAAATCGAATTGGTCAAGAAGTGAAGCTGTTAATTTAGCAGTTCTTTGCATTGTCCAGTAATAATCTGTACCTTCGTTAACTGCAGATTCAATACCAATTGATGCTGCATTTCCACCAAAGTTAGAAATTAATTGATAAGTTGTATTGAAATATGTTTTACCTAAATAATAATAGCCATCTTCACCAGCTACACATCTAATACCACTATAAGTGATTTGATCAGTTGTGTAATTTGTAGAAGTCTTAACTGTACCTTCATGATCTTCATATGGTCTGCATTCAGTTTCAACACCATTGATTGCGAAATTACCATTGATCATTGTGATAACAGGTTTTCCTTCAGAAACTTGAACATTAGTCTTTTCAAGTGCATAATATCTATCTGTGCCATCACCAGCATGTCCAGCTCTTTGAGTTAGATCAACACCAGCAAAGATACCATCATTACCAGTAACGAAGTGGATAGATGAATCAGCAGTCATGAAGTATTGTGCATTAGCAGCAGCTGTAGCACCCTTACTCATATTACCTGTATCATGGATACAAATATATTTAACACCATCTCTAAATGTACGATCTTCAGAGAATGTTCTTCTATATGTATCTTTGATTGCTAAATCTTCGAATAAGAACCATGAAGCACCACGATTCATTTGATAGAAATATTCTTTTCCATTATCATCATAATCATAAGCACCAGAAGTAAATGCTTCTGCTCTCATAATTGACATTACATATTTAGTAACTTCATCAAGTGTAGCACCATCTTTAACTGTGATAGTGATTGAATTCTTTGTTTCACTTGTTCCTACTTGTGCAGTAATTACAGCAGTACCAGCAGCTTTAGCAGTTACTTTACCAGTTTCATCAACTGTAGCAACAGATTCATCACTTGAAGCATAGCCTAAAGCACCTTTAGCGTTTCCTTCTACTGTTGCTTCTAATTGAATTGTACCACCAATTTCAAGTACTGGTGAACCATTAGATGAAATATATACTCTTGCAGGACTATATACTTCGATTTCATATGTTTGAGATAATGTTTCATCAGCCATAACAGTGATTGTTAATGTAGCTTTACCATCATTTACAGCAGTGATTACACCATCAGAATCAATTGTGAATACGTTTGGATCACTTGATTCAAATTCTAAGCTTTGATCATATGTATCTTCAGGAACGAATTCCCATTCTAATTGTAATGTTTCAAATCTTTCAAGACCATCTGTAGGAATATTTAATACCTCAAATGCAGTTGGAAGAACAGCCTTAGCCCAAATTGCTTTCAAAGTTAAATTGCCTTTCATATATTCATTAATGAAGTAAATAGATTGTCCATTTTCATCTTGCCATTCTACGAATGAATATCCTTCTTTTTCAAGTAGACCAAATTCATAGCCATAGCCATAAACATATGTAGTTTCTACTTCTTCGAACCATGCACCACCATCAAGGTCAAATGTGATGTTGTATGTATTAGCTTCTTTGTTTTCATCACCGATATTAGCTACATCAGCAAAATCGCCATAAGCTTCTGTATATGTTGCATTAGTGAACTTACTAGCAACTGGAGCAGGTCCATCCCAGTAGTTCTTAGTAGCATCAACTACAGCTGAAGTGTTACCATTCTTAATGAAGAAATCACCTAATAAGTTTTGGATATTATTGTTATGTGCATTTAAGTGTGCATTAGAAGCAAAATTATCAGTCTTATCAATACGTAAGAAGATCATAGAATCTATCATTGTATTGTAATTCATATTTAATGTAAATTCTTCTTCAGCAGTTCCTTTATATGCTACAAATGTTGCCATACCATGGTTAGTAGTTGTAATACCAATGTTTTCAAATGTGTTATGAACGATGTTATATGTACCAGCGCCAAATGCTTTGAACCATAAAACATATTGTTGATAGCCATAGAAATAGTTATCAGTGATATTGACTTCACCCTTAACACCAAATGCAGCATTAGTTGTTTCAATCTTCATACCATCATTGTATTGAGTTTGTCTTCCGTAGAACTCACAACCTGTAACTGTTAAGTTCTCAACGTCACGATAATACATAATCATTGGACGGTCGTTAGAAATAGTAGAATCATTATCAATACGACAGTTCTTTAATGTTAAGTTTTTAACAACAGTATTAGTGTCAGAACCACCTAAGAAATAGAATGGTGCATTAGTTGATACATTACCAACATTTAATGTTGATGCAAAAACTCTTACATTTTCAACTAAAATATTTTCAATATTAGAGCCATTAGACATAATACGTCCAGCGCCTTGTAATTCAATACCCTTGATTGTTACATTGCTTGCAGTGATTAAAATATCACCTACAAATGTAGTTTCAGCCTTACGAGCTCCAATATTAGGGTTTTGGTTAGCATTATTACCAAGAAGTGTCATTGGTTTATCAATTGTAAATCCTGAGAATGTACCAGCGCCTAATACTAATGTGCCACCTTCTTCAACTTCAGCAAGTGCATCTGCGAATGCTTTGAAGTGTGCATAAACAGAAACAGCAGCATTGATATCATTGATTTCTTCAATGTAATCAGTACCATCAGCAGTTAAAGTCCAACCTAAGAAGATTGAATTAGCTTTTGTAGCAGGGCTTAAAGTTAAAGAAGCACCCTTCTTAACTTGTTTAGCACCATCGTATGCTCCACCATCAAGATTATAAGTTACTTGATATACTTCAATCCAATGTGCAAATACTTGTGTATCTGCAGTAACGTTCTTTAATTTTCTAGTATATTCAGTAGAATCTTGAACAAGTGTATAACCTAAGAATGCAAAGCCATCTTTAGTAGGTGTCTTTAATACATAATCACTACCATCAGCAACTTGTGCTGTAGTAGAAGAAAGTGTACCACCATCTAGATTATAAGTTACAGTATGATAAACGATTTGTTTTTCCCATTCAGCTTTTACTGTTAAGTCCTTATTTAAAGTAACTTTAGTAACATAATTCTTATCTAATTTCCAACCAACGAAGTCATAACCTTCTTTTGATGGAGTAGGAAGTGTTACTTGTGTACCTTCTTCTAATACTTGAGTAGTACTACCTTCAGCAAGAGCACCACCATCTAAATCAAGTGTTAGTGTATAAGTAATAGCTTCTACAGTAAAATTATATGATTTTTCTTTTTTGTTTCCCTCAGTGTCTGTAACAGTAATAGTAATTGTAGCGCTACCTTTAGCAAGTGCACTAACTAAACCAGCATCACTAACAGATGCAACGCTAGCATTAGAGCTTGTATAAGCACCAGTAGCAGTACTTTCACTTGTTACTGTATATCCTAATTGTGCAGTCTCTCCTACTTTTAAAGTAGTTTTTGCAGGATCTGTAAATTCAACAACAAGTTCAACCTTTTCAGGTTCTTTACCCTTATCTTTGTCCTTGTCTTTGTCCTTGTCTTTACCACAACCAACTACAAATAGAGAAGCAATAAATAGGAATAATACAAAAAATAATTTAAATATTTTCTTCATATGAAACCCCCTTTATGTTTCTAATTATATTTTATCATAAAATGAAACCATTTTCAATAATAAAACAAATAAAAAGCAAGTATTTTAAACTTGCTAATCATTTATTATTTATCATTAGATTATAAATCTAAAGAATTATCATTTAATAAAAAATCAAATATATCAATTATTGTAAATCCATTTTCATCTTTTCGAATATCTAATCCATCTTTTGTGATAATAATCTTTTTAAATGAATCATCTATGTAATATAAACTCTTTTTTTCTCTTTCTAAAGTTGATGAATCATTTATATTCAAACAAGATTGAATATAATATTTTTGATTATTCGATGTCGCAATAAAATCTACTTCTGATGATTTCTTCTTATATATTTTCTTTCCGTTTACATCTATTCTATCTATCATTTCATTAACATCAACTTCTCCCACATCAACATTAAACCCACGATATCTTAATTCATTATAAATTATGTTTTCCATTAAATGGCTTTCCTCTGTTTTTTCAAAGTCTTTGATTTTTGTTGAGTAGGCTAATATAAAAAAGATGTTAATAAACATATATTGCTTATTAACATCTATTATTATAATGATTATTTTTCTACTTTTGGTCCAGCTTTAACTAATGCTTTACCAGCAGCATTTGTTTCATATTTCACAAAGTTCTTCGCAAATCTTGAAGCTAAATCTTTAGCTTTTTCTTCCCATACACTCTTATCAGCATAAGTATCACGAGGGTCTAAGATTTTTGGATCAACTCCTGGAAGTGATGTAGGAACTTCGAAATCAAAATATGGAATCTTCTTAGTATTAGATTTTAAGATTGAACCATCTAAGATAGCATCAATGATACCACGTGTATCTTTGATAGAAATTCTCTTACCAGTTCCATTCCAACCAGTGTTAACTAAGTATGCTTTAGCACCACTCTTGTTCATCTTCTTAACTAATTCACTAGCATATTTAGTTGGATGTAATTCAAGGAATGCTTGTCCGAAGCATGCACTGAATGTTGGAGTAGGTTCTGTAATACCTCTTTCAGTACCAGCAAGTTTAGCAGTGAATCCACTTAAGAAATAATATTGAGTTTGTTCAGGTGTTAAAATTGATACTGGAGGAAGTACTCCAAATGCATCAGCACTTAAGAAAATAACATTCTTAGCAGCTGGAGCATGTGAAATAGGTTTAACAATATTCTTGATATGATTGATTGGATAACTTACACGTGTATTTTCAGTAACACTCTTATCTGCAAAATCAATCTTACCATTCTTATCAACTGTTACATTTTCAAGTAATGCATCTCTTCTGATAGCATTGTAAATGTCTGGTTCAGAATCTTTATCAAGGTTAATAACCTTAGCGTAGCATCCACCTTCAAAGTTGAATACACCATTGTCATCCCATCCGTGTTCATCATCACCGATTAATAAACGTTTAGGATCTGTAGAAAGTGTAGTCTTACCAGTTCCTGATAAACCGAAGAAAATAGCAGTATTTTCACCATTCATATCAGTATTAGCTGAGCAGTGCATTGAAGCAATACCCTTAAGTGGAAGATAGTAGTTCATCATAGAGAACATACCTTTCTTCATTTCTCCACCATACTAAGTATTTAAAATAACTTGTTCACGGCTAGTAATGTTGAAAGCTACACATGTTTCACTATTTAAGCCCATTTCTTTATAGTTTTCTACTTTAGCTTTTGAAGC
>JAEEHM010000047.1 GCA_016280895.1 Bacillota bacterium
CAGATAATTTAATCTCATTCTTTTTCATATCATATACTCCCATAAAAAAGTGAGCTTTTGCTCACTTTTATAACTAAATATATTATAACACAAATATCATTTTTTATCAAGTTTACTTGTGCTTCTTAAACCAATCAGTAATTTCATTTAATCGCTTTAATCTGTGTGTTGGTTTGCCATGACGTGATAGTTCATGATTTTCCCCCTTGAAATATACAAGCTTAGTATCAACACCATTTACTTTAAGTGCTGTATACATCTGCAAACCTTGTTCCATTGGACATCTATAATCTTCATTAGAATGGATAAATAAAGTAGGTGTCTTCACATTTTTCGCATATTTAAGTGGTGAATGATACCACATCTTATCTAAATTATCCCAAATGTCACCAGCTGTTTGATCGCACGCAAATTCTACACCAATATCAGATGTACCATAAAAGCTTATCCAGTTTGATATTGATCTTTGTGATGCACAGGCTTTAAATCTATCAGTATGGCCAATAATCCAGTTTGTCATGAAGCCACCATATGAACCACCAGTTTCATATACATGGTCTTTGTCCATATTTTTATATTTCTTCAAACAAACATCTACAAAATTCATGATATCTTGAAAATCAGTTTGGCCATAATTACCACGCATATCTGCAAATTTTCTTCCACGGCCGTCTGAACCTGTTGGATTACAATAGATTACAAAATAACCCTCACTTGCCCAGTATTGCATCTCATGATAGAAAACCTCTCCATATACAGTTTTAGGTCCACCATGAACATCTAATATAACAGGATATGTTTTATTAGGATCATAATCATATGGTTTTAACACAAAACCATGAATATCATCATGAACTGATTTGAAGATAATCTTTTCAGGTGATGCAATATAATAATCTTTTAAATAATCATTGAAATTGCTGATTTTATTTAATTCATTATTTTTATATTCATACAATTCTTGAGGTAGCATATCATATAAGCCAACAAGCACGATTCTATCACCACTAGTGTCGAAGCATTCCACAGCTCCCTCTTTTTCAATGATTTTTTCAATCTTGCCATCTTTTAATCTATATAAATATGCACTATCAAAATATGTACAAACGAAATAAAAAGCTCCATCTTCTGTTACCTTCCATTGTTTACCACCAGTAATACGAATATCAGTACCGACACTATTCCATGGTGCTAATCCAAAATCGCAAATCTTGTCATATTTCTTTTTATTATTATCATAATAATAGAAATCAGGATCAGTATTAAGACCAGTTTCATTATGACATCCACCAAAATAGAAACCATTCTTATATGCGATAATTCCCTCACATGTAAGATTTTTTTGATCAATAATCTTTTCAATCTTTCTTGTATTTAAATCAAGAGCATACACATTATTACTACTTAAACTAATAAAACCTTTATCAGTATTAGCAGTAAAGAATATAGTATTTTCTTCTTCATTCAATTCAAATTCAAAGACATTATATTTAATTGAAGTAAGTTCTTCTAATTCTTTTTTATCTGTTCTGTAATAATAAAGATTCATCTTATGTCCTCTTGTGAAACCAGAACCATTATAATAGAAAGGAACTTCATTAAATTCTTCATAATCAGCATTATCTTTCATATATGCTTGATACTTAGATATTAATTTTTTATCTTTTAATAACTTCTTATTTTCAAATAATGGATTATTATCTGCCAAACAAATAAAATCACCATTATTTAATTTCTTTACATAAACAACATTAATTGGGAATTCTAAATATACATCAGCTTCTCCACCATTAATATTTATCTTGTAAAATTTAGAACCAAATTCACCTTCTTTAGGTTTTCTATTTGCACTAAAAATAATATTTTCATTATCTAAAAAATCAAAAGAAGCTTCTTGTCCAAATGCAGTCAATTTAAAATATGGTCTATTTTCTTTTTTAACATAAATAAAAGATTCATAAGTGTTCTTATCTTTATCTATATTTGAAACAGTAAAAGCTAATGTTTTTGCATCTTTAGAAAACCTTACATTACCAATACCTTTAATATTATAAAATTCATCTACTCTTATTTTTTCCATATTATTCATTTATCTCCTTTGGATTTTTATATCTTCTTCTACCTCTTGTGATATCTTCATATTCAATCGCTCCATATGGACAATTATTGATACAAGCTAAACATCCTTCACATTTATCTTTAAAGGTAATAATACCATCAATTAAATCAATGTTTTCTCGCACACAATCCATTTGACAGGTTCTACATCTAATGCACTCTGAATTAATCATGAAGTGATCACCTAATTTTGCGATTTCTTCTTCATATTTTTTATAAGATATTTTTGTGTATTTATTCTTTTTATATTTTATTTTTATTTTATTTACATCATCTTTTTCTTTATTTTTGATTTTTTCAATATCTTTTAATACTTCATTTCTTCCCTTATCTAATATTATGCTAGCACTAAATTCTCCTGTAGCCTTGCCCCATAATTTAATGATGTTGTTGTTTGGAACCTTCACTATTTTAAAAGAAGCTAAAGTCACATCTTTTTCTTTTAATGCATTCTTTAAATCATTTAATACAATACCTAATTTATCAAAAGAACCAGCATATACATAAATTAAAGTATTTTCAAATTTAGAATTATTAATGAAAGTATTTAGGCTTATTGGCAGTCTTTGAAAAAGAATAGGGAAAAACAATATTAAAACATCATCTTTAAATTCTTCACCATTTATATCAATAAATTCATATGATATATCATCTATATCTTTTTTCATTTCTTCATATAAAGAATAAGCATAATATTTAGAATTATTTGTTGCGGAAAAATATCTTATTTTATACATATAAACTCCATTTTCAATAATTATTATAC
>JAEEHM010000048.1 GCA_016280895.1 Bacillota bacterium
GCGTTTGAAAACGTTAAACTAACAAGATTTCGTTGATTTGATGAAAATTGAAATATGGGCAAATTTTGGGCTAATTTTAAAGAAATTTAAAGACTTCATAAAATAAAAGCCGAAATTTGGCTTTAAATCGTTTTATAATCACTTGTTTATAAAAATATATTAAAATGGGGATAAATAGATAATTGAAATGAATTATAAAATATGATACAATAAACATATAAATAAAATAAGTTTATAATTAAACATGAGGAGGATTTATGGCAAGTAGTAAAAAAACAGTAAAAAATGTGAAAAAAGTAGCGAAAAAAATCAAAAAATCAAAGCATAAAGGACTGATATTTTTATTATTAATCATAATTGTTGGAATTGTTGGCTTTTTAGGCTTTGAATATATCCAAGAAAAGAACAATTATAATGATTTTAGTGCTAAAATTGAAGAAATTAAGGATAAAATTGAAGTTCCAAATAGCTTAAGTGATAACTTAGTACTTCAAGATGAGGTCGATGGCTATAAAATCAGCTGGTCATCATCAAATGAAGGGGTATTAAGTAAGCTTGGAAAGGTAAATCGACCTACATATTTAGAGGGTGATACTAAAATTAAGCTTACTGGAAGCATAAAATATGAGAAAAAGACCTTCTTATATGGTTTTGTTAAGTCTTCTTTAGGTGAAGAAGAGTTTACATTCACTTATAATATCACTATTTTAGCCCTAGATCCTACGCCTGAAGACTATGTTGACATGGCTTTGAGTGGAATTTATGTGCCAAGTGAGGTAGATTCTAATATTGGACTCCCAAAAACTGCTGTTGTAGATGGCCTTACAATCGCTTGGACATCAAATAATTCTGAAGTAATCAATGATAATGGATCTATTTGCTTCCAAGCTGAGGATGTACTTGTAACTTTGACAGCTAATGTTAGCTATGAAGGTGTAAGTAAAAGCCAAAATTATGATGTTTTAATATTGAGTGAAGGCAGAAAAAAGTATGTTGCACAAGAAAATTTTGATGAATTGACTGAAAGTAATAGATATTCTGACTTTGAAAACGGAAATATTTCATATAAAAATGCTCTTATATGCGTAAATCCTGCTTTTGATGAGTCAACAATAGATGATACCGAAACAAATGCGTTTAATAATGCGTTAAAATTTAGAAGTAATAACGAAAATCAAGCATCATTTACCACAAATTCATTAAATAATATCCATGAATTCTCATTTGAATATCAATTTAATGCATCTGTTGGTGAAAATACATATTTTGAATTATATTTAGGCGATGCATTAGTAGAAAAAATCATTCCTGAAAAGAAAGAAGACTTTGTGAAATACACACATGACTTCTTAGGCGCTAGTGGAATAATCAAATTTGTGTTTGTGAACAACATAAAGAGCGAAAAAGTGATGATTATTGATAATATTTACGCAAAAAGTGAATATGAAAGTGAAGATTTAGAAGATTTAATTAAGATTCCATCAAATATTTCAAGGTCTTATGTACTTCCATACTCTACAAATTTAGGTGGAATTGTATCTTGGTCATCAAGTGATACAAATATTATCTCAAATGATGGTATTGTTAATAAGGATTTGAAAGAAAATGCGAAAGTTAGCTTAACTGCTAGTCTAAATTATCGTTCACTTGTTAAGGTTTATGTCTTTGAAGTAGATATAATTCTTTCTAAAACTACAAAAGATGCGCTAAATATCTATTTTATTGATATTTGTGAAGAAGATTTAGGAGATTGTGGTGAATCTATTCTAATCACTTATAATGATATTGATATTTTAGTAGATGCAGGTGATCAAAAAGAATCAACATATAATTGTGTAAGAAACGCAATTATTGAATATTCAAGTGATTCTATTCTTGATTATGTGATTGCAACTCACCCAGATAGTGACCATATTGGTAATATGGCTAATGTATTTAAAGATTTCCAAGTAAATAATTTAGTAAAATTCAGTGGTGAAAGCTTCACAACGCAAAAATTTAAGAATTTAAAGGCTGCATATGATAGTGAACCTAATTGTAATGTTATAGATATTTATGATGATATCATCAATGATAATGATAAAGAGAATAATTATATTCGCCTAAGTGATGAAATCAATATTGAATTTATTGATACACTTCATTATCTAGATAGTGAATCTAATGGAAGAAGTATTGTATTCTTACTAACTGTTTATGAAACAAAGGTATTATTTACTGGTGATGCTGACAATTTAGGCTCACATTCTAATCTAGAAGCATCATATATGAATTATGTTGGTGATATTGACATCTTAAAAGTTGTTCATCATGGTACTGCCAATGGAACAAGTAAAGAATATTTAGATATTTTAAAACCAGAAGTAGCAGTTGTTTGTAATGGTAACTTCTTAGGTAATAAACATGGTCATCCGCATGTATCTACTATTGATAGATTAGCAGCTTGTTCAAGCATTGAACATGTTTACGCAATCACTGGTGGAGGATTACACTGTGAAATGACACCAAGTGGTGCTTATAAAGGCACAACTACCTTAGAAGAAAGCAAGGTAGAACGTAATGGTTTAATTACCTTAGTTATTGATAATAATGGCTACACATTTAGCGCAAAATTAACTGGTGAAAATATGATTGATCTTCGTGATACAACATATTATAAGTCATATTTAAATATTAAATAATCAAATTAAGAGAAGTAGACGAAGGTCTACTTTTTTTATTATTTGAATTGAAATAATCATTGTGAAGTGATATAATCTTGACTTGGGAGAATTATTACTAATGAAAAATAAAATACATTTTTTAAATACTATTTGGTCAGATAGTATCTTAATTGAAAGCCAAGGTCACTTTGCGCTTATTGATTCTGGGTCTGATTTTTATTACCCAATGATCAAAGCATATCTAGAAGAATTAAATATTAAAAGACTTGATTTTTTGCTTTTAACACATTTTCATAATGATCATTATGGCTGTATGATTAATCTACTTGATGATTTTTTAATTGATAATGTTTATATGCGAGATTATAGTGGACATGATGGCACTAATGCGAATGGCCATGATGCCGGTGAAGAATATCGAAATGGTGAAATTAATACCGCAAATAAAATCAAAGAAAAAGCTAAAGAAAAATCTAATTTAGTGATGATTGAAGACGACTTTGATCATTTAGATTTTTATGATTTTCATTTTGATGTATTTGGTTCTTATGAAAATATTAGAAGAATATATGAAGATAAAAATTCTAAATATTATCATATGAATCGTTTTAATGAAAATTATGATTGTATTTCATTATTCTGTCAGTTAGAAGGTATTAATATCTATCTAGGCGGAGATATTACTGATTGTGATAATAGTGAATTTTTAGAACTTGATCATCTTAATCGAAGAGCAATTTTAGCTATTTATAAAAAATATAATATCGATAAAATCAATTTATATAAGGTTGCTCATCATGGTGTACATGATTCTAATTCTAAGGAGACAATGGCTCTAATTAGACCAGATTATGCAGTAATTACTAATACTGATAGGTGGCTTAGAAATTATCCAACTATTTCATATTTAGTAGATGGAAATAAGGATGTTAAAATCTTAAGAACTGATTGGCAAAAATTTGTGTTTGAAATTGAGAATAAAAAATTAAAATATCACGCAATTACCTGTGATTCTTTATTTGATGAATAAAAGATAAGCTTAGACTTATCTTTTTATTTTCTTTTTAATAATAATATGGTAAAATTAGTGTGCATAGGAGGAAACTATGAAGAAAATTGAAATTGAAAAAGTTGAAAAGAAGATGACTTTAAGTGAATATGAAAATAAATATTCTAAAAGACAATATACTAAGCTTGCAAGGAATTTAAGTACTTTAGTTGCTGCATTAATTGGTGTTGTAATCTTTGCGTGCTTATTTATGATATGCATGAAAGCATATGATATTAATAATTATTTCTTTTATGCAAGTATTGTGTTAAGTGTATTTGTGTATATATTTGTGTATATCGTTCCATTAATTAAGTTAAAGAAAACTGAATATTTTGAAGTTAATGTCAATAAATATAACGCAAGATCAGCTAAAAAGCATAATAAAGCATTAAGAGAAAAGATTGCGGATAAGATGATAGAATTTAGTCAATCTACTGATGGTGTTGCTTGGTATAATAGTGAGCTTATTGGTAAACTTGCTATCGCAAGAAATATGAAAAATGATAGTGATTTAAAGAAATATTTAACAGAAATTTATGATAAGGATGTTAAAAAGACTGCAAATTCAATCATTAGAGATCATGCAGTTAAGGTTGGTGTTACTACTGCAATATCGCAATCAGAAAGATTAGATACCTTATTTGTAGTTGCTTATGAGCTAAATTTAATTAAGGATATAGTCTTCTTATATGGATACAGACCTTCTGATGCTAAACTTTGGAAGATTTATGCTGTGGTATTAAAAAATGCCCTATTATCTTATGGTATTCAATCTACAACTTCTAATTTAGCTTCTGGTATTGTTCAAAAAATTGGGGGAGTTGTAAGTTCTATTCCTCTATTAGGAAGTGCTATATCTACTGTAATATCATCAGCATCTCAAGGAATTATTAATGCTGCAATGACAGTTGTAATTGGAGCACAAACTAAGAAATATCTACAAGATGAATATCATTTACAAGATATCCTTGATAATATCAATTTAGAAGATGAAATTACTGAAGCAGAAATGATTGATGAAGTTAAGGAAGAAATTATTAAATCTACGAAAGATATTAAGAAAAAAGATAAAAATTTAGATAAGGAAATGGCTTAAGTAACTTAGGCCATTTTTAATTTAAAATCTTTTTTTATTTATGACTTTTAAAAATAATTGAATAATGCTATAATATAGGATGACCTAGTATGCAAATTATTTAGAAAGGAAAGAAAGATGGCTGTACTTACTAATCATTTTCAAATAAGTAAGAATAACAAACATTTAATTGATATATTCAATGAAGATTGTTATTTAGAACTTGGCAATTTAAACACAAATGCGCTATCAAAGCTACTTA
>JAEEHM010000049.1 GCA_016280895.1 Bacillota bacterium
AAAGATTGAAGACTTCAAAAAAACAATGGATGTTAATGTAATTGGTGCATATATACTTGCAAGAAGAGCATATAAATATATGATAAATAATAAATGGGGACGTATTATTAATATCGCATCTACAAATGGTATTAATACATACTATCCTGATACATTAGCATATGATGCAAGTAAAGCCGCTTTAATTTCTTTAACACATAATTTGGCTATTAAGTTTTCTCCTTATGTGAATGTTAATGCAGTAGCTCCTGGATTTATTGGAACAGAAGCAGAGTTAAAAGATTATGATGCAGAATTCTTAAAAGAAGAACAAGAAAAGATTCTTGTAAAAAGATATGGAAAAGCAAGCGAGGTGGCACAGCTTGTATATTTCTTAGCCAGTGACAAAGCTAATTTCATCAATAACACAGTTATAAGAATTGATGGTGGTCAATTATTTAGCTAAAAAAGATTCTATTCGCATGAATAGAATCTTTTATTATTATTTCATTAATTCTTGAATCTTAGATAATGCAAGCATTATTGATAATTTACCATATTCATATGTAAGGCCACCTTGCATATAAAGTGTGTAAGGTTCAACTACTGGAGCATCAGCACTTAATTCAATAGTACTTCCTTCAGTAAAACAACCTGCAGCCATAACTTCATCAAAAGGATATCCAGGCATTGGCGATGCTTGAATGTGAACCTTTGAATCAATTGGTGATGCTGCTTGCATACCTTGCGCAAAAGCAACTAAATTCTCTTTATTTTCAAGTTCAACTGTTTGGATGATATCAGTACGATATTCATTATATCGTGGCTTAATATTTTTAAAGCCCATTTTCTCTAACATGTAAGATGCAAATATTTGCGTTTTTAATGCTGATTTAACTGCATTTGGTGCCATAAAGATACCCTTGAAGAAGTTGCTGTTTTGATTGAAATTAGCACCTAGATCTTTTCCAATTCCTGGTGCTGTTAATCTATCAGCAATCATTTCAATATATTTGGTTTTACCAGCAATATAGCCACCACTTGATGCAATTCCACCACCTAAGTTTTTCATTAATGATCCAACAGCGATATCAGCACCAACATGACCAGGTTCTCTATCTTCAACAAGTTCTCCGTAACAATTATCTACAAAGATAATAACATCCTTATTTACTTTTCTGATTTCTTTGATGATGGCTTCAATTTTAGAAATTGTAAGTGAATCTCTACTTGAATATCCTCTTGATCTTTGAATGGCAGCAACCTTTACATTATTATCTTTTAAACGATTAATAATTTTATCAGTATCAAAATCATTATTTACAAGATCGATTTGTTCGTAAGATACACCATAGGCTTTTAAAGATTGAGAAGAATTACCAATGATACCAATCATTTCAAGTAGTGAATCATATGGTTTACCAGAAATTGATAGTAAGGTATCGCCATGTTTTAAAAGTCCAGAAAAAGCTAAATATAGCGCATTTGTTCCACTCATAATTTGTGGTCTTACTAAAGCATCTTCCATACCTAATGTATACGCAAAAATAGCTTCTAGTTTATCACGACCTGCGTCATAATTACCATATCCATTTCTTTCCGCAAAATCTGAATAAGAAACATTGTTTTCAATAAACGCAGATAATACACGATTAGAATTGATCATACAGGTTTTATCTACATTTGCAAATATTTCTTTCAAATCATCTTCAGCCTTATTCGCAAGGTCTAAAATATCTTTTCTAATTTCATCTTTTATCATATAAATTACCTCGTATAATATAATAGCACTTTTTTTATTATTTGTGTAGAAAAAGTTTGCAAAAATTACATAAAAAGTATATAATAAATAACTGAGGTTTTTAAAAATGAAAGAAAGAGTTATTAAACTTTGGAAAGCTTTTACACCATATGAAAAGATTTGGTTCTTTTCTGTAATTGTGCTTACAATATTAGTGGCAATCTTTTTCCCATCTTCAGTAGAAGATTTAGAGATTAATCCTATTGTAATAATGAGCTTATACATCGCCGATGTATTTGCGAATGTGTTATGTGAGCTATTAATTTCTAAACAAAGTAAATGGAACTTTATTGTATCATTATTTGTGGAAGTAATAGAAATAGCAACATTAATTGTAATTGGTGAAAGATTTGCGACAATGGCAACAACTATTTTATTTTGGATTCCTATTGATATCATTAGCTTTATTAAGTGGCATAAGCATATGGATATGGAAGAAAAGGAACTTACTGTTGTTAGAAGATTAAAGGGATGGCATGAAGTATTAATCATCCTTGCAATCGTAGCATGGACAATTGGTGTTGGTTATTTATTCACATTAATTGATAATGATGGTCTGTTACCATCAGGTTCAAAGGCAGAAATCGCTTTGTGTTATTTAGATGCCTTTGCGAGTGCTGTAGGTGTATGTAATGGTTTGTATATTTTATTCAGAATAAGAGAACAATGGATTGCTTGGTATATATGTGCTATCTTAGAAACAATAATGAACATTATTTTAGGCCAATGGGTATTACTTGTATTAAAAGCAGCATATTTCACTAATACAACATATGGTTATATTAAATGGACAAAGTACATTAAAGAACATGAAATTAAAGAAGTATATGTAGGTAAAAATAAGAACCTAGATATAGAGGGTGAATAAGAATAATTAAGGAAGCATTATGCTTCCTTAATTTTTTCTTAAGATAAAAAAATGAAAGTGTATTCAGGTTGAAACTTTATATAAACAGTAGTATAATATCTAACAGTATTAGATAAATTGGTGAAAATATGAATAGGTTTCAAATAACACAAGAAATAATCGAAGAATTATGTAAATTAGAAACAAAAAAATGCATTGATTTTCTTGATGATAAAATCAGAGGATCTTATCCTTTACTTAAATATCTATGTGAAAGCAAAGAAGAAGTAAGTGCAGGCGATCTTTCAAAAGTGTTAAATGTTTCTACTGCAAGAATTGCGGTAATGTTATGTAATTTGGAATTTAAAAAATTAGTAATAAAGAAAAAAAGTGAAGAAGATGCCAGAATAACAATAGTTTGTATCACAGATAAGGGAAAAGAATTTGTGGAAAAAACAAACGAGGAAATAGTTAACTATTTCTTAAAAGGCTTTGAAAAATTAGAAGATGAAGAACTTTGTGAAATAAAGTTCTTAATCAAAAAACTACAAGGAGGCAAAGATGCTAAAATTAGTTAATATTACAAAAGATTATATTGCTGGTAACACAAAAGTACAAGCATTAAAAGGTGTTAGCATTAATTTTAGAGAAAACGAATTTGTGTCAATCTTAGGACCATCTGGATGTGGAAAGACAACCCTTCTTAACATCATTGGTGGCTTAGACCATTATACAAGTGGTGAATTATTTATCGATAACGTATCTACTAAGAATTATAATGATCGTGATTGGGATACATATCGTAATCACCGAATTGGTTTTATCTTTCAAAGCTATAATTTAATTCCTCATCAAACTATTTTAGAAAATGTTGAACTTGCATTAAGTATTGCTGGCTTCTCAAAAGAAGAAAGAATTAAAAAAGCAAAGAAAGCCTTAGATGATGTTGGTTTAAGTGGAGAATACAATAAGCGACCAAACCAATTATCTGGAGGTCAATGTCAACGTGTCGCAATTGCACGTGCTATTGTAAATGACCCGGAAATATTACTTGCTGATGAACCAACAGGTGCCTTAGATACTGTAACATCAACTCAAGTAATGGATTTGGTTAAATCATTATCATCAAAAACATTAGTTATTATGGTTACTCATAATCCAGAACTTGCTGATACATATTCAAATCGTATCATTAGATTATTAGATGGTAAGATTATATCTGATTCTAATCCTTTAAGTGATGATGAAATGAATAAGATTGAAGAAGAAAATCCTTCAAAAATTAGAAAGAATTTAACAAAGAAATCTAAATTAGGTTTTTGGACTTCATTTAAATTATCAGCTAGAAATTTAATATCAAAATTAAAACGTACATTAATGGTATGTTTTGCTGGTTCAATTGGTATTATCGGTGTAGCTACTGTATTATCAGTATCAACTGGTGTACAAAACTATATTAAGAAAATGCAAAATGATATGCTATCAGGAAACCCTGTTGCTATTGAAGAAAGCACTATTGATATTAATGCAATCATGAATACGACAAGTACATCTGATAAAAAAGAAGCATTTAAATACGGAACTAAAGATGGAAAAATTAATGTTGATATGGTCATTGATTACTTAGTTCAAAGAAGTAAAACAATGCAGTCTTACTTAGTTGAAAACAAAATCGATGATAATTACATCAATTTCTTAAAAGCAATGCCAAAAGAATATTATGCTGCTATTGATTTAAGATATGGCATATCGATGATTAATAATCTATATACTGATGTTAATTTAGAAAATGGTGATTTTAAGATGAGCTTGTATGCATTAAAAGAAATGTATAAGAACATCTTAGGAACAACTGAACTAAAGGATTATGCTTCATTAATATCACAACTTGATAGTATATTTACCCAAATTCCAGATAACAAAGATTTTATTTTAAATCAATATGATGTTGTATATCAAAACACAAATCATGTATTTCCAGAAAATATGAATGAAGTTACATTAGTTATTAATGATGACAACTCACTTTCTGATTTAACACTTGCTCAACTTGGATATTATAGTCAAGATGAATTCTTATCTATCATCTATAAAGCAACAGATAATCCATATGATGAAGCTTTATATAAAGATAGTTTTGATTATAGTGAACTTGCAAGTAAAAAATATACATGGTATCCAAATAATGATGTTTATACTAAGCAAGTATTAGACTCATTAAAAGAATTATACCCATATTATTATAATCCATATGTAAGTACTACTTGGAATGATGGTATTGAATTAACAATCACTTCAATTCTTAAAATTAAAGAAGGAACATCATATGGTTCATTATCAACTGGCCTATATTATTCACCAAGACTTACTGAATACGTATTAAACAATTCAATGAATAGTAATATCGTTAAATCATTACAAGAAGATCCTAATAAGGATAGTTATACATCAGTAATTCAAGGAAATACCGCAATTGGTATTACATATAAATATTCATATAGCCTTAAAGGTGTTGAATATAATGATGTAAATGGTTTGGTTGGATCAACAAATTCTTATTCAAGTATCATTGCAAGCTATATTGGAACATCAATTCCTGATTATTATACCTTATCATTAAGATCACTTGGTGGTGTAAACTTACCTTCAAGAATTGCAATCTACAATTATGACTTTGAATCTAAGGAAGATATGCTTGCATATTTGAATCAGTGGAATGAAGAAAAAGATTTAGTAATTAATGGTGAAACAGTTAAATATTCTGATCGTGAAAAGATTACATATACTGATACCTTATCTTTAATCATTAGTATGATTAGCTCAATGATTACTATTGTTACTGCCGCTTTAATTGCGTTCACTGCTTTATCACTTGTAGTTTCGACAGTAATGATTGCGATTATCACATATGTTTCTGTTATTGAACGTGTTAAAGAAATTGGTGTTATTAGATCACTTGGTGGTAGAAAGAAGGATGTATCGAGATTATTTAATGTGGAAACATTTATTATCGGTGGTGTTTCTGGTGTAATTGGTATTTTGATTACATATTTATTATCAGCAATCATCAATTTGATTGTTGGAAGCTTAAGTGGTGTATATACAATTGCGACACTTACTATTCCAAGTGCCTTAATTATGATTCTAATAAGCATCTTGCTAACTGCAATTTCCGGCTTAATTCCAGCATCTCTTGCTGCTAAGAAGGATCCAGTTGATGCTTTAAGAACTGAATAAAATAAGAGAAAAGAAGAAACAAAAATTATTTTTGTATCTTCTTTTTTTATGAAAATCTTTCATAATAAAATGTCTTTAAAGATAGTAAAGTTTATGATATAATAATGTTACTAGAAAAAGAGGCAATTTATGAATACCAGCGAAAAGTTTATCCAATTATTAGAAAAAGCAAATATTGAAGTTATTGATTCTTTAAAAGAAGGAAGAATTCAAAGCTTAGAGATTAAACAAGATGGTTTAAGTGCTAAATTAACAATTGCGTTTCCAAAAGTAATTGATGTTAATCTAGAAAAACAAATCCGTCTTGCATTTAAAGATTACTTTACTTCAGTAATGGGCTTTTCTAATTTAACATTAAATCTTGAATATGATGATAATAATATCACTAAAGAAGCACTACAAATATATTATGAATATATTTTTAATGCTGTAAGTCAAAAGAAACCAAGAGTAGGTATTTTATCTACATTTAAGGTAGAATATTTTGACAATCGTATTCGCTTCTTCGTTGGTAGTGAAGATGATAAAAATATTGCTCTTTCTTCATTAAAGGAAATTGAACCATATTTAAAATTCTATGGCCTTAGTGTTACATTAGAAGTAGAAGTATCTCCATTTGAAATTACTTCAGAAACAAAGATTAATGAAAAAGCTAGACAAGCAAATATTGAAATTCAAAATTATCAAAACCATTATGATAGCTTAGGTCATAAAAAGGAAGAAGTTGCAGAACATGGAAAGAAACAACCAAGAATGAAAACTCCACTTTCTGCAAAGCCTGTTCCTCTATCTACAATTCCTGCCTCAGATGTAGAAGTTATAGAATATCAACAAAAGAATGGTAATACATTTGCTGTTGTTGAAGGTGAAGTTGTATCATGTGAGATTCGTGATATAAAAACAAAATATGGTAAGACTCTTCCTTTATTTGAAGGTGTCATTACTGATAATACCGATTCAATTAGAATAAAAACTTTTATTTCAGAAAAAATCCAATCACTTGATTCATATTATCGATATGAAGTAAAGGTTGGAACTATTATTAAGGTATATGGTAGTGTTGCATATGATGCATATGCAAAAGATGTTGTTTTAAACATTATAGATAGTATGCTTTTTGGAAAAGCCGAAAAGAAAAAAGTAGAAGTATGTGATATGAAACGTGTTGAATTACATGCACATACAAAAATGAGTATGCAAGATTCTGTATTAGAAGTTGCAGATTATGTAAGAAGAGCAAGTGAATATGGATATACTGCACTTGCTATTACCGATCATTATAATATTCATGGTTTGCCTGATTTCTATTCAGCTTGTAAAACATACAATATCAAACCTATTTTTGGTGTTGAAGCTGGACTTGTTGATGAAGATAAATTCAAGATTGCGCTAACTGATGCTGATATTAATTTAGCAGATGCTACATATGTTGTATACGACTTAGAAACAACAGGTTTATCTTCAAATTATAATGAAATAATTGAAGTATCTGCATGTAAGGTATATCGTGGTCAAATCATTGATGAATTTAGTGAATATGTTAAACCAGTTGGAATCATTAGTGAATTTATTACTAAATTAACTTCAATCACTAATGAAGATGTTATGAACGCTAAGGGTGTTGAAGATGTTCTTCCTCGCTTTAGAGAATTCTATCAAGGTTGTATTTTAGTTGCCCATAATGCAACATTCGATAATTCGCATATTTATGCTAATTTGAAAAAACTTGGCTTTGATGCATCCCCTATTCCAACAATCGATACTTTGCAACTTGCAAGAGTATGTTATGGAAATAAATTAAAACGATTTGATTTAAGTGCATTGTGTAAATTATTTGATGTTGAATTGACTCAACACCATAGAGCTATTTATGATGCTGAAGCGACAACTCACATCTTTATTAGAATGTTGAATGACTTACTAGATAAGGGAATTACTAATTACAATATGATTAATTCTTTAATTAGTACAGAAGAAGCATATAAATATGCTTATCCTAGTCATTTCACAATTCTTGCTAAAAATCCTGTTGGTAAGAAGAATTTATATAAGATTATTTCTGATTCACATACAAATCATTTCTATAAGAATCCTCGTGTTTTAAAATCATTCTTAAATGAAAATAGAGAAGGACTTCTTATTGGTAGTGCTTGTGTTAATAGTGATGTCTTTGAAACAGCTTATGAGAAGAGCTATGAAGAATTGAAAGAAGTAATGTCATTCTATGACTATATTGAAATTCAACCAATTTCTTTATATGATGTTTTAGTTAGAAAAGATGAAGAAAAGAAGATGAGAAAAGACATCATTTCAACACTTAAAACGATTGTGAAATGTGCTCATGAATTAAATAAATTAGTAGTTGCAACTGGAGATGTTCATCATCTTGATGAAGAAGATAAGAAATATCGTGAAATTTATATTCAAGCTCCAAGAATTGGTGGTGGTATCCATCCACTTGCTGATGTTGATTATTTACCATCATTCCATTTTAGATCAACAGATGAAATGATTTCTGAATTATCATTCTTAGGTGATGAGGTTTATGATATTGTATGTAAGAATACCTTAGAAATTGCAGATGAAATTGAAGAATATGAATTATTCCCTAATAAATTATTTGCACCTCAAGATGATTTCTTAAAGGACAAGGGAATTGATAGTGTTGCAGCTGAAACGGAAAAGATGACATATGAAAGAGCTAAGGAAATATATGGAGATCCAATTCCTAAATATATCGAAGATCGATTAAAGAAGGAACTAGATAGTATTATTGGTCATAAATTTGCAACCATTTATTATATTTCCTATATGCTTGTAAAATATTCAACTGATGCTGGCTATGTTGTTGGTAGCCGTGGTTCTGTTGGTTCAAGCTTAGTAGCACACATGATGCGAATTACAGAAGTTAATGCGTTGGCACCACATTATTATTGTCCACATTGTCATTTCATTGCGTTTAAATTAACAGAAGATGAAAAGATTAAATATCCACTTGATGAAAATCAAGCAAAGTTAGATCCAATTCTTCAATCACGTGATACTGGTTTTGACTTACCAAAAGAGACATGTCCAGTATGTGGTTATGAATTATCATCTGCTGGTGTTGATATTCCATTTGAAACCTTCTTAGGCTTTGATGGTTCAAAGACTCCAGATATTGACCTGAACTTCTCTGGAGATTTCCAAGCACAAGCTCACGAATTCTGTCGTACAGTATTCGGTGTAGATCGTGCATTTAGAGCTGGTACTATTCAAACTACTGCTGAAAAAACGGCTTTAGGTTATGTTAGACATTGGTTAGAATATAAGGGTATTCAAGCAAGAAGAACTGAAATTGAAAGATTAGGTAAGAAAATTGAAGGTGCTAAGCGTTCAACTGGTCAACATCCAGGTGGAATTGTAGTTATACCAAAGGAAATTGAATATTCCGATGTTATTCCTATTCAATATCCTGCAGATGATACAAACGCAAATTGGCGTATTACTCATTTCGATTATCATAAATTTGAATCTAATTTATTGAAGCTAGATATTTTGGGCCATGATGATCCTACAATGATTAGACATTTAATGGACTTTGTACATAAATATCCAGATGAATTCCCATTTGATAAGGTTGAAGATATTCCACTAAATGATGCTGGTGTATTTAAATTATTTAATGGACTTGAATCATTAGGACTTGTTCCTGATCAAACATTTGGTCAAACTATTGGAACAACAGGTATTCCAGAATTTGGAACAAAGCTAGCTAAGGATATGTTGAGTGAAATAAGACCAACAAGTGTTGCCCATTTGTTGAAAATATCTGGATTATCACATGGTACTGATGTTTGGAATGGAAATGCCCGTGATTTCATGTTGGGATTAAAACCTGGTTTTGATAAGATTCCATTTAATGATTTAATTGGATGTCGTGATGATATTATGGTTTATTTGATGCAAAAGAATTTACCAGCAATCGATGCTTTCAAAATCATGGAAAAGGTAAGAAAAGGTAAAGGATTAGAGCCAAAACAAGAGCAAGAAATGTTGGAATATGGTGTACCAAAATGGTATATTGAATCATGTAAATTAATTAAATACATGTTCCCTAAAGCACATGCCACTGCATATGTTATTATGGCACTACGTATTGGTTGGTTTAAGGTATATCGTCCTATTTTCTATTATGCAGGATTCTTCTCAAGAAGAGCTGATGCATATGATGTAGAAGCAATGGCAGCAGGATTTGATGCAGTCAGAGCAAAGCTAATAGAACTTCAAGGAAAGAAAGATAGTAAAGTTGCCAGCAATAAAGAAGAAGAAACATTTGAAACATTATTGTTAGCAATTGAAATGTTGGCAAGAGGCTATTCTTTCAAACAAATGGATATCAATGAATCTGAAGCTATTAATTTCAAAGTATTAGAAGATCGTAAGACTTTATTAATACCATTTAATGCTCTTGATTCACTTGGAGAGAGCACAGCAAGAAGTATCGTAGAAGCAAGAGAACAAGCTCCATTTACTTCAAAGAAGGATGTATTAAATCGAACAAAATTAAATAATACGCAATTTGAAAGGATGAATCAAATGGGTGTATTTGGTGACTTACCAGAAGATTCTCAAGTAGGATTGTTTAGTATTTAAGAATTATTTAAATAAATGTGTTATAATATATATAGTATTATAATAAAGAAAGGAAGTATTTTTTTATGAGAACTTCAAATAATCCTGTATTTAACAAGGTAAATAATTTGAGCCAATCAGTTGATGAAGTAGCAAGAGAAGGTGAAGGCGGAAGAATACTTATTGAAAATGCGACATATTTAGGTTTAGGCTTAAAAATATTATATTTTCTAGCTATCACAATCGCATCAGGTTTCGGTGGTATTTTATTAATGGCCTATTTCCCACAAGCATATTTTGCATTTTTAGTGGCAAGTATCTTTACTGGCTTCATTAGTGCAATAGTAGCCATGAATTCATTTAGATTAGCTTTCTTCTTTGGAACACTATATTGTATGGGTGAAGGAATGTTTTTGGGAGTAATATCAATGATTGCGAATGAATTTATTCCAGGAATTGTGTTTGCAGTTGTTGCCGCAACTCTTTCAGTTGTAGTTGTTTGTGGCTTATTATTTGCGACAAGAATCGTGAAAGTAACAAGAACATTTAATCGTTTCTTAATCACATTTATGTTTGGATTCTTAATTTCCTTACTTATGATTATGATTCTTTCATGGCTTGGTTTTATTGATTCATCTAATATTTGGTTAAGCTTAGGTGTATCTGCAATTTCATTAATCATTGCATCCTTTGTGTTAATCTCAGATATGGAAAGAGCTAAACAACTTGTTGATGCAGGTGGTCCAAAACAAGCAGAATGGATGTTAGCATTTGGTATTTCATATACTGTGCTTTGGATTTACGTTGAATTATTAAGACTTGCTATCATTATTTTTGGTAGAAGAAATTAATATATAAAAAAGTAAAACATAAACAAATCTTAAAAAAGGATTTGAAAATGTTTTACTTTTTTTATTGGGCTTTTTATTAAATTTATATCTCTTGATTTATTTTTCAATTTAGAGTATAATATATACGTAATAAAATCAATAAGGAGGATTTTAAAATTATGGCTGTAAAAGTTGCTATTAATGGTTTTGGTCGTATTGGCCGTTTAGCTTTTAGACAAATGTTTGGTGCTAAAGGTTATGAAGTAGTTGCT
>JAEEHM010000050.1 GCA_016280895.1 Bacillota bacterium
AATAACAAATACCCCATCTTCTCTTCTATAGCCATATTGCGTACCAGTTATAACTATTTTTAAATCTGGTAATCTTAAAGGAGCTTGTTTTTCCTTTTCATTAAATACTCTAATTAAACGTTCAATTTCTAGTAAATGGTGAGCACCTTCTTCTATTTCAAATGATCCTAGTTTAAATTCTAATAATGCATAACGACCATCACGTAAATGTAATACACCATCTGCTTCTAATCCATATCTATCATGATAATATGACAACACACCATCCATTTTTGATGAATAAATCTTTAGATCTCTTATGCACAAGGATTCAAATAAAAAGCCTAATGTCTTTAAATCTGTATTAAAATACTCTGGTGATAAACCTAATGATGCAACAGCAATTGAAGGATCAATTAGATTTCGCTTAGGATTTGATCTAATTACTGTTTTTGATCTAATCGCAGGACACCATGCATCAATGTCTTCAATAATATAAAGTTGTTCAAGTTTTTGAATATATTCACTTATTGTTTTTTCTGATATATCATTGCTTATTCTAACATCATTGTATATTGTTTTATAATCAGTTAGTGTACATATGTTTCTAGAATATGATTTTAATATAGCTTTTGCCCATTTTGGATTTCTCTTAACTTTATCAATATTAGAAATATCCTTATGACATGTTTGATACACCAAATCATATGCGACATCATATTTATTTTTTTCATCTGGTATAATAAAACAAGATGGCCAACCACCCCTACAAATTGCACGTATTAAACCTGGAATATCTAATTTGGATATGCAACCATCAAATGAATCAGGATTATTAAATAATTCCAATAGTGAAACAGTTCCATTTGATTCTTCAGTCTCATATAAACTCAAAGGATACATCTTCATTGTACTTATCCTTAATGTACCAGTATGGGGTGTTTCCACGTTTGTAGAAGTTGAACCAGTAAGAATATACAATCCTACTTTTTGCTCATCATCTATAGATTTTCTAATTGCACCCCAAATCTTAGGCGCATCTTGCCACTCGTCAAATAGTCTTGGTTTATCTCCTATCAATAGTAATGATGGATAAGTATTTGCAGTTTGTATTAATTGATCTCTAGTCTCTTCATTCTGAAATTCAACAACACTTTTAGAATACTGCTTTGCAGAAGTTGTTTTACCACAACCTTTAGGGCCAACTATTAAAACACCACCAAAAGTTTTAAGTTTATTATCTAATATACTATCTGATACTCTTCTTTTATACATAGATTAGTCACCTCAACAATATTTTATCATATTTTAATGGCAATTTCAAGAATTTGAGTAAAATTGTTTCTAATATTTGAGGATTTTCACTTCTAAGATTTGATGTATTTCATTTCCAATATTTGAGGTATTTTACTTTTGCTTTTTTCTAAATATTCAAATTAAAAAAAGATGACACATTTTTTGTATCATCTTTGACTATTCAATATGGCCTCCCAGACAGGATTCGAACCTGCGACACACGGCTTAGAAGGCCGTTGCTCTATCCAGCTGAGCTACTGGGAGAATTAAACTACAACTATTATACAACTAAGTGCTCTAAAAATCAAGTAAAAAATTATTTTCTATTTGAAATTAAGGAATAATATGTTATAATTTTTTTAAGGAGAGAATTATTATGAAACAAATAATTGCTTATCTATTCTGTAAAAGAGTAGACAAACTTTCTAGCATTGATTTCAGTGGCATCGACTATGTCAATTTTTCTTTTGGTTTAGTGAAAGATGGTAAATGCTACATCCCAGATGAAGAATGCTTAGATGGTTTACTTAATTTAGACAATAGACAATTCAAACTAGCATTGTCTATTGGAGGTTGGGGTGCTGATGGTTTTAGTGATGCTGTATTAACAGCTGAATCAAGAAAAACATTTGTTGATTCAATTATTAAAATTATCAAAGAAAAGAATTTAGACGGAGTTGATTTAGATTGGGAATATCCATGTATGGACTCTGCTGGTATAAAAGCAAGACCAGAAGATAAAGAAAACTTCACATTGTTTATGGAATTATTAAGAAAAGAATTAGATAAACTTCCTAAACAACAATTACTTACATTTGCAGTTGGTGCATCAAGAGAATGTGCAAGTCACTTAGAATTAGATAAACTTGCAAATATTTTAGATTATTTAAATCTAATGACATATGATATGGGATCATCTCGTTCATTATCATTCTCTCATCACACAAATCTATACCCATCAAAATATTCTAATATTTCCGCACTTGAAACAGTTGAAATTTACAACAAATTTGGTTTTCCAAAAGAAAAGATGATTTTAGGTTCTGCTTTCTATGGAAAGGTAAGACCTTTAAAGAAAGATGCGAAACCTTCAAGATGGGGCTATCCATTCAAAGATATTGATGCTGGTGCCTTATCTACTTATAAATATTTCTTTGATGAAGATGCTAAAGCACCAATTTATTATAATGATGATGAATATGTATCATTTGATAATGTTGATTCTGTAAGAGAAAAATGTAAATTCATTAAAGAAAACAAATTAGCCGGAATTATGTTTTGGGAATTATCATCAGACAATGGTAAATTAGTAAAAACAATGTTTGATAATTTAAAATAAATTAAAACTATTCATTCAATAAAAATGTATTATTTATTATAAGGGGAAATTTATGAAATTTAAAAAAGTATTGTTAATTATATGTATATCCATGATGTTACTTTTAAGTGCTTGTTCGAATAAAAGCGCACTTGCTAAATTAAATTGTTTGAGAGAACCTGTTGATATATCTTATAGAACCAATGTATCAGAATATACAAAAGATGATTATGCTGAATTCAAAAACAAAATGAAGATCTTTTCTTCAAAATTAAGTGAATCTCTATTGAAACAAGAATATAAAGAAAATGAAAATTTCGCTTGTTCACCTCTTTCAATTGAATTTGCGTTAGGACTTGCAGTTAGTGCAGCAAATAACGAGACACGAGATGAAATATTAAGTGCTTTTGATATTGATTTTGAAACATTCAATGAATATTATAAAGCTTATTTCACAAACATCTTAATGGAAAGAAAAGATGGTTCAGAAAAACCATATTCAGAAATCACATCTACTAATTCAATTTGGATTGATAATGATATTAAACTAAAAGATAGTGGCTTAGATAATCTACAAAATGATTATTATTGTTATTCATATGAGGCAGATTTCAACAACAATAATAAAACTTCAAATAAAGCCATTAGACAATTCGTGAAAGAAAAAACAAATAACTTAATCGACCAAGATTTTGATATATCTGAAGATACATTTTTCTTACTTATGAATACCTTATATCTAAAAGATATATGGAATGATATGGGTAGAGATTTAAAATATGCATCTGAAGAATATAAATTCAAAAACTTGAATGGAAATATTTCGAATAAATCTTTATTAGAAGGATATTATTCTTCCGGAAAAGCAATGACTACCGAAACATATTCAGCTTTCCATACTTATACACTTTCTAATATTTGTTTACACTTTATTAAACCAAATGATGGAGTTAATATCAATAATTTATTTAACGCAAGCGTAATAAAGAGTGTTGCAACAGCTTCTAATTATATCACAAAGGATGATGACAAATTTGAAGCATACCACACTAAATGTATCTTCCCAGAATTTAAGGCTGAAGCTGATTTGAATTTAAAAGATACTTTAATGAAAGATTTTAATATTAAAAATCTATTTGATATTAATAATTGTGATTTCTCTAATTTATCTGATAATAAAGTATATTGTAATAATATTAGACATGTCGCAAAACTAGATGTCAATAAAAAAGGAATTGAAGGTGCTGCAATTACAATGTTAGGGCTTGCTGGTGCAGCAGGACCTGGCAAATACACAAATGTTTATGAAACATTTGTAGTTGATAAAGAATATATCTTTGTATTAACTTATGGAGACACAATTATATTTTCAGGTGTTGTTACAAATATTGACTAAGAAAAAAAGCTTATCTATCAAGATAAGCTTTTAATTTTGATATATTGTAAGTTCATGTTCATCATGACTATAATTCTTGATTAATTTAAATCTTTCATCCATCTTCATATTACCAGTCACATAATGACAAACAATATATGCACCCTTATTCAACATTTCATGTTCAAGTAAATAATCAAGTAATTCATTATTGATATTCATCCTATAAGGTGGATCTAAATATACAAGATCAAATTTAATACCTTCTAATCTTTTAAGCGCAATCTTGTAATCTAAATTCATTACTACAATATTTTCTTCTTCATGTAAAGATGCCACATTATCCTTAATTACCTTTAGTGCATCTCTAGAAATTTCAGTGATGTATGCTTTTTCAATGCCTCTACTTAAGCCTTCAAGGGATAAGGCACCACTACCACCAAATAAATCTAAAGAAATACCTCCATCAAAATAAGGACCAATTGTATTAAATACAGATTCCTTCATTCTATCCATCATTGGTCTGGTATTATTACCTTCTAATGTTTTTAAGATTCTACTTCGATGTTTACCTGCTATGATTCTCATTTTCTTCCTCTTCAAATAATTTCGTTTTTCTATCTACAATAATACTTAAGTGCTTGCTGATGTTTTTAATTTCAACACTTCCACTTGGTCCTTTTTCACCATCAACACACCATACAATATTATCATCTACTTTTATTTTAATATTTTTACCACGATAGAAATCATAATATTTAGTATGATCCTTATCTTTAAAAGTACCAATTATTACTAGATTAGCGATACCATTGATATTAGAAATATATTTCTTACATACAACAATATCAAAATATCCATCATTTAAATGTCCTCTTTTATTCATGGAAACTCCACCAATTGATTTAGAATTCAAAATCAAAATAAGCGGACTTTCAACATCGATTACATCTTTATCATCAATTGTGATATTAGCTTTTACTAAGGTAGGTGATAATAATTCCTTCATTCCATCAAATGCGTAAGCAAGTGTTTTAAAGAGCTTCTTCCATTTTTGGTCTGTTTTATAACTAACAGATGTGAATGTTCCACAACCACAAACATACATGAAATAACGATCATTAATCATTCCAACATCATGTTTTATGACCTTACCATTTATAATAATATTCAATGCTTTTTTAATATTTCTTGATATCTTTAAATTTTTCGCAATATCATTAGCAGTACCAGATGGAATATAACCAATAATTGGTCTATTATCTTCTTTTGATATGCAGTTACAAATATCATTGAAGGTTCCATCACCACCAGAAAAAATAATATAATCATAATTAGCACAAGCTTCATGTGCAATTCTTGCCATATCTTCTCTGGATGAGGTTTCATAAAAATCCACAATTTCAAATTTCTTTGATAATTGTGCTTTTATGTAATCTAATTTTTTTATAATATTTCCTTTTCCACTAAATGGATTATATAAAAAAATACATTTCATTTTATCACCCATTTATATTATATCATATGGATTTAAAAAAAGTAATACTTTAAATTAAGTATTACTTTTATTTATTATTATGCTTTCCATAATCCATGTAAATTACAATAAGCATAAACATTTAATAATTTTTCACCTTCAAGTAATAAGAATTTAGCCTTTGGTTCTTCACCTGGATTTAAAGATTTAACTTGATATCCCTTATCAGTTTCAATAGAAATCCATTCAATGAAATGCACATCTTGCATAGGGTGTGCTACTTCACCAACTGTAACTTCAACTAAATTGCCATCACATTTAACAACAGGAACGTGTTTTTCTTTAGCACCATCAATTTCAAATGCTTTTAATTCTTTTAATTCTAAATTGAAATCTTTAGCAGCATAAGTAATGATAGCATCCTTTTCTTGTTTAAATACTTTTTGATTTAATTTCATATTCTTCCTCCCCTTATCATCTTTATTATAATATAAAATTATATTAAACGCAAATATTTTGCTACTTAAGTGCTAAATTAAATACTTCATCAACACAAGCAACAGGGATAATCTTCATATCATCTCTTACTGATGCTGGAATATCTTCAATATCCTTTTCATTTTCTTTTGGAATAATGATTGTTTTTAGACCACTTCTGTGAGCTGCAATTGACTTTTCTCTTAAACCACCAATAGGAAGAACTCTACCACGTAAAGTAATTTCACCTGTCATACCAATTAAATGATCAACAGTTTTACCAGTTAGAGCTGAAGCGATTGCTGTAGCAAGTGTTACACCAGCAGATGGGCCATCCTTAGGTACAGCACCTTCAGGAACATTGATATGAATATCATTTTCTTTAAACATCTCTTCATTTATTCCTAATTTAGCTGCATGTGAATGAACATATGAAAGTGCATTATATGCAGATTCCTTCATTACATCACCAAGCTTACCTGTTAATTTAAGTTCGCCACTACCCTTGTAATATGTACATTCAATTGGCATTGTGTCACCACCATATTGAGTATATGCCAATCCATTAACAATACCAACTTGGTCAAGTTCGTCAATCTTAGTGTAAGTGAATCTTGGTTTTCCTAAGAATTCAGGAATATTATTCTCATCAATTACAACCTTCTTTAACTCACCTTCTAAGATTAATTTAATACCTTTTCTAACTAAAGATGAGATTAAACGTTCTAATTCTCTGACACCAGCTTCCATTGTGTATTCTCTAATAATACGCCATAAAGCCTCATCTGATAAACTAAAATCTGCTTTAGCAAGTCCATTAGCATCTAATTGTTTGTCGATTAAATGACGTTTCGCAATTTCAAATTTTTCATATTCAGTATAACTAGAAAGCTCTACGATTTCCATTCTGTCACGAAGTGGTGCAGGAATAGCTTCTAGATAATTTGCTGTTGTGATAAAGAATACCTTACTTAAATCATATGATTCTTCTAAATAATTATCACTGAAGAATTTATTTTGTTCAGGGTCTAGTACTTCAAGCAATGCAGCAGCAGGATCACCTCTGTAATCACTTGTTAATTTATCAACCTCATCAAGTAAAAATACAGGATTAACTACTTTTGCTTTTACCATTTGTTGTAAAATTCTACCAGGTAGTGCACCTAAATAAGTTCTTCTGTGACCTCTAATTTCGCTTTCATCCTTAACACCACCTAAGCTTTGTTTCACAAAAGGTCTATTTAATGCCTTCGCAATTGATTTCGCAAGTGATGTTTTACCAACACCTGGTGGACCAACAAGACATAAAATAGTTTGTGGTGTATGATGAGTCATTATACAAACAGCTAAATATTCCAAGATTCTCTCTTTGACCTTTTCTAAGCCATAATGATCTTTATCAAGCTGTTCTTTTGCTTTCTTGATATCATTTTCTTCACTTGCTTCTTTACTCCAAGGTAAGCTAATTATGAAATCAAGGTATGTTCTAATAATACCACCTTCACCATTATTAACAGAATATGATTGATATCTTTGCAGTTCATTCAAGGCTTTTTCTTCAATAGCAGCAGGCATACCTGCTTCTTTTATCTTCTTTCTTAATTCATCAATTTCTGAATCTTTTCTTGCTTTATCACCTAATTCTTCTTGAATAGTTTTCATCTTTTCTCTTAGGTAATATTCTTTTTGGCTCTCATTGATATTTTCTCTTACCTTAGTTTCAATTTCATTTTCGATTGTTTCATAATATTTTTCTCTTCTAATATCTTCTAAAACATATTCAAGACGTTCAGATACAGAAGGATTATTTAAATATCTAAGTTTCAAATTAAATTCTAAAGGTAGGTTATATGCAATCAAATCACATAATTTATCAGCAGTAACTCCACTAGAAACTTGCTTAATAAGCGCAGGATTGTTTTTGAATAATCTTGGACCAATTCCTTCTAATTCATTCACAAGCATTCTAACACACGCTATTTCTGCATTAATGTCAGTAGATTCAAAAGGCTTTGTGATAACAGTAGCCTTCATAAAAGGCACTACAGACACGAATTCCACAACTTCACATCTGATGATTCCCTTTACTTCTAATTTCACAATGTTTGCTTGCTTAGTATTAGATAATATTCTCACAATTAATCCCATTTTATTTAAATCTTCTGGATTAACCTTATCTTGATTAAATTTCTTTTGAACGAATAAGACCATTTCCTTATCAGCTGTATTGATTGCTTCTTTAATAGCTAAGATACTATCATCTCTTCCAACATCTAATTTCATTTCATTATTTGGAAGCGGAATAATACCTCTAACAGCCATTGCGGGAAGGGTTATTGTTAAAACATCAGTTTCATTAATCATGATTAAATACTCCTTTTTTTATTAATGTGTATAATAAAGCATCATTTCTTCTTGATTCAAGATATGATTCAAAATCAGTATCAAAAATATTTTTAAGTAGCTTCAACATATCATATTCACTTTTAAAAAGTGGATGCAAATATGTAATATCATATTTTTTAGCTACATCTATATTATAATACTTTTCTTCTAAAAATGCTTCTATTATTCTACTTTTTATTAAATCATATTTCTTTTCTTTTGAAAACTTACCAATTGTGTCAAAACTAATTACTTCACTTGCAAAATCATATAAATATTTAGTGATATTAAAATTATTTGATTTTTGAATTAGTTCATCATATATCAATGTTAATCTAAAACTAAAACGACTTGCTTTATTAAAATCATTTTCAAATGTTTTCTTAAATTCTTCAACAGTTTTAGTATTATGATAATTTAATTTTAACACAATATCATCACTTAATTCTTTTTCTTTTATTTCATAGATTCTTGCTATCTTATGTTTTTCTAACCTATTGTTCATTAGTACATTTTTAACAGCAACTTCATCTCCGACTTTCTTTCCTTCAAGAGAGCCTAATAATTCATATTTATCTTTTATTAAACTAAAGCTATCATCAACTAATACATTCTTTCCATATACATCAATTTCCACCAAACAATTATGATTATATACATCGACATCACTTTTCTTCACAAAGCCATTATTTACTAAAACATAATTGATAATGGCATTTAATGCCTCTTTATCTGGAATAAACTTTTCTTTCATTATGTCTTTATATGCAGGAATTTTAATCTTTAAATCTTCAAGTGCATTTGCGATTCTTACAATTATCATCACTTCATCATCACTTATTTCAATAATTCTTGCTTTACCTAATAATGATTTGACTAAAACGATATTCATTTCTTTTCTATTGATTTCATCAATATCTTCTAGTACCATATTAGCCATTATCGAACAATAGAATTCATTATTAAAATAATCTTCATCTTCAATTTCAATTGAATTGTAATTAATAATATCTAATACTTGATCGTTTAATTCACTAAACTCTAAATTATCATATACAAGGGCAAATTCAACTAAGTCTTTAGATATTCTATTTATTCCATATGATTTCATATTAGTCTCCTCTAGTTTAGAAAAGACAACTTAAAATTGTCTTAAGCTGTCTTTTTATCATCTAAATCATCAAATGATTTTTCTTCATTGTATTCTATTTTAGCATTTTCTTTTTTCAATACAACATCTTTAGTAATCGTAACCTTCTTTAAATTATGAAGTTCAGGAATATTAAACATTATTTCAAGCATGATATTTTCAATGATTGATCTAAGTCCCCTTGCTCCTGTATTTTTCTTACTTGCAATATTCGCAATTTCAAGTACGGCATCATCAGTAAAATCTAGATTTACCTTATCCATCGCAAACATTGCTTTGTATTGTTTAAGAATTGCATTTTTAGGTTCTTGTAATATTCTAACTAATTCATCTTTTGTTAAAGGACTTAGGCTTGCAATAACTGGTAGTCTTCCAACTAATTCAGGAATGATACCAAATTTTTGAATATCATCATGATTTACTTTTACATATGCTTCGCTATCAGTGATATTTGCACTTTCGCTGTCTGCATTAAAACCAATTACCTTATTACCTAATCTTTGTCTAACAATTTCAGTGATTCCTTCAAATGAACCACCACAGATAAATAAAACATTAGTTGTATCAAATGGAATAAATTCTTGATGTGGATGCTTTCTTCCACCTCCAGGTGGTACATTAGCAACTGTGCCTTCAAGTATTTTCAACAATGCTTGTTGAACACCTTCACCACTAACATCTCTTGTAATTGATACATTATCACCTTTACGGCCTAATTTATCAATTTCATCAATATAAATAATTCCTCTTTGTGCTTTTTCTAAATCCCATTTAGCAGCTTGAAGTAAACGTAATAACACATTTTCAACATCTTCACCAACATAGCCTGCTTGTGTTAGGCTTGTTGCATCAGCAATTGCGAATGGAACATTTAAAATCTTAGCTAAAGTTTGAGCAAGTAGTGTTTTACCAGAACCAGTAGAACCTAATATTAAAATATTACTTTTTTCGATATCGACATCTTTATATTTATATAGATTGTTGGTAACTCTTTTATAGTGATTATATACAGCAACACTCAATACTTTTTTAGCATAATCTTGTCCAACTACATAATCACTCAATTTATCATATATCTCTTTTGGAGAATATTCTAATTTAAAATCATCTTTTTCTTCTTCATCTTTGATTTCATCAAGATCTTCATCTATATCATCATTGATGTCTAGCATATGGTAACAGACACCAATACATGTTTCACAGATAAAACAATTATTACCTTGAATTAATCTTCTACCATCACTTGCTGGTAGACCACAGAATGAACAAACTTGTACATTGTTGTTGTCATTATTCTCTGTTCCCATAATGCCTCCTATCTATAAATATAATACTTTTATTTTTCTTCTTTTTTCTCTTCTTTTTTAACGTTATCTTTAATTAACTTGATTGCTTTTTGAGTAAGAATATATGGAGTGATAGCCTCAATTGTGTAAAGCTTTCTAACTTCTTCTTCACTCTTACCAGTTTCTTTAATAACTTCTTTAACTTCTTTTTCGTAATCAGTCTTGTTAACTTTTAACTTTTCAGCCTTAGCGATTTCATCTAAAACTAATCTTTGTTTAACTGCAGTTAAAGCACTTGGTCTAATAGTTTCTTTGTAAACATCTAAACTTTCAATACCAGAATATTTAAGAAGTACATCAACAGGCATACCATACATCTTAGCTTGTCTTTCAATTCCTTTGATTTGATGATCAACTTCTGTATCAACCATTCCTTCTGGAACTTCTAAAGTTGCATTTTCAACTGCTTTTGTTACACAATCATCAGTGAATTTATTTTCTGCAGCTTCTTCTTTATCTTTCTTGATTACATCTTTCACGAAGTCTTTATATTCTTTAACTGTACTAACTTCTTTAATTTCTAATTCATCTTTCACAAATTCATCTGTTAATTCAGGGATTTGTCTTTGTTTGATTTCATGTAGTTTAACTTCAAATACAGCATCTTTACCTTTTAGGTTTTCAGCTTGATAATCTTCAGGGAATTTCACATTGATGTTCTTTGTTTCACCAATCTTCATACCAACCATTTGATCTTCAAAGCCAGGGATGAATCTACCACTACCGATTTCAAGTGAATAGTTTTCAGCTTTTCCACCTTCAAAATGAACACCATCAACTGAACCATCAAAATCAAATACAGCAGTATTGCCTAATTCAAGAGCCTTATCTTCAACTACAACTAATTCAGCATGTTGTTTTAATACACGTTCAATGTATTCATCAACATCTTTCTTATTTACCTTAACACTTTCTTTTTTGATGTCAAGTTCTTTATATTGTCCTAATGTTACTTCTGGATAAACTTCAACTTCAATAGAAAACTTTAATTTCTTACCTTGTCCTAATGTTTCAAAATCAATATCAACCTTAGGTTCATTTACAACTTCAAGCTTCTTAGATTGAATAGCATCAATAAAAGCAGCATTGATAGCGAAATCTAGTGCTTCATTGTATAATGCTTCAACACCATATTTCTTAATGAACATGCTCTTTGGCATCTTTCCTTTTCTAAATCCAGGTTCTTCACGATCCTTGATAACTTTTTGGAAAGCCTTATCTAAGGCTAAATCAAATTCTTCTTCTTTTAATGTGAAGTTTAATTTAACTTTACATCCAGAAATTTTTTCTAATTTTACACTCATTTTTATATCTCCTTAAGTATTTATTTTTTTATCTTAATTATTATACTATTATTCTCATCATTTTGCAAGTATTTAGTTTTGAAAAAGCAACTTGCCAATATTAATCATATAATCTACTATTTCACTATCATAATTAAGTAGATAGATATTATCAATCATTTCAAAATATTTATATACTCTAATATCTTCTTGTTTAAAATCTTTTTCTACATCTTTTCCTTCTTTATCAAATTCATTAACATAATTGATTAAAAGTAAACATGGAATATCATCAATATTTTCAGCATTTAAAATATTTGAATAATTAGCTCCATCTTCACTTATTATTTCACTAATATAATTATCATTCATCAATTTGGATCTTTTTAAATAACTCTTTGCTAAATTGATATCATCAAGAGCAATACATGAAGCTAAATAATAAAATGAATATAACATATTCTCTACTTCTTTCTTTCTAAGCTCATCAATAAAACTAATTGTTTCTTCAAAGAATCTTCCAAAGAATAGAGAAGATGTAACTTGATAAATAACTTCTGTTTTTTTATATAAGTCAATATTTTCAAATACCTTATGTCTTAAAGCAGCTACTTGTAAATATTCTTTATTATTAAACAAACTATTTACCTTTGATATAAATAAAGATTCTTCCTTTAAAAAGATATTATTTTCTTTCATTTTTCTTATATTCCTTACTTTTTAATAATTAAATATTTCCTACTTATTATTATAAGTGTATCCCATTTTCTCTAATATTTCATTAAATACGAACTCATCTTTTAACTTATCTGATACTATTACTTCTTTATCTTTAGTCGCAATTACGATTTTTAAGCCATGCTCATTAGCATAATTTAAAGCATCAGTCTTACCCATACACAATAGCGCAGTTGACAATCCATCAGCTTCAATTGATTTATTATTTTCATCAATCACAATACTTACAGATTCAATATCATTATCAATTGGATATCCCGTATATTTATCTAAGATATGATGATACATTATACCAGCCTCAGTTTTGATATAACGTTCATAAATACCAGATGTTACAACTGTAGTACCTTCTAAATTAGATGTAATATAACCTAAATAATAGCCCTCATTTCTTAAATCATTATCATCATATTCTTTAATTCTATCATTAAAGAATGGAGTTTGAATACCAACTTTAAATCCAGTTTTTTTATTTCTTTCCCCTTTAGCATAGATGTTTCCACCGATATTTATAATATAAGAAAACATATTATATTCTTCATCCATCACACCAGCAATTAAATCACAAGCATATCCTTTCACAATAGAACCTAAATCTATTTCCATTCCTTCTACTTTAAATCTAATTTTGTGATCTTTTATTTCAATATTTTGATAATCAATTAAAGATAATATTTCATTAATATCTTCTCCTCTTGGAGGATTATTATAATTATTGTTTGTGTAATACTTATTCTTAAAATCCCATAGTTTTGATAAAGGATAAATACTAATATCATATTTATCAGAAACAACACTTGATATTCTAAGTGCAGTATTGATAATCTTTAAACATTCATCATCAATTTCTACATCAGTTTCATATGCATTTTTATTGATATTACTTATTAAACTATTCTCTTTATTTACATTATATTTGTCATCTAAATCTTTTAATATTTTAGATAAATCAGTATAGATTTTATTTTGATATTTATTGATATCTTTTTCACTTCCATAAATGTTAATATATGGAGTGATGCTGAAAGCATCATCAAGTGTGATCATCTTCATGCTTGCATTTTTATTACAAGATGTAAGCATCAACAAACATAATATTAAAATAAAGATTATATTTATCTTTTTCATATTGTCACCCAAGTATAAATAGTATATCATATTTTGATATCTTTTAAAAGGAAAAAGAAGAATGATTTTTCATTCTTCTTTCTTATTATATATATTCTATATGAATGGTAACCATCCAGAATCTGAACTTGTTTTATCGACATTATTAGAATTATAATTATCAATAAATTCTAAACCTGA
>JAEEHM010000051.1 GCA_016280895.1 Bacillota bacterium
AATGTTTTAGAACGCATATTAAGCTTATATTTAGTGCCTTTAAGTAAATTCTTTAATGATTCTATCTTTAAAGCGCTAGGTTCATCATGCACACGATAAATAAATGGTAAATCTAGATTTGTGATTGTTTCTGCAACTACTTCATTTGCGCATATCATAAAATCTTCAATTAGCTTTTCAGCATCAAATCTTTCTCGAAGTACTACATCTAATATTTTACCATCTTTATCATCAATGATAAATTTAGCTTCAGGAATATCAAAATCTAGGGCACCTCTTAAATTTCTTTTAGCTCTTAAGATATAGCTTAAGTCCTTCATATCCTGAACCATATCTAAAATATCTTGATATTTGGATACAATATCCATTCTTTCAAAATGATATTTATCACTCGATTTTAGATAATCAATCAAGATATTCACATTATCATATGTCATTCGATGCTTTGAATTAATGATTGCTTCTTTTAATTCACTTTCTTTCACATTACCTTTACTGTCAATAATACATTCAAGCGCAATTACATATTTATCTTCTTTCTCATTTAAGCTACATAAGTCATTACACAATTTTTCAGGTAGCATTGGAATTACTTTATTTAATAAATAAACACTGTTTCCTTTTTTTAATGCTTGTTTAGAAAGTTCAGTATCTTCACCAACAAAATAACTTACATCAGCTATATATACACCTAAGAAATAATTATTATTGTCCAATTTTTTAACTGATACAGCATCATCTAAATCTTTAGCATCAGCACCATCAATTGTGATAATATCTCGATTTATGAATTCTCTTCTTTGATGTTCTTTTTCAAATTCATTTAAATATCTTTTATTTACATCATTTACTTCATCAATTACCTTATCAGAAAATGTATTAATTAAATCATATTTATAGATAAGTGATTTGATATCAATATCCTTATCATCAATATTACCAATTTTTTTATCAATGTTGACACTAATCGTACCTTTTTTGATTAAATCAACATCAATAACATCACATAATACCATATCACCAATATTTAAATTTGCGATATCTTCGCATATTATTTTAACATCAGGATATGTTTCACATATAAGCATCTTATTATCACTATGAAAAAACTTCTTTATAAGCTTGCATATAATCTTTAAATTGTGTTTTATAACTTTAATTACACGACCTTCATGTAAATCAGATGCATTCTTATTAGAATTGACATCAACCCACGCAATGACAGTATCACCATCAAGTGCATTATCTAAATCATATTCACTGATAAAAACATCTTCATCTAAATTATCACTCTTAAAGAAGCCATAGCCCTTCTTCTTTAATTCAATTTCACCTAGGTAGTAATTAAATGAAGAAAGAAGGCCATAATTGCCTTTTTTATTCTTATATAAAATATATGTATCACATAATTCATTTAAAGTATTTTCAATTATTTCTTTATTATCATTTAATAATGAGATAATCTCATCTAACTTTAAAAATTTATATTCATTAAATAAAGCTATTATCCTTTCTTTCATATTTCCTCCTAAGCAAAAAAAATAGACCTAAAAGGCCTATTTTATATATTTTATTATCCCTTATGTGCAAAGAAAGCACAAACTACACATAGTACGAAGAAAACGATAGATAGACCAGCAGTTACTCTTTTGATCCATACTTCAATTCCTCTTTCTTTCTTATTAGCAAAAAGATCAGACTTTTCACCAGTGAAAGCAGAAGTTGCATCTTCGTCAGATTCTTGTAAGATAATAATTAAAATCAATAAGCTTGATACAATAATTAATAAAATATCCCAAAAACTCATTTTGTCCTCCACTTATTAGTATTATATACTAATATTTTTAAATCTATACATATTTTACCACAAACAATTGAATTTATCAAGTTTTATTTTTATTTTTATCTATTCTCACATATATAAATGATAAAAATGATATTGTATTTTACTTATATCAAAGTTGAAACACTTAGATACAGCATAGCAATATAGTCTTTGTTGATTTGAATAAGTATCTTCAAGATGCTTATTATAGCCATCCATGCTTAAACTTCCTTTTTTATCAGTCTTATAATCATAAATATCAATATGATCATCAAATATTAAGACTAAATCTACCTTACCGTTTAACCACAAAGTACCTTTATCTAATCCATTTAAGTTTTCTTTCATATCATCACTTACAAAGAAATTGAATTTATATTCTGGATATATTTCTTTAGCTTTGATAATTTCTTCCATCAAATTACTAGATAAGAACTCATCTAATTTATTTAGTAAGAATTCTTTATAAGAACTAAGAATAAAATCTAGTCTTTGACTAACCTCTTTTAAATCATCATATGATTCAATTAAAGCCTGATTGATGATTTCTTCTTTATCGATGCTCTTTTCCATCTTAATTAAAGCACATGTAAGTTCAAATACTCTGTGAAGAATTGTTCCAAAGATTTTACCACTTGGTCTTCTTTCATCTTTTACATCATATGATTCATCATATACTTCATATTGACTAGGAGATGCATTTTTGAATGTATATTCCTTTTGATTATCATTTAAAGAAATATCAAAATTATTCAAATCTTTTCTAATCTCTTCTAATTTGACTTCTTCTTTTTCAATATTACCATTAATAATGATATCTTGATATATTTTATTAATCTTAGCATTTGATTTTGTTAAATCAACACAATCACTAAAATCAAATTGATCAAAAATTGTCTTAGATTTGGCGTTGTTATCAAAGAATATTAAAGCCTCTTCGGCTCTTGTAGCTTCAACATATTCTAATCTTTTATATTCATCAATTCTTGCTTGCTTTGGAATATCAGCATCTAATATTGCTTTATCTTGCTTAGAGTATGTTGGAAGAATTTTTCCATAGCCTCCATTTTTAATGGATGGATAATAATCATATTTATTTTGATATGATTCATCTTTATCGTTATTGTCACTAAATCTGCCAAGTACGATAACAATTTTACCTTCTAAGCCCTTAGATTTATGAAGATTCATTAGTCTTACTGCATTTTCTGATTTAGTAAGAGAAATTGCTTTATCAATTCCAGATGCAATATAAGCATCAATATAATCTTCATAATCAGCAAGCGAGCATGCTCCTTTTGACATTAAATATTCAAGTAATTGTTGGAATGAAGATTGAAGATAATTCATTTGTGACTTATTTGTATATTCATCTACAAAGTATTCTAAATGGTGTGCCAAGTACTCAACTAAAGCATGTGGACTTAGTTTCTTACACTTATTTGTGAATTCTTCTAATTTTAGATTTGCAGCATCACTATTTTCATCAGTTATTATTGATCTCATCAAAACTTCTTTAGCACCATATATTGCTTTATCATTATTTTGATTCAAAAGATAATGAATAAGTGCTTTATATCTTAACACAAAAGGATCATTTTCAATATCGAGTGCTCCATATAAATTGACATCTATTCCATTTTCTCTTAAAGCATCTGCATAAGTTTCTAAATCTTTTTTTGTTTTTGTTAATACTAGAAAATCTGAATATTCAATATTTCTGTGTTTTATATCAATAATATTTCCATCATTATCCTTGATGAACTTATTAATTTGATAGTCTTCCATCAATAATTTAATAAACTTAGGTAAGAATTCACTTTCTCTAAGTAATACTTCTTTTTTTACTATCTTTAATTGTTTTGTAAGTTTTTCATTAGGGCTTGCTAAGGTGTAAACACCATTTAATAAGTTTGAATTATTATGGCCGTTATTTTTATATGTCATTGCTAAATATAAATCGCCCAAACCATATTCAACATTTTTAAATTCTCTATTAACCCAATTAATAATACTAGCTTCAGATCTATGGTTTCTTGCAAGTTCATATACATAAACATTTTTGATATCATCATTTTCCAAATAAGTTTTCGTATCTTTGTAAACTTCTAAATCAGCGCCTCTAAATGCATAAATAGATTGTTTAGGATCTCCTACTAAGAAAAATGAATTATCATTAAACTCATCAGTTCCTATTTTTTTAACAAGTTTAAACACTAAATCTCTTTGAACTGTATCTGTATCTTGGAATTCATCGACATAGATATATTTGAATTCTTTTTGAAAATGTTCTAATGCAGCTCTATTTTTTACAAGTTCGAGAGTCATCTTTAAAAGTTGATTATTACTTACAAAATGTCTATTCTCACCTTTTTGAAGTTCAATATTATAATCTTTCCTTGCTTTTAATGCAAGTTTTAAAACTAGTGCATTTTGATATAAATTTAAATCAATGGCATAATTCTTTTCATTTTTTAGTTTTTCATTAAATATCTCATTATAGTCTTTTATTCTTTTATCTTTAAATAATTGGAATCCTTTTTCATCTTTAAACAATGATGATAAGAAATAATTATCTTTCTTAGAGATAGTATTATATCCTTCTATAAATTGATATAGTATTTTACTCTTACATGCTTTTATAAATGTTTTAAAATCAGCATATAAATAATTAATGGCATCTTCAATTGTGCTCACCTTTTTATCTATTGTTTTCACAACATCAATGATATCTTGTGAAATTCTCTCTGTTTGATCTTTCATTAATTTCACATAATCTTTTAATTTATATGAATCTAATAAGTTCTCATAATATCTAAATTTCATATCATCAGGTAAATCACATATCTCTTTGAAACATTCATATACATATTGCGAGTAATCTTTTAAATAAAAATTTTTACTTAAAGATAGAATATAATCTTTATCTTGCTCTTTATACCATTTTTTAAAGAAAGAGTTTATTCTACTTTCGTTTTCATATTCTTCAAGCATTGTAACATCTAAAGGAAGTTTATTATCTAAAGCTCTTTCTTCTAATAATCTAAAACAAAATGAGTGAATAGTAGATATTTGAATTAAATTTTGATTATCAATTGCATCTTTAAGATTTGCTTTTTCTTGTTCATCAAAAGTTTTATTATATTCTTCTTCTAATGCAGCACTAATACGATCTCTTAATTCTCCAGCAGCAGCTTTAGTAAAAGTGATAACGACAAGTTCAGATGGTTTTAAAATACCCTTTTTGAATTGTCTCATCACTCTTTTTTTGATGATAGTAGTCTTACCTGCACCAGCACCAGCTTCAATCATGCAGTTTTGATCACAATTTTGCTCTATCTCTTTTCGTTTTAAATCTTCCTCTGTCAATCTACTTATCATCTGATTCACCTCGTTTGATGGCTAATTTCTTAAGACAAATTCCTTTATATGAACAATACTTACAAGAATCGTTATCTTCATCTTCATCATCGCTATCTAGTATATCAATCTTACCTAACACAAAGAAATCAAATAGTTTTTTACCTGCGTTTTCTGGTAATGAAGTAAATTCATCCTTTTTCTTTATACCAAATATATCCTCTTCCTTGTTAACACATGGAAAATGATACTCAAATACTTGTGCACCTTCTAAAAATGGATATACAAACCATTGTAAATTAACATCTAGTTTTTCTTTTTTATATACATTAGGAGCTGTCTTATAATCAACAATTCTTATCTCATCATCATTTTCTAAATAGTCTTCTCTATCAATAGTTGTATTTGCTTTGAAGGAAATTATAAGCTCATCCTTACTACTGCCATCATAGGCTTGTCCATTTTCACCAATTGATAAAGTTTTATCTTTCACAATACTTTCATCAAAAGGAGCTTCAACCTTTCTTACACTTATGTGATGTTCTTTAAACTCCTTGTGCATCATATCTAAATATCTCAACATTTGATCATGATATTCTTGCTTTTCCATTTCAAATACTTTTTCGTTTGGACAAACTACAAGGTCTTTAAAATAATTAAGCTTATCTTCAAAGATTTTTTCAAATCTATCTAAATATACATCTTCACTTAAATCATCCGATTTAACATTAATAATTGTTCTACAATATGCTTCAAAAACATAATGGAATAAATTACCTCTTTCAGCAGGATTTAACCATTGATATGGATTTCTTACTTCAAAATCATTATCAAAATAATTAAGTGAATAGATATATTTTAAAGGACATTCAACAATTGCGTTTAATTGTGAGGCAGTTAATGGTCTTATTAATCTATAAACATTATGTCCATCTTTGCTATCATTTTTCACAAAATTCATTCTTACTTCTTTATCTAAATCATATTTTAATCTTTGATTATTATCTAAATATATTAAGTTTTCGTATTTGCCTGCGAAGTTTACTTCACCATACTTTTTCTTAAGCTCATTATAAACTGGTGAAGGAATGCTTTCTCTAAATTCTTTAGTATTATAATTAGACATAATGAATGTCACTTTAGAACCACTAAATGTTGATAAGCTTTTATATAATTCCTCTTTTTTCTCTTTTGCATCATTAAGCGATAAATAAATATAATACTTATTATCTAAACATTCACTTAAAATGTGATTTGAAATAATTGGATTATCTCTTAATTTTGGTTCGAAATCATCATAATTCATACCAATGATGTAAATATTATTTCTTAATAAAACATATACATTATTTAAATTACATATTTGAATACTATTATTTTCTAACTTGTCTTTTCTTCCTAAACTAGCTAATTTATCTAAAATCACTAAAACAGATTCTTTAATTGATTCTGTATTATTCATTATCTTTAAGGCATCAATAATGAATTGTAATCCTTTTTTCAATGTTAAATCATCTGGATCAATGTCTTGATTATCTTCATATGCGTCAACAATTCTTTCTAATAATTCGCCTGGTTTATATATAACCTCATCATCTAATATTTCCAGCAAATTACTGATATAAGGAACTAAAAAGCCATCAAAAGCATCATCAATTATCATATCTTCTTTGAAATATGACTTGTGGCTATATACTTTTTCAAGGTAATCTCTTCTCTTATCTCTATCTTCAATATTATTTAAGAATTCAACATATCTCTCAAGTCCATATGAAATTCCTGCATCAATTCCTAATTGATATGCATATATATTAACTGACATGTCATCATTTGCGATTACATTTAAATTAGGAAGCCATTGATCCAAATTGATTATTTTCATAAAGTAATCATATGAAAAATCACTTAATACCCAATTTAAATAAGCTTTGATAAATTCAATGCCATTATCACTATTTGCGTGAGATGAAGTATAAGAATAATTAATATTTCTACTTTCAAGAACTGATCTAATATTAGCCTCATATGCACTATTAGTAAGTATAATCTCGCAATCACCTAATTCTAGATTATTTTCTTTAATATCTTCTAATACTTTTTCAATAGCGTTTGCTTCTCCATATACGTTCCACAATTTATAATTGTCCTTAAAGTTGTTATCCTTAATTTCAATTATTTCAACATCTTTATTTAATGTTTTAATAAATGATGTTTCTAGATATGTCAATTTATCATTTACATAATCTAATATTGCATAATGTGAATCATCACTAAATTCATTTTCACTTAATATATCTATTGCTTTTTTATATAATAAGATATCATCTAAATAATTATTATCATTTAATACTTTTTCATAATCATCAATTAATTCACAAATTTTGATTATTTCTTTGTTTTCTTTATTGACTGCATTTGCAGATCTTATAACATAGATTAAATCTAAGATTTCTCTAAGTGTAGCCTCACATAGACTTTCAATAGGAATAAAATTATATTTTTTATCTCTAATTAAATTATTGAGTAAAGATATTTGGACATGGATATTTATGATATTTAATTCTTCAATATTATTTAATTTAGAATTGTATTTAATCAATACATTTTTCGCAATATCTTTTAAACTAATTGCTTCTAAATTATTGATTAATGTTTCTTGTTTTCTTAATAAGTTTTCAACATTATCATAATTATCACATATTAAATATTTCTTCTCATGTTCATATTTACTTGCCCAAATATCTAATTTCATAATTTACTCCTTATTATTTAACTCTTCAAATTTTTCTTTCATTGTTTTATTGCCACGGGTAAGTTTTCTAACTTCAAGGTCTGGAAGTTGTTTCTTAGCCTTTTCAACCCAACCAGTAGCAGCTTTAAATTGTTTTCTAAATGTTTCTACTTTAGTAATAATATCATCACACATTTTGTCAACGTTACTATAAATGGCTTCTGCTTTATCATAATCATTTGTGATTTTTTCAGCAATTGCTTTTACATTATTTTCAAAATTTGTAATATCTAAATTTTCTTGTTGATACTCTATTAATCTCTTCTTATCCGCAAATGAATTTCTTGCCATAGCGCTAATAAGACTAATAATAGTTAAGAAGAATTGTGGTCTAATTACATACATCTTTGGAAATCTATGGCTCACATCAACGATACCTTTATTGTATAATTTACTATCTTCTTCAAGAGTAGATACTAATACTGCATATTCGCAATTTTTAGAGGTTCTATTTCTATCGAGCTTTGCAAAAAATTCTTCATTTTTGTGTTTTGACTTTGTAGTATCTTTTTGATTCTTCATTTCAAACATTATAGATACAGTCTCAATTCCTTCAATGTAATCTCTAAATATGAAATCACCTTCTTCGCCTCTTTCATCAGCAGTTGTATCTTTTTTAAATAATGCATTTGGATATGCAATAGTCCTAATTTCATCAAATGAATCTTTGCAATATTTTTCAAGAGAGTCGCCCAAATCTTTAGTAGAATCTCCCAATTGAAATTCTTTCCATCTTTTTATTTCTACATCTTTGGCGCTTAATTTAAATTCATACTCATCTTTAATTTTTTGAGTTGCAATTTCTTCATCTTTTTTTGCATTAGAAATATCACCTTTTAATTTAGTAATCTCTTCATTCTTTTTTGCAAGTTCATCTTTTAATTTATCTTGTGCTTTAGCAACAGCAAGTTCTATATCTTTATTTGAATTATTTAACTTTTCTTCTAATAATTTAATTTGACCATTTAATTCATTAAGCAATGTATCCTGACTTGATTTCATTTTATTTGTTTCAAGTTCATATTTTGCTTTAAAAGTCTTTTCAATATCAGATACCCTTTCGCTTACTCGCTTATCAATTTCTTCTTTTTCAACATCATTTAATAATGCATTATAATCATCTTTACTAATTTTAATAATTTGACCACAATTAGGACATTTAATTTCTGCCATTTCTCTTCTCCTTTTTATTATGTATTTGTTATGTATAGTATATCATATTTTTAAATCTAATTAAATAATATTTGATATCTACATTGTATATTATACCAAAAATGATGTATCATTTTTGATACATCATTCTATTATCTCTAAAGGATCTAATAATTCAATATGCTTATAAACACAAATTTGTTTGTAAGTTGAAATTAAATTATCAAAATCTTCTTTGTCCTTATTGATATATGCTTTAAAATAATATGCCTTTTCATTGTTAATATCATTATTAATAATGAAGTCACATAATTTTAAACTATCTTCTAAATCCTTATCATTTGTAATTAATTCGCCAGCAATGATTGATAATTGATCACTCACCTTATCAATATTTACCTTTTCTTTCAAATCTAAACATTTAATTGCATCCGCAATTTTTTCAACATTATATCTAGTTATTTGACCATTATAGATATTTAAGATATATAAAACATCGATAAATGATAAATATTTATATCCTTCACTAATATATTTTTGATATCTAGCTTTGCTTTCTAAATTAGCATCTTTTGTATATTCCTTTAATGGAAGTATTTCTTCATTTAAATCGCTGTCTTGTCCATAGATAGCAATTAAATATGAATATGCCTTCTTCAAATCATTTTTAAGTTCTATCTTTTTGAACTTATCAGCATCATTATAAGCATTACCTGCAATATTAATTGCTTCTTCTAAAAGCATAGTCGCAATTTTAATTTGTTTCTTTCTTTTAGCCTCGTCAATAATCTTTTCATTGATGCCACCATCTTTTATTAACGCGATTGCAGCTAAAATATAATTTGTGGAGCTATCATCTAATAAATTGATATATAGTCTAAATAAACTATTATCAACACCTAAAGCTGATTTTAAAATTTCTTCTTTGTTAATGTTTTTATTCATTTTATCACCTATATTTATTATATCACAAAAAGATGATTTTGTATAATAAAAGTTTAGGAATAATATCCTAAACTTTATTTTTTATTCATTTACTTCGTTTTCTTCTATTTTATTGTTTCCTTCTAATTTCTTAAGTGGAGTAACAATTATTGGGATTAGAATAAATTGAAGAATGATACTTGGTAATTGTACAACAATATATGAATTTAAGAATGCTTTAAAAGTATATGAAGCATCTGGTTTAATACCTAAATATATTGCGTTAAATAAACCACCAACTACACGACCTGCAATCATCGCAATTATTAAAATAATAATGATATTCACAAAATTGAATTTTTCATCTTTCATAATTACAAGTTTTGCAGAAAGTAATCCAGCAACTAAACCATATACACCACATTCAAGTGCCATACATACACCAGTTGGGAAGAATGGTGGCATACCAAAGATAGCAGAAATCAATGGAGTTAAGATACCAGCAACAAGTCCATATTTCCACCCTAACATTAAACCAGCAATGATAACAGTAAAATGCATTGGTGAAAGCACTCTTCCAATTCCAGTTGCAGCCCAATGTAGGATATTAGCAACTGCAACACCAAGCGCTATATACATAGCACAAAAAACAATATTTTTAATTTCCTTCTTCATTTTCTAATTTTCCCTTCAAATATGCTTCAATTGTATTTACAACAGTTTCGATACCAACACTAGAATCTATACATAAATCATAAGAACTAGCACTACCCCATTTCTTATCTGTATAGAAAGAATAATAATTAGCACGTTTCTTATTCATTTTCTTAATAGAATCTAAAGCTTTCTTTTCTTCAAGTCCATAATATTTACATGCAAGTTTAACACAATAATCATCTGATGCAGTAATAAACACATTAACAACATTTTCAAAATCTCTTAAAACATAATCAGCACAACGACCAACAATAACACATGAATGATCACTTGCTAATTTCTTGATTGTTTCAAATTGTGC
>JAEEHM010000052.1 GCA_016280895.1 Bacillota bacterium
CATAAACTGTCCTCACTCTTTAATAAATTACAGATTTCCTACATAATTTAATCATGCAGAATATTTTACAAATCAACTTTGAAGAAATTGATTGCTACATCAAAACTGAATTCCAATACGACTCTCCTGAAACCATACAGGAAATCAAAGTCCCAACTCCAAACTATGGTTCAATTAATGACTTCATACAGCAGTCGGACGATATTCTGCAGGATAATATCCGCAAAATAATTCTTTCCAAACAACTGGATGAAATCGAAGTTTACAAAAAAGCCGATATCGACCGCAAACTTTTTTCAAAGATCCGAACTCAGCCAGATTATCATCCGAACAAAAATACATTGATCAAGCTTTGCCTTGCAATGAACCTGGATACAGACGAAATAGAAAAACTGCTAAAATCAGCTGGTTATTCTCTTTCAAAAAGCTTGCGTTCAGACTTGATTTTACGATATTGCTTTGGAAATCATATTTTTGATGTCATCACCGTAAATCAAATTCTTGATCATTATGGCGAAAAGATTATTTAGCCATTCCGCATTTTGTAATCAGAATACTATATTGCAATTCAGAAGTGGTCGCTTTCAAAGCGACAAATTATAAAATAATTAGTTTTGAATTTTTTAATAATGTTATGTATTATCTATATAAGAGGTAAGAGATATGAAGAAATTTATTTTTGCAATTTTATTTTCAATTTTTTTAATTGGATGTGCAACAACTAATGTTGAGAGTAATGTTAGTGATAATAATAAGAAAGCTCATAAAGAATTGAGAGAAGAATTTGAAAATTGTCAGATGTATAATGAATTAGTAAAAAGAGGTTTAGACTTTAAAACTTTAGATAAACTTAATGATTGTGGACTAATAAAATATTATTTGGATCAATTTTTTATTGATGAAAATGGAATGCCATTAGATAATCACATTTTTATTCAATTTTGTGATGGTAAAAATTATAGTCATGTTAAAACTTCAAGTTCGATGAGAATTGATTTTTCAGATGAATATGGAAGTAAAGATGAATTATTGAATAAAGGTTATAAAGAAGATGAGATTTTTTATTATCCATATTTTAATGGTGAGTGGAAAGATGGTTATAGAGTTGGTAAGAAATATATGGATGTTGATAGTAAAAGATATATTTCATATAAAAATTATTCTGTTAATACTACTAAGTCTCTTTTAGTTGGTCTTAATGATTTTCATATTGAAAATGATGTAGATGATAATGAAGAATATTATAATGAAATAAGTAAATCTGATAAAGAATATTTGATTTTGGATTTAAGTTATAATAAGGGTGGAAAAACTATAAGTTGGTTTTCTCTTGAAAAATCTATAAAAGAAATGAGTCCAAAAGAAATATTTATTTTATGTAGTGATAAAACTTATTCTATGGGAGAATGGGCAACAAGTTGTATTGAAGCTGCTACAAATATAAAAACAACAATTATTGGATATCCTACTTATGGTGGATGGAGATGTAGTAAAAAAATTAAAGTAATTACTTTTGATAATTTTACAATAGAATGTTATTTAAATGATGAAGATATTACCGACCAGTACTGGGGATGGGACAGATATAATCTCCCATACCCAATAGAAGGTATAGGAGTTACACCTAATATTTACACAAATGGTAATGCTATCGACTCTTTGGAAGTTGTAAAACATCTTATTAATGATGATGAGTTATCACTTCCTGTTCTTTATAAGAAAGAATGCTTAAAGTTTGGATTGAAATAATTATTTAATTTCCAGGTCCAACGCTACCAGCTCCTGTTCCCTCAGTACATCCACCACATGAACCTGTTCCACTAGTACATCCACCTGCGCATCCAACACCACTTCCTGCACAGCTAGTACATCCGGTACAGTTACCTGTACAGCCATCACATCCACCTCCAGAGTTAGTACCTATACATGGACTACAGTTAATACTTCCAGCACCATCTGTACCTGAACATACAGTATGTTGTACACCTTCACACATTGCACCTTGACCTGATGATGTACATCCTCCTGTTTTAATAATACAAACAGATGTTTGACCAGTACTTGGATCATACCAAGCTTCACCACTATGTCCACCAGTACAACCATGGCAACCAGCGCCACCAGCACAGTTATTACAACCTGTACAAATTACACATTGCGCACCATCACATCCACCTGTTGCTGAAGTACAACTACCATTACAGCCTGGACATACTGGAATATCATGACTTGTATCAGAACCTTCACCGCCTTGGCCAGAATCACAACCTTGACCAGAATTACAATTTGTACATAAACCACAGCCTGTGTCTACACTACCATTACAGCCTATACAACCAGTACAGCCACCATTACAATTACTACAAGAATTATTACCAACACCAGAAGCTGTACATCCACCAGTACATGAACCACAACTAACAACATAAATAGATGTACAACCAGCATTACAACCATTGCATGAACTTACACAAGCTTGACATACATTACAGTTTGTATAACACGTTGCTGTACATCCTCCTTGGCAAATTGAATTACAAGTTTGACAGCCAACGCATCTATTACAATTTTCACATTTTACATCACCAACTACAAGCCAAGTAATATTATCATGACCTATATGATATGGGCCTTTCTTTTCTATTCCAAATAAATTATTCGCAGTGATTTGATTATGTAATGATTGATCAATTACAAAACCATCAATTAAGATAACTGTATCACTGTGAAAAAACTTTCCTATATTCATATTATAATTAGTTAAAACTTATATACTTTTGAATAACAGCTTGCATCATTACAAGTATAGCCTGATGTATTACAAAGCATACATGATGAACCACAAGCGACATATAAAGAACATTGATAATCACTTACACAACCACCTGAGCAATTACCATAAGTTCCACCACAATCATTAAAGCCACACATTTCTAACATTTTATCTACATAAGCTGTGCAACTAAATGTATTTACACATATAGTGCAACCTGATGATGGGGCTCCTTTAGGGTGTGCCATACTACGAGTAAAAATGTTAGATGGACAACCTACTGTAGCTGCACATTCTATTGATGTATTTGAACTATCACAACTTGAGCAACCATTTTTATTTTGACACGACCCAGTACAACCTTGACAACTAAAACATGTTGTTTGACATCCACTATAGCAAGTATTACATGAGTCTACACAAACATTACAACCATCATAAGACGGAGTACAATATATTGGATTAAACTTATTAGTTTCAGAGTCTGAAAAGACATAATTCTCATCTGCTCTTAAAGGTAATATAGGCGTCATTTCTTTAGTTGTAATTACTCGATCAGTAGTATAACTGCTAGTACAGCCATTCTTTCCAACGCTTTGAAAACAATACTCAACATTTAAACCAACATATAAGAAACATGAGCTATTAAGACTATCTGATATTGGTGAAACAACTGTTCCTATAGCATATAAATTTGAAATGTCTTTGTATCTAAAATCGTCTGAATAAATTTCCATAATTTAATTAGTTTATAAAAAATGAATTATTATTTAAATTTATGTATAATCTATATAAGAGGTAGATATTATGAGAAAATATATTTTTATAATCCTTTTTTCAATTTTTTTATTTGGATGCGCTTCTACAAATAATGTAGAAAAGAAACCTCGTATTGACTCGGATAATCGTAAACTTGAAGCTGCTTTTAAAAATTATGGTGGTTATGATGTTTTAGTAGAAAGAGGTTTTGATATTCATTCTTTAGATTATATTAAAAATCAGGCAGAGTTTATTTATGCCTTACAGCCATATTGGTATGATGAAGATGGAAATCCTCTTGATAACCATTTTGGATATTATAATGAAAAAGATTATTATGATACAACTGCTGGTGGTTTACAGGTTTTACGTAAGTTCTCAAATGTTTGTTTTGAAGATAAATATGGCACAAAAGAAGAATTATTGAATGAAGGTTATATTGAAAATAAGACGATGTTTTATTATCCAAGTAATGGTGAAAAAGATTGGAGAGTAGGATATTGGAATAGTGGAATAGATAATAATTCAAAATATGCTGATAATTTTAAGCATACTTATTCACAGCTTAATCATGGTAATTATGGTTTTTATGGAGATGAAGATTGTATTATTATAAAAATTTTTAATCATAAGGAAAATGATAATTTTAGTGAGTTCTTTTCAGAGGCTGAAGATGTAAATGTAATTATAGTTGATTTGACTAATGATGGTGGTGGAAGTATTCTTTCAGGAGTAAATTTTATAAATAGTCTTAAGTTATTAGAAAATAAAAAGATTTATATTTTGATTAGTAATTATACTGCATCTTGTGGTGAAATGATTGCTTCAAATATGAAAAATTGTCCTAATACAAAAATAATTGGAATAGATACTGAAGGTACTGTAAAATATGCAATAAACTATATTTCATATAGTTTTCCAAAACTAGGAATAAAAAATATTTATTTACCATGTTTATTTATTGATGAATATTATAATAATGCATCTTCTTTAATAAAAGAAGGTGTAGGTCTTTTACCAAATTATTGGGCAATCAATTATATTGATATGGAAAATTCTATAGAATTTGATTTAGGAGAAGATTATTTCAGCTGGTCAAAAGAACGTAAATTATCAGATATGATTGGAAAATGCCATTAATTTTATGGCATAGGTGATTCTGTTTGACCAGCGACAAATTCATCCATTGACATCCCATCTTTTCTCCTTCATAGTATTTTTAGAGGATTGAAATGATTGCCAATTCCGAACCATATTTCAACAAAATACAAAAGCTTCATCAGGGCGTTTATGAGGAACTGCTTGGGAAAAGTTTTGTCGTAAAAGAAACGCAGATGTTTGTCCTTCAGTGTAATTTCAAAGAATATGTGGAAAATGATCACGATGGAAATTATAGTTGGTACCGCCTGTGTGTTGAAAATGATTCGGAAAAAGATTTTGCAGTTGGATTTAATATTCAGCGATTCAATAATCACGAAACGGAAATC
>JAEEHM010000053.1 GCA_016280895.1 Bacillota bacterium
ACCTTCTGGTACTGACCATATACTACCATGGAACTTAAATGTTTCTAGATATTTCAAGAATCCTTCATCAAATATCTTCTTCTTTCTTAAAAATTCAATATCTTCTTTTTCAAAATGAAGATCATTGATATAATCGATAACTTGTTCTAAACCAGCCGCAATTACAAAACCACCATTATCTGGAGTAGTTCTATAAAATACATCGAAATATGATATTTGATCTTTTAGGCCATTCACAAAATATCCGTTAGCCATTGTAAGCTCATAAAAATCACACATTAAGGTATAATTATCTTTTATTTTCATATATTCACCTCTTTTAAATCATTAATATTATACCACTTTTTTTATATTTTTCAAATAAAAAGACAAAGCACAATGACTTTGTCGATTTTTTTATTTATGGAAGTAATCTAAATTCCATTTTTACTGGATTATGATCACTATATTTATAATCAGTATCAATATTAGTAATACTAACTAGTTCAACATTAGGACCAATTAAGAATCCATCAATTACAAGTTCATAATTTACGCCCTTTTCATATTCCAAATCAGCACATCTACAAGTAGAAGTATTACTAGCACAGGCGATATGATAATTAGAATTTAAAAGCTCAGTATAAAAATCTTGACACCAAGGACCAACCTTTTGAGTAGTTGGAAAATTTGTTTCACACAATCTTTGGTTAAAATCACCACCAACGATTACATAATTATTCATTTCCTTTTCTAATACCTTATTTAAAACTTCCATTTGTTTTTGTCTAACTTTACCACCTTCGTCATAAGCAGACATATGTAAATTAATTAAAACTAATTCTTTATCTTCACTTACCTTAATTCGATCAATCATCATACAACGATCCAAATCAAATAAATCACTCATTGTGTTACCAGTAAGTGGAAAACTGATTCTTAAACTATCTTCAATTTTATATTTAGATAATGTTAATATACCACTCTTACTTTTTCCAATCGGTTCATTAAATGGATACATTAAATATGGACTATCATAATTAATCGCAAATGTGAAAGCATAGTTTTCAAACTTATCCTTAATCATATCTGCTTGATTAACTTTATAGCTTCTACTTGATTTAAGATCTACCTCTTGGAAGAACGCAAAATCAGTATTTAAATCAATTATGGTATTAATAGCACCATTCACATTATTAATTACATTATCCTTACTTAAACCACGAGCATGTTTACCTCTAGTTTTAGTACCATCCAACATTTCACCTTCATCCATAAAGAAGGAATAATTTTGTTCATAAGCACCAAAACCAATATTATATGTGGAAATGGTATAAGTCTTTGATATATCAAAATTAGTTGCTTGATTATTTTCAATATCTAATTCTAAATTATCTTCAATTCGATAATATGAAATAAACACATATGAAACATAAGCAAGCGCAATAATTATGATACTAATCAAACAAATACCAATTATTTTTAAAACTTTTTTCATAATTTCATTAACTCTTTTCTTACAAGCATCACGACAGCCTCAGCTGATATGCCCTTCATTTCTCCAACATAGCCTAAGCCCTCACCACGAGTAGCCTTTACATTTACATTATCTAGATCTGTATGCAATAATCTCGCAATATTTTCTTTCATTAAAGCCTTATATGGCATTAATGATGGTTTTTCAATATACACAATAATATCAATATTATTGATTTCATATCCCTTACTGTCCATTATTTTGTAAACTTCTTCCACAAAATAACTTGAATTAATATCTTTATATTTGTCATCTTTGTCACTAAACATTTCGCCAATATCACCAAGTGCTAAAGCACCTAATATTGCTTCTGTCACTGCATGCAATACAACATCAGCATCAGAATGGCCTAAAAGACCAAGAGAAAAAGGAATTTCAATACCACCTAATATTAATTTTCTTCCTTCAACTAATCTGTGTGTATCCATTGAATGACCTATTCTATAATAATTTTTCATTTTTCTTCTTCCTTTAATAAATAACTTAAATATCTAGCATCATCCATTGTAGTAAATTTAATGTTTGTGTAATCACCTAGGACAATAAATGCTTTTTTATTAAATATCTTATTTATTGCTTCTATATCATCAAATACATCTTCATCAATCATCATTAACGCATTCTTTAAAAGTTCAGTTCTTGCACCCTGTGGTGTTTGCATACAATAGATATCACTTCTGTCAATATCACATTCCACGAAATTATCTTTTACCTTCTTTAACGCATTGTTTTCCTTTACAGCAAGGGCAGCACAATCATATTTTAAGCATGCTTCATACACATTTAAAATATCTCTTCTTTTAATATTGGCTCTAGCACCATCATGCACTAACACATAATCAGATTCTACCTTCATTATTCCATTTAATACAGAATCTTGTCTTCTCAAACCACCTAATACGACTTTAATTCGATCATTCTTCTTTTCTAATGCATGAAAATAATCATATTCATCATTTCTTACAACAAGAATAATCTTATTACATTCTTTAATATTCAAAAAAGTATTAAGTGGATATTCATATAGAGGACGACCATTAATCTCATACATTATCTTATTAATATCAAGTCCTGTTCTTCTACCACTACCTGCAAGTAATAAAATGCAATCAAACATAAAAACTCCTAGATTTTAATAATTCTTTTTTCACTTACTAAATAATCTACTTTAACATCATGTGCTTCTTCAAAGTGTTCATCAATGATATTATCATCGCAAACTACACCAACTTTAATTCCTTGATAATCTTTTAAGGCCTTATCATAAAAGCCCTTGCCTCTACCAAGGCGATATCCATACATATTATATGCGAGGCCAGGTATTAAGATAATATCACAATCATTGATATTTATATCTTTTCCGCTTACTGATTTTATATGATAATCATCATCTATAAATTCATTATCATATTTTTTAAAAGTGATAATCATCTTATTATTATCTTTTTTCATAAAAGGATAAATAATATCAATATCTTTATCTTTTAAATAATTAAATAATTTATCAATATTCAATTCATTATCAATATTTGAATACAAACATATTGATTTAAACTCAATATTATCTAAAAAAGAAATAATATCATCACAGATAAATAAGTGATTATTATTTTTATCTTTAAATAATTTTCTCAAACCATTTTTCATCTTAGTTCTTATAGAACTCCTTAATATCATTATCTAAATCAATACCTAATTTCTTTAAATCAATATTATTTTCATTCTCATTTTCTTGTTGATAAATAATATAATCCTGTTTAGTAGCAGAACCTATCAATAATTGTAGGCTATCAAAGGCAGCATTGATTACATGATAATCTTCTTTTATCTTCACATATTTAGAATATACAGATGCTACTCTTGCTTTTAAATGATAAGTTTTATCATTAATAAAGATATCGCTACCTAAGAATATTGAAGTATTATTTAATAAAGCACGTTCCGCAATAAAATATGCATCCTTATCACTGATCACAAAAGCATATTCACTTGAACCAACCTTATATATTTTAACTAAATCCTTTAAATCTCCATTTAATACTGAGCTTAAATATTTCACAATTATAACTTCTCTTACTTCCTTATCTTTAACATCTTTTAAGGTATTTAAATTAGAAAAAGTCTTTTCAACACGTTCCATAATTGATGAAATATTTGCAAGTATAAGCGCAAAATCTTTTCCGTTTGCTTCTAGGTCTTTTAAAGTTCGATCAAGTTCTTTATATGTACCTATGCTTGCATCACTACCAAGCTTATTATCAATCTTATAAATTAAAGAGAATTCTTCATCACCAACAGTATTCTTTTTAAATTGATACCATTCATATCCATCGATTGTTTTTAACTTAAATTGCGAATTATCCTTTAATTCTTTAAAAATATTTTTATCTTCAAAAGAAACCAAATTAATTAAATAATCCTTATCTAATTCAATATCATCGATATTTAATCTTCTTCTAAAAGAATTGTTTAAAATGAATTTATGTTTTTTATCATTGTAATATGCGATATCAACATTTAATAAATTGAAATAATAAATCTTTGTATCTCTTTCTAAATATACTTTTTCCGCTTCTTTTGTTGTATTTACTTTTTTTCTTCTAATCACAAACATTTCTAATATTGCAATCATCAATACTGCAATACTAGCAATGAACACATACAATTTAAAATTAGTGATATCACCAACAATATCCATTAAATAATTAAAATCAAATTGGTACATCAAACAAAGTATGGTGCCAATATATGATAAGGCTAAAGAAATAAAATAGAATTTTTTATTAAAAATTGATGCAAAAAACACAAATAAAAATGTGAATGTAAACACACAAATCGCAATTAATAAATAGTTCATAAAATGCCTTCTTTCATTATACTTATATATTTAAAAAATAAGCTACAATATTTACTTAAGTATATCATATTTATCACTTTAAAACAAGGATAAGAAAAAATCTCTTCATTAAGAAGAGATTTCTTTCATTACTTTTTAACAATATATTGATCTAATAATTCTCTTAATTTTTCTGGTGTAATACCAATTTCAATACCACCATGATAAGTTAAAGAAATATTACCAGTTTCTTCAGATACTACAATAGTAACACCATCACAATGTTCACTCATACCAATTGCAGCTCTATGTCTTGTACCTAAATTTTTAGGAATGTCATATCTATTAGTTGTTGGATATAAGGCACCAGCACATTTAATAGTATTACCTCTAATGATAACACCACCATCATGAGTAACAGTACCAACATAGAAAAGTGTTGACAACATTTCTAAGCTAACATCTGAATTGATAATGATTGATTTTTCAATGATAGCATCTAAGCTCTCTTTTCCTTCAACTGTAATTAAAGCACCAGTTTTTCTTTCAGATAGATAGATAGCACTATTAACTAAGGTATCAATAACTCTTTTCTTTTCTTCTTCACTTGTGAATGCTTTATTAGAAACAACTTCATGTAGGTTTTTATCAAATAATCTTCTAATTTCTTGATTATAAATAATTAAGATTAAACCAAGTAACCAGAATCCTAAATATTTCATAATAAATTGCATGAAAGTTAAACTAAAGAAAAAGGCAAGTGCAAATATCAACAATGCAATAATTGTGATTAAAACTAATTTTTTTCTTTTAAAACGTAGTCTTAAAGAATAAATAATAAACACAATTAACGCAATTACTAAAATAATATCAATTATTTCCGTAATAATACCGATTGTGGAAAAGCCTTCAGTAATAGAACTTAAATATTCTTTTAGGGCTTGAAATCTTGCTTCAAAAAATTCTTTCATTTTTTACTCCTTTATTTTACTTAAAATTGAACTCATAACAAGGCGATGATCTTCATCAAGACCAAGTGATAAGAAATACCTTAAAATATTCGCATTCGCTTCATCAATAGCATAATCAAGTACTGATTGATTATTTTCATCTACAATATTCATATCAGCGCCAGCATCAATTAAATACATGATAATTTCTAAATTGCTGGTGTTAACAGCCATATGCAGTGGTGTTTGTTCAAGCTCACTTGGAAGCTCTAAATCAGCATTATATGTCTTCAACAACTTAATTATATCAAGTCGATTATCTAGTACAGCTAAATGAATTGGTGCATAACGCCCCTCATTTGCGATATTAGGATTAACACCTAATTCCAAAAACAACTTGACAAGGCGAATATCATGGGCCATAATCGCCACATGTAATAATGTTTTACCATCACTACCCTGAGTTGATATATCAACACCTTCCGCAATTAATTTATTAGCATAATTTTTGATATATCTAAAGGTATAACTCTTAGATTTAATCATTTGCATGAATTCTTTCATCCTTGATTTATCACCACGACTATTCATGATTTACCTCTTTCACAATATCATCAATACATTCATTGTAATTTTCAATTAAGTCATTAACATAAACTACCTTAAATGGGAAAGATGAAAAGACTTGATCACGATATGAATTCAATATGTCATTTCCATAATTACTTGGACAATTAAAAATAATTAAACCAAAGTATTTATTATTCTTCTCAACTACAATATCAAAATTACGATATACACCTAAAACACGAATCTTATGTCTTGTTAAGCTTTGTGCTATCTTTAAACAAGTCTTATCAGTAATAGGATAAATAATATCCTTATGTTCAAGTAAATTCTTAACTTCCTTCGCAAAGCCTAAGCCATTATCAGAACCTAATAAGTCATTTTTATCAATGATATATAATTTCTTCTTAACACAGACTAAATTAGAAATTAAGTTTTTATTTTCATATATATCGTTATCTTCATTATAATCATCAATATCGATGATATTATAATCAGCATTCCATAAATAAGCATTATGTAAATCTGAAATATTTACTTGCTTTCTAATAACATAATAAATATCCTCTAAACTAATATTCAATTCCGCTAAGTTACTCGCAATTTCATCAAACAATTTTCTTGTTTTTTCAAAGCTTCTTACGAAACAATTAATCTTAATGCCCTTATTTAACTTAACTCTAAAGCTTTCATCCCAGCTCATATCCTGAGTAATTAGAGATATAATCAGATTAACCATCTCATCGCATGAGATGATAATACCCTTATTATCATCGATATTCTCATAGAAATTAGTCTTTGCTCTTTCAATATGTTCAACAAGATCCATAGGAGATGTTACATATCTCTTCTTAAGCTCAATAATCGCATTATTTTTAATCTTTGTTAAAATATCATTGTAGATACCAACTCGAATATTATTGATACCACTTACAATAACTTGATTACAAGAAAGTGCCTTTGTGTAAACATCGCTTTCTGACAAGTTAGCATCATCAATTAGCACAAGATCAAATGCAGTAGGATCAAGATAATCATTTAATATCTTTGTGTTTGAAAGATATAAGCTCTTACTATCTCGAATTTTCTTTAAATATTTATCAAAGTTTTTACCCTTAAATGAAGGAATTGGTGTATGTGGTAAATGATGTAAAATCAAATCATCAATATTTTTTGAACATACAGTATCTTCAAGGGCAATAATATCTTCAATTAATTTATAGAAGCCTTCACCATTTCTCACAATCGGATTCTTCTTAGAAAACTCTTTGTATAAATAAGTATAATACGCAATCATAAAACGATCTTTGAATACTTCTTTATCATGATTGATAATATATTCATTAAGATTATAAAGTTTATGTTGTAGTAATACTTGAAGTCCTCTTGTAACCTTTAAATATATTTTAAGTTCCCCAATGTCCTTCAATAATTCCTCATCGTGTTGAATGATAGAATCTAAATTATCATAATAATATTTACCAGTACCATCTCTGAATGTTTTTGAATAGTCCTTAATCAATTCACTTACATTCTCACATATCGCAAATGATTCATTTAAGATTTTATCAAGTGATGCTGATATTTCACTATTTAAAGACATCTTAATTGCATCATTATCAATGAAGATATTTACATATTGACCAAAATTATAAATAACTGCTTCAATATCCTTTGCGGAAGATAAATATCCCTTAAATAATGGACCATATAATAATTGATAATTCTTATTCTTATCAATCTTTGTTCTAATAGTAACTAAGTTTTCAATCTTATCTGCAAGAACTAAGTATTCTTGATATGGAACATATGCTAAATCACGTTTAATGATCTTATTCATCTTTAATTGAATTGAATAAATTTGTTCACAATATGTGCCAACACTTAAGATCTTACTCATCTTATCTGGTAAATTCTTAGCTTCATCAACTAAATAATATGACATCAATTCATCATATAAGTTCATAATTTCGGTATATGATGTACTGAATAAAATGAATGGTCTAATAAATTCTTCAAGTCTTGCATCTCTTAAAGTACTTAAATTCTTAATCAACTTATTTTGAATTCGCTCATCACTGATGTTTTTAATCAATTCATTAAATTTATCAAATCTTTTCAATACATCATTTCCAGGGAATTCTTCAAGTGTTAGTGAATAGAATTGTTTGTAAGCATCTTCAATATTGACGTCCATTTCTTTTAATTTCTTTAAATCATAGATCAATTCATCAATATCAATATTATGATATGTTTTTGCTTTCTCTTTTTTCTTTAATAAGAAATTAATATTGTTATCAATATTATTAATATCAGTAAAATAAGTATTATATGTATCAATTAAATTCTCATATTTTTCTAATTGATGCTTAATAGACACAATTCTTTTTCTAATACCTTCACTATTCTTAGTATCTAACCAAGTTTTAGGTATTCTATTTTCTTCAAAAAATTGAATAAAAGGCACAATTTGATTGATCGAATCAGTATCACGATAATTAACCTTAACACCAATCTTATCACGCATCTTACCAAAATTATATTCACATTCTTCCATTGTTTGTTTTGTTTGATTGATTTTATCTAATAATATCTTATTGTTCTTTAAGAAATTATTAATTTCCGCACTAGTTTGTTTTTCAAACTTAGAAAGAATTAAATTAATTGAATGATGAATATCAATATCATCAAGCTCTTCAGTATTATAATCTTGTTTTAATGCTTCTTCTTTTTCCGATGCATCAGCAAGTTCTAAGCTAAATTCATCAAATACATTTTGTGCTTCTTCAAATTTCTTTAATCGCTTCTTCTTACAATCACTTATTGAATAATCTAACCAACTAGATGGAACTTGTGCTTTATCAAGCATAAAATAATTATTGATGATATTTCTAAAATAAGCATAATTAGGAATTGGACTAAAGCCAAATTCTTTTTCAAGTGCTTCTTTATCTTCAATTAATTCTAAATAATAACCACGAAGTCCTTGTACTAGACTTGTTATTTCTTCAACACTTGATTGATTCTTAATTGGAACATTATTATATTTACTATCCTTAAAGCTCTTAATCTTTGATAAATTATCATCGATATTAGCAAGCGCATTTTCAATTTCTTCAGCTTCAAGGCGATAAATATGTTGAATACCTTCTAAAATATCCTTATTTAAATCATTATCTGCATCCTTATATTCAATAAGTCCCTTCACAATATCTAAATATCTAAAACCATTGATTTTATCATATAAGGTCTTTGTGTATTCTTTAATACCATCATATTTAGTTTCTAATTCTTGTCTTACAAAGGTATCTCCCTTATCGGCAGGAATACTAAATTGATATTTTTCATTCTTACGAATTGATAAATTAACAAGATTAATCATCATTGATTCTAATTTCATCTTTTTAAACTTATCTTGTAATTCATCTAATGTTTCTTCATTATTAGAAATATATAAAACCTTTTTATTGTTATGAATAGCATTACATGCGATATTGATTAGTGTTGTTGTTTTACCTGTACCTAAAATACCACTAATTGCGAAGCTCTTTCCGTATGTTGCCATTTCTAAGCAGATTCTTTGGGTATGATTTAGACTAGTAACACTACAAACATCATCATCTTTGTTTAAATTAAAGCCACTTTCAACAGCATTAACATCGACACCATCAATATTAAATTTCTCATTTGAGAATAGCGCATTAGGGATGGTGATATTCGCAAATGTTAAATAAGATTCAAGACGAATATTTTGTCTATCCTGTCTAAATGCGTCCAAACAATAATTATCAATATCATAAATATCAATATTACGATCCCTCACTAAATCAATTCTACCACGATATGGTAGATATGGATTTTCTAGTGGAGACCCATTCATTTGAAACCATATATCACTATCATCTACCATAATATCTACAGGTAGTAGAATAATTGGTGTGAAATGTTCTTTATAACCACGACGTTGAATAATAATACCATAGGTAATAAATAATTTCTTATCAGCATCTTTATGAGTAAAGTTCTCAAAATAGAAATATGGAATCTTTTCTTTCAATTTGACATTTTTAATATCACTTGTACCAATTCCTTTATTTTGAATCGCAAAGTAAGCAAGATCACTATATCTTACTAACTTATGCTTAAGTAGCTTTGATAGCGCATTTGTGTTTAAATTGCCAAGTTCTAAATAACAATCTTCATTGAATATATCAATTAAATGTTTGTTATTCTTACTTATTTGAAAATGATTAGTAAGTACAGCCATCTTTTCTTCCTTTCTAAATAATTAATTTGCATACTAGGTCATCCTATATTATAGCATTATTCAATTATTTTTGAAAGTCATAAATAAAAAAAGATTTTAAATTGAAAATGGCTTAAGTAACTTAAGCCATTTCCTTATCTAAATTTTTATTTTTTTTCTTAATATCTTTAGTAGATTTAATAATTTCTTCCTTAACTTCATCAATCATTTCAGCTTCAGTAATTTCATCTTCCAAATTGATATTATCAAGGATATCTTGTAAATGATATTCATCTTGTAGATATTTTTTAGTTTGTGCACCAATTACAACTGTCATTGCAGCATTAATAATTCCTTGAGATGCAGATGATATTACAGTAGATATAGCACTACCTAATAGTGGAATAGAACTTACAACTCCACCAATTTTTTGAACAATTCCAGAAGCTAAATTAGAAGTTGTAGATTGAATACCATATGATAATAGTGCATTTTTTAATACCACAGCATAAATCTTCCAAAGTTTAGCATCACTTGGTCTGTATCCATATAAGAACACAATATCCTTAATTAAATTAAGTTCATAAGCAACCACAAATAAGGTATCTAATCTTTCTGATTGCGATATTGCTGTAGTAACGCCTACCTTAATAGCATGATCTCTAATGATAGAATTTGCAGTCTTTTTAACATCATTATCATATATTTCTGTTAAATATTTTTTTAAATCACTATCATTTTTCATATTTCTTGCGATAGCAAGTTTACCAATAAGCTCACTATTATACCAAGCAACACCATCAGTAGATTGACTAAATTCAATCATCTTATCCGCAATCTTTTCTCTTAATGCTTTATTATGCTTTTTAGCACCTCTTGCATTATATTTATTTACATTAACTTCAAAATATTCTGTTTTCTTTAACTTAATTAATGGAACTATATACACAAATATATACACAAACACACTTAACACAATACTTGCATAAAAGAAATAAATATTAATATCATATGCTTTCATACATATCATAAATAAGCACGCAAATATTACAACACCAATTAATGCAGCAAGTAAAGTACTTAAATTCCTTGCAAGCTTAGTATATTGTCTTTTAGAATATTTATTTTCATATTCACTTAAAGTCATCTTCTTTTCAACTTTTTCAATTTCGTTTTTCTTCATAGTTTCCTTGTATAATACAATTAGTGAATCTAAATATTCAAAAATTGTATTAATACTCCTTTCCTTTCTTTAATTTTGTTATTTATAGCACTAAAATGCTATAATGTATATATGCTGTGGATTAGTTTCTGTAGTTTTACAGCTAGA
>JAEEHM010000054.1 GCA_016280895.1 Bacillota bacterium
TATGGTTTCATATCCTTATATCTAATCATTGTGAACTTCTCCATTAGTAATGTAATAACCACTAATAAGGCTGTCACTAATGCAGGAACGATTAGATAGAATGGGCTTGCATTAAAATCAAAGAAGTAGATAAATAATCCACTTGTGAAGCATGCATGGCACGCTGCGAATGATAAAAAACCAAGAACGGTAAATAAATGTTCTTTATTTTGAGTCATATATTTGAGATCTAGTAAGACATCACCAGCAAGTCCAAAGACTAAACCAATAATGACAAATAAACCAAACATATGATTTGGATTCTTAGATGTCAACCAAGCAACTACACCAGTAGCGATAAACATCAAAGAAACACAGCCTTTAATAATGACTGCAATTAAACGTTTTTCTTTCACTCTAAAGTATAGAAAAACACCTAATAAAAGAATTCCGATAATAAGTGGGATTAGCCAATAAAACATAAATTCTATATATTATTATATCACTTTAACTTTTTTGCGATGTAGTCTTTAAATTCATTCTTTAAATCATCAATGTGATTGATTAAAAAGAATTTCAAGTTGGTTGTTGGTGAAAGCGAATTGTTACCTATTTTGATGTAATCCCAACTTTCTTTATGGCTCGAAGCGCCAGAGTGGTCAGAATTAAAGATTAAATCTATGAAACCAAAAAGATCAGTTGAATATTTATTATACATGTCTACAGCAAGTCTTTTCTTTTGTTTGTTTCTAGGATTGAGTTTCCCGTCAAAAACATCATCGATATTGCATGAATTATAAAATAACTCGATTTTGCCGCTTACAAGTAAGGCATTTATGTTATCTCTTTTGGTTTTGTTTCTCCTGATTATGGAATTGATGTCATTTATTTCTACTCGGTCTCTAAAATACTTTATTTTTGTATTATCGAGATTCTCGACTATTGCTTCATCAGAAATAAAGCATCCATCGGTATCGCATATTTGTGCAAACAAGTCAAAATCTTCATAAGAATGTGTTGATTCAACATTCAAAAAATGTCTAATAACTTCTTCGTATTTTTTGAAATAGCTGTTAGTTGTTAATTTATCACCTGCAAGAGGCACAATTTCTAGTTTGTTTTCATCAAAAAGACCTTTTAAAAGGGAAAGCCTTAATAAATCATATGGTCCTTCTACTAAAAACAAACACTTAATCATCTAGTCATTCTCCCTTTTTGAAAAACTTCTAGAAAGAGCAGAGATAATGTTTTCGGTCTTAACGTTATTGTAAAGTTTATATTTATCTTTATAGCCATTGGCGATGTATTTGTAATAAAGGTTTCTTAAATTATTTGTTTCTCTTACTGAGGCGATTTGGATGAATTTATCATCCGAATCAATTGTTGAGAAGTAAATGTTTTTAGGATCAATCTTTTCCAAGATTCTCATATTGTGAGATGTGAAAAATAATTGACCAAACGCAAAATTATCAAATGCATAAACCAATTCACCTAATAGATATTCGAAAATACCGCTATCTAATTCATCAATGGCTATGAATGTTCCTTCGTTATTAAATGCATCAATAAATCCGCTTAAAATAGAAATGATTTTTTTAATACCGTTTGATTCATAATACAAAGGAATGTATTTATTGTTGCGTTTTGAAACAAGCCTGAAATTAACGACATCATCAACGATGTTGATTAATTGTTGTTTTGTTTTAACGACATCTAATAATTCAACTCTACAATCTTTAATGATGGCAGGTAAAACTGAATTGATTGTATCGATTGTTTTCTTGAGTAGATTAAAATATTCAACTTTAATGGTTGTTTGATTGAAATTAACAAATATATCACTGCAAGCAGGATCAGAAGAATTTGTTTCATCCTTAACTCTAATTCGGATACCAACATTAGCAATTTCATTGAAGTAATTGATTTGATAAATAGCAAATCTAAGTTTTGCAAAATAATACAATTCATTAATGATACTATTGTATGAGTCATCTTCCCCTTTTAATTCATTAACAAAAGTAAGGAGTTTCGGATTAAAAATAGATGATGTGATTGAAGCTTGATTAGTGTTACTCTTTGTTTCAAGCGAAGCAACCATACGATAAACATCACTGTTTTTAACACCAAGATATTCTTTAAACACACCATTAATTTCGTTTGGAGTTTTAAAGGAAAAAATATTAATTTTCTTATTTCCTTCATCAAGCAAATGATAGGAGAGCTTCTCTTCCGAAATTTCTATTCCATTTTCTTTTTTACTAATTGTGCATTCGTAAATAACATAATAGTTTGTGTTATTTGTTTTCACATAAAAAGTTGCACCAATAGTTGCGTCTGTAGAATCAATATTGATTAAGTCTTGAAATAATTTGTTGATTGGAGCACCAGATAGCAAAAACTGAAGAATTCTCAAACCTTCAATGCAAGAAGTTTTGCCACTACCGTTTTGCCCATATAAACCAAGGACACTCGAAAAGTCATCTTCATCAAGTGCACCCCTTGAAAGTTTTTTGGCTTCAGCAAAACAAACTTCACAATTTTTAATGTTTTTGAAGTTTTTTAGTGTTAGTGATTCAATTCTAACAATTCCATTCGATTTCATAATCTTTCCTCATCATCATATTATCACTATTTTACTCATTTTCAATAAAAAGTGTATAAAAAATACGTTTTTTTGTATTTTTGTCTATTTTCTTTGGTATTTCATATTAGAGATATAAATATATCTATCATCAAATAACAATAACAAATGCATTTAACTATCAATAAAAAGAAAAGAAGCAAGATTTCTCTTGCCTCTATTTTATTGTGCTTGGTTATTCTTTATTAACCAGATATCAACGATAAATGCTTGGCTATTAACGTTGTAATCATAGATGAGCATGATGTCATCCGCTGGCATACACATGTAGAAGTATTGATCGTTGAAGTCTTCATATTCATCTACACGAACTAGATAATCATCATCTAAATCATCTCTTTGTGCTTGGATATATCCTTTTTCTTTAACGAGGTTGAAGTATGCTTCTTCATCCGCATACGATCCACCTGTTAATTGAATCTCTAAGCAGATACTTCCGGTTTTTGTATCAACATCATATATGAAGGAATAATTACCACCTTGAATGTTATATGAAGGAATAAGATTACTTCTATCACCTAATAAGTGATCCACCGCGGCATTTGGCCAGGCATCCTTAGGGCAATAAACGTAGTTATAGGCAAATATACCTAAACATGGTCTAGAGGCTCTTCTTGAGGCTAAAACCTGCATTTCAAAGCCAATGGAATCTTTAATGACTTTGCTCGCATAAACAACTTCATATTCATAGATGACAAAGTTATCCCAGTCATAGTAAGTATCTGTTGTTTGTTCAACATCA
>JAEEHM010000055.1 GCA_016280895.1 Bacillota bacterium
CGCAAGAATATGCAGGAATTTCATATACATTTGCTAATTCATCTGTATATGTATAATTCTTACTTGTTGCATTTACGTATAATTCAATTGTTCCACTATTGTCTTTTAATGTATAAACAACGTGAGAAATATCTTTATCAATTAATACATGGCTAGTAAGAATAGCCTTATTGATACCAACACTGTCAAGATCACTAGCTAATGACACAATAGTTTCTTTCCAGTTATCATAGAATGCTTGATAATAATAAGTATAATCAGTATCAAGTAATACAGTAGGATTTGTTGCTGAAATTTGGAAGTTCAAGTTAGAACCAGTTTCTAATGCTTTAGCATAATACCAATCAGCACCAAAGTTACTTGTACCATTGATTTCAACTGTTGCATAATCAAATAGACCACTAATAACTAATTGATAGAAAGGAATTGTTTCATCATAAATAGCAAGCTTTGTTGAAGTTAGAGGAATGCTAGTAGCAAAATCAATATACTTGAATGCATAATCATATGGAGCATCAATCTTAATCATACCATTAGCTTTCATCTTTTCAAGATTTTGTTTTTGTAAAACAATAGAATCTTGACCATAAATAACCTTAGAACTCTTACTATATGAACCAATTGTCTTATTACCTAAATCCACTAAATTATAGCCAACATTATTTCCACTTAAATTAAGCTTATTTAATTTCTTAATCATTGAATCAGTAATATTACTATAATATGCAGGATTAATAATATTAGTATGAGCAATCTTCTTATTTTGTCTTTGAGTTGCAACGTCAAATTGATATTTAACAGCAGCTTCATTTGAAATACTTCTTGCTGTGTATTTTAAGTTACCATAAGCAAGATCATAACCTTGAGTAGTAGTGATATAAACTTCTGGATAGAAGCTAATACCCTTATCATTTAGAGTATTAATGAACTTAGTCATTCCTCTCCTACCACCAAGCTTATTAGAAACTCCTAAAGAACCACCAACTTGATATTGTAATTCCTCATTAGTCCAACCAGTATAAGAAACGCTAAACGCATTAACTTTTCTGCTTGCACCATTTACACTTACACCACTTGATAATTCTTCAATAACATTAGAAGCTTGATCAAATGTAGTTAAAGTATCTGGAGTCTTATATTTGAATCCTAGGAATAATGCATATTTTTCAAATGCACCTAAAAAATTCAAATTAACAACAGTTTCATTAGTCTTATCAGCTTCCACAATACCATCACGAGCCATAATATGACTACGATATTTCTTGGCCATTGTTGAATAATTAGCCTCATCAGCATTTAAGATAATGTAATCAAATTCTAAATCAGAATTTGTTAGAGTAGGAGCCCACTTATTGAACTTAGCCTTATTAGTGTAAGCACCGATTGCAACTTCTTCATATAAACGAAGTGTTCCAATGAAGTTAGCACTTGATACATTAGCCTTAGTTTGTGCGAACAATGATACTTGGTTACCACCTTTTTCAACTGTTGCAAGCACAGCACCACCATTATGGCTAGCATCTTTGTCTAAGATGAAACCATACATACCAAGCATTAAGCTTTGTACATCTTCATTAACAGCCTTACTTACGAATGCTTCGTCCTTACCATAATAATTCTTATTAACTGCTGTAGCACCCATATCAGTCTTACCATTATCGAAATTAATGATAGCACCACTACCATCAGGTACAATGATAGAACCCTTTTGACGATCAGCAACAGCTAAACCTTTGTTGTCAATATATGTCATATAAGGTAATACTTCAATATTATAAAGAATGTAAATTTCATTTAAATCTGCAATCTTATATTGTTGAGTGCCATTATCAACTACGATAATATTACTATCCTTAGCGTTTTGACAATCAACTAAAGTTTCTTGCATAACACTAACTTTTAAACCTTCATCAGTTAATTTAAATTGTAAACCAACTTGAACAACAGGAAGTGAAGTTGCAGATGAGAAATTGAATCTTTCATTATCAATAACTGCAAGGTCTAGTGTATATAATTCACGTTCAATATTTTCACCTTCACCTGCAAATGTTCCATCTTCATTTCTCTTAACGAATCCACCAGCTAAATTGCCAGCTTTTTCTTTATATAAGCCGATTGTTTCATCACTTTCAGTATATAGAAGGTTATAAGTATTTCTAAGTAATACACCCTTCATATTATTACTTCTTAAATAATATGGATAATTTTGAAGTTCACCGAATTTTTCACCTAATTGGTTATTATTTGTAACTTGATATGCAGATTCCTTCAAATATTTAAATACCTTATCAGATAAGAAATAGTTATGAGTTAATTTACTATCATTCTTATTGAAGTATTGCATACTTTCATTTTCAATCCATTCAGGATCGATATTCTTGAAGTTCCAATAACAGTTCTTAGTAAAGTTTTCAGTTGATGCACTTTCAGACCAAATGATTTCTTGACCTGGTTTTGCTGGAATTGTTCCATCATTAACAAGTCCTAAGAATTCTTCATAAGCTTCTTTTGTATAAACATCGATTGAGCCAGTATAATCAAGTTCTGATGCTGCATTCTTAGTAGTATAAAATGTAGTATTACCTCTGAATCTTTCATCAAAAGTATTATAAAGTACATTCATCCATGTCTTATAATCAGCATCACGAGCATTATCAAGACCAAGTAATGCCATATATTTAGCCCATTTATCTAAAGCTTCATTATATGCATTTTCATCTAATTCGCCAGTACTTCTAATAATATAAGCATCTTCTTCAGGCTTATAATATGTTGCAGTAACATACTTAGCTAAGTAGTTTTCACCTTGGTTGAATTCACCAATTTCATAAAGGATTTGTAATCCATCTTCAACATTGTAATTTAAATAATAATGAGATTCTGTAGAATCAGTAAACTTATTATAATATTGAACTGAATTAGAAAAACTAGTATAACCATTACCATATAACTTACCAGTTGAACTATCAGCAACTCTTAAATTAATATTAGAATTGTTAGTGTCACCAGTCTTAGCAGTTGAATATGATACTGTACATAAAGCAGGATCTATTTCATCATATTGTGCTGTAGTACCATCACCAGATGTATAAGATACCTTATTACCAGTCTTTGCTGCATCTTCAATAACATACAATGTTAAAATTGTAGTTTCTTCATCAAAATATAAAACATATTTATCATTTTGTGCAATCCATTTTTTATTTTCAAAACTAGTATTATTCAGCATACTCTTCCAATTACTAGATGCATTATTACCATCATAATCGAAATTAAAGCTGATATTATCAGTTAAATTATCAGTTTTAGCCTTAACACCACCAAAAGCATAAGTTAAAATTAAAACCGCAATTAAAATCACTAAAATATAAATTATCAACATTCTAGGTCTAAGTAGTTTTCTTAAAAATCTTCTTTTCTTCATACTATCTTAAACCCCCTTACAACAGATTCCTCATGGTTATTTCCTGATATATTTGATATAAGAATCCATAAATCTTTTGGAATAAATCAAATACAAGAATACCAACGAATAAAATGATAAGGGCAGCAACGAGTGTAAACAAGATTGTCAACAAACATTGACCTAGTCCATATTCATGAATACTAATGATTCCAAAGAAGAATAAATATCCAGTTAAGAACCATCCAATACCAATAATTAAACGATAAATCATAACTTCTTCAGTAGCAAGTACATTACTTAAAACCATACCAATTAGGTTAGCCCAAATGTAAGGATATAAGCAGTAACAAACCATCATAAAGATATATTTATAATTTCCTTTTCCATCAAACAATGTTGTAACAGACCAGTTAGCAACAGATATTACTAAAACTGCACCAATAACATAAATAACTTGTGCAAAGCTCTTTAAGTCACGGATATTTGTGTCATTAACAACAAAGCCAGAATATTGGAACTTTAGAATGTTTAAAATTACTGTAATAATTACGAAAGCTACACCGATGCCTACTTTACCTCTGCCATATCGCTTAAATTCTTCAAATCCCTTTAATGGGTGAATTAAGATATAAGCAGGGAATTTAATAACCTCATCGCGTATAAACTTCAAGAATTGAACAATTTTTGCTAATATTTTCTTCATTATTCGTCACCAATTCCTGTCATTTCTTCGTCTTTAATACCCTTCTTCTTCTTATAAATTGCTTTACCAACTACAGCAGCAACGATAATTACGAATAAGACAATCGCAACCCATGCGAAGTTTTTCTTGATAATTGAGTCACGATATTGTTTATATGCTTTTCCATAATACAATCTATCATAACCTAATTTAAAGTTTTCAAGAGCAGTCTTATATTCCTTTAGGTTCATATAATGCTTACCAATACCAACATATGCATATTCATAGTTAGCATTAAGAAGTATTACTTGTTTCCAATAATCATATGCACCAGGAACATAAACACCTTCAATGTATTCGCCGTCGCTTCTACCTTCGTATTCGCATTTTACAGCTTGATTAATAACCTTTGCAATTTCAGTAGGTTCAAAGATGATAATAGCTTGTCTACGAGAATCAAGTACTAACACATTTTCACCTAAATATTCAATTGCAACTGGGCTTGTAATCTTATCAATTTGGGTATTTGTTGAAACGTCACCAGATCCGCCTGTACCACTGATATAAAGTAGGTTACCTTCATTATCATAAGTGAATAATCTACCACGGGCACTATCTACAACAGTATATGCACCATAATCATTAACAGCAATAGCATCAAGCTTTGATGGGCCATATGTACCATTACCATCATTTGATTTGAAATATGTATTATCACCTTTTGGTTTAGTATAACCATTTCTTCTTAATACGTCAGTTCCAGAAGGATTGATCTTTTTGATCATAACGTTATCATTTGTTAATACACCAGCATCATTATATAAAGCATATGATGTAGTATAAATCATATTGTTCTTATATGTCATTGATGTAAATGATGTATTAATAATAGTTTTTTCTTGAGCAAGTTGAGACTCAGTCTTAAAATTTCTCCAGAAAATCTTCCATGCAGATAATGTTACATAGTTAGTACCGATGTAACGGTCAAATGTACCATCTACTGAGAATTCCATAATTCCATCATAGATATTATCGCAAATAACATAAATTCTACCAGCAGCATCAGCTGTTACCTTCTTAGGTTTAAATGTAGTTGTACCTAATTCTTCTAAAGGAGAAGTAACAACTCTTACTACTTCATATGTCTTTAAAGTAGGATCATAACTATCCATATCTACTACAAGAACTTGGTTATTACCTAAGTCTGCAATATACAAATAATCAGTATATGGAGTAGAGTTTGTTTTATATAGACGATATACAGAAGTTGCATTGTTCATATACAATTTAACTTTTTCATATTGTCTAACATCTTCAACTGAACCAAAGCCATTGATATTAGCAGCCATTGTGTTATCAGTATCATCAGGTGTAGATTTAACCTTACCACTTTCATAATTGCCGTTATCATCAAGTTCAATTAATGTAGCAGTATCTACTGATTTAATTGTAGAACCCTCATATGTAAACTTACAATTCTTAATAGCAACTAAGTTTTCATCAGTGAATGCATAATTACCATCTTCATCTAATCTTTGTGGATTAAAATAGAAATAATTAAATTCACCATCTGGAAGAATTCTTAAGTTTTCATCTAAAGCATATAATGTAGAAGATCTAGCAGCTTCAGATGATTTATAAACACCATTTAATAGATAAACAGTAGTCTTATTATTATCTCTTGGATCTCTATACACAAACAAATCCTTTGGATTGCTTAAGTCAGCAATTTCATCTAAACCTAAATTAGAATAAATATAAGGAGTTTGATTTACAGTAAATCCATCAGTTGAATAAATAACTTTACCCTTATGATCATATGTATATCCAATAGCATCAACATCAAGTGAAGTAATACCTACAAACACAAGTAGGGCTAAGATAAAAGCACAAATTTTGAATAATCTTTTCTTTTGCATATTTACCTCCTACTTCATACCTGATGATGCCATTGTTTCCATAACTTGTGATTGTGAAATAATGAAAACCACAATTGGAACCAAG
>JAEEHM010000004.1 GCA_016280895.1 Bacillota bacterium
GAAGATTGGCTTAATATAACCCAAAATTTAAGCAATGATGAAGTAGACGATTTATTAGAACAGTATTCTCAATATTATGTGTTAATAGCAATAAAAAAGAATAAAGAAAACTACGGGTATATTATATTAGAGATCAATGCACATTACGTGGAAGTTAATTGGAATTTGACTACTAAAATAGATGTTATAAAGTCTGTAATTTTTCCTAAAATTGAGAATAAGAATCAAAGGGTATCTAATGAACAAGTAATTGCATTATTTAGAAAAGAAATAGATAATGGAGGAGAAAAAGCATAATATGAAAAAACAAGCGTTGATATTATTAATGTTCTCAATTTTTTTGCTAATAGGATGCGGATCTAAAAAATTTAATGTGACCATAAACCAAGTTATGGCTGATTTTGGAGTTAATGAGAATGGTGACACTAGATTTACTATTGTTATACATTCATTAGATGAATTAAAACAAAAATGCACAGATTACAATAATCATTATCTAGAAAATGATTATGTGTTTGATGATTTCGAAAAAGATTTTGAATATGAAGTGGATGCAAATCAAGCTAGAAATAATGCTGCCTTGACTATGAAAGGATATGATGATGATTTTTTCACGAAAAATGATTTGATTATTTGTGTGTTAGATGGTCATCCATTTGGAGATGTGAAATATGAAGTAAAAAATATAAAATATGATAATGAAGATATTGTTATAAAAATTGCTAAAAGAAGAAAATGGGGCGTAAGTTCTATGATAGGTCCTGTTACGCATCTGATTGTTATTGAAATTCCTAAAAGGGAAAATAATGAAAATATAAATGTTGAAATTAATATCGTTAAGGGAGCGAATTTTATAAAATAATATTTAAATGATTTAGTTTTTTATTCGCTAAATGCCATTTGCTTTGATAAATAAAATATGTTATAATGTGTTAGGAGTAAGATAGTATGAAAAAAATAATAACTGTATTATTTTTAGTATTTAGTTTTGCATTTATTATTGGCTGTAAGAAGGATGATTTTCCTGAAAGTGATTATCAATATAATGAATATAAAGGCGGTGGCCATAGACTTAATTTGAATTTATTTTATAAAATAAATTCATATGAGGAATTAGACCATTTATCTAAACCATATGGTATTAATTTAAAATCTTATGATGAGAATTATTTTATTGATAATGCATTAATCTTCTTCACAATTTCTGAAGGTAGTGGCACATTCACTCACAGACTTAGTATTAAAATAGTTGATGATACATTAGATGTTTATTATAAAAGAAATGAATTACCAAAAAATGCAGGTTATACTTGTGATATGGAATATTGGCTAGTGGCAGTTGAAGTGAATCATCAAGAATTAGATTCCATTAAAAAACTTAAAATTGGCGAGAAGTATTTAAGTTCTTATGATAATTATGAAACAGTATTACCTGAGGTAATGGATGATGATTGTTTTGTATTTATTCGATCTAGCTTATTTAATTGTGATTCAAGATATAATAAAGCAAGTTATAAAGATGGTGATAAAGAAATAACAGTTTCTTTAACAGAAGAAGATTTCAACAATATGTATCAAATATTAAGAAATGCAAATGTTGATAAGTATTGTGGAAATATATGTTTGAATGATGATGGTTATACAAGCGGATTATATGTTTCAGTAAACACTTATGGTGTTAACATATATGGTTATAATAATCCTACATTTGATTGGTTCGATGGTATGGAATTATATAGAGCATTAGAAGAAATAAGAAACACTTATTTTAAAGCATCTGAATAATCTATTTTTATGTTAAATGTCAATACTATTTTAACCAAAAAAGAGAATATTAATTTAACCAATGGGGGATAGGGGTACGGACGTGTCAAAATAGGTAAACCCTGCCATATGAAAATTAAGTTTGAGTTCATGCTCAAACTTTTTTTCATTTATGGTGTGACTGAAAAGAACTTATAAATATTTTTTAAAAAAGTTCCAAATTTTAGTAATTTTATACCCCTTTCTTATAAATATATATTATAGAAGGAGGCATAGAATGAAGAATAACGGTCTTCAAAATGAAAAAGATATTATTGATGTTTTAAATGGTAAGTTGTATAAACAATTACCGGAATTTTGGAAAAATAGGATTAGGCAATTATATCATGATATTAAAGATGATGATAAAATTGAATGTGTCAAATGTGTTTATAATCAAAAAGCTGATATTGCGATTAGAATAAAAGACAAAAAATTCAGCATTAGTATTAAAAGTGGTTATTTTGTATCTGTACATAATGAAAGTATTTCATCTTTCTGTTACTTTTTAAAATCATTGGGTATTAGTGATGATCTAATTAGAGTATTAAAATTATATCATTATGGTGATGGTACTGTTAATGGTACTGGTAGTGTTCACTATCCAGTAGAAGAACTTAAAATTAAATATGCGAAAGAAATTGAAGAGTTCAATAAAGAGGTTAACAAAAAAGACGTTTTAAGAAAAATTGTAATACGCTTTTTATGTACTGGTACACCATATCAAGGTGGCTATGCTAGCCATTTGTATTCAGGTACATATATATTCGGCTCAATGATTGATATGAAAACAATGGTTGAATATATCTGTGAAGAATATTCTTATCAAGCTAATGCGATTTATTTTGGTCCTTTCATCTATACACCGGCATATCGTGGGCTTGAAAATTTTGATGAAACTAATGTGAAAAGATATTACATTAATATTAAATGGCCATCATTAAATCGTGATATGAGGGATGCTAAGCTTTGGTATTTTAAGAAGAGGGAAGAAAGATTAAAAGAAATTGCTGCTGAAGAAGAAAAGAATAAAATGCAATCAGAAAACTGATTGCATTTTATTTTAGAATTTATCTAATTGTTCTTTAATTAAATGTTTGTCGATGTTTTGACCGATGAAGACTAATTTAATCATTCTATCACCATAAACATCATCCCAATCACGCGCAAATGTAGGATCATTTGCTAAATAATAATTGATTTGTCTTTGAGTAAGCTTTGCAGCATACCAATCGCCGTATTGTGTTAGATATTTTTGTTTTCCTGCTTGCTCATACATATAGATTGTATCAAATTCTGTTTGGAAATATACAACGCCTTTAGTACGGATAACCATTCTTCCAAAGTCATTGTTTAGCCATTCTTCAAATTTTGATTTATCGAATGGACGTCTACGATAATAAACATATGTGCCAACATTGTATTCTTCAGCATTGCTTTCATCATCGTTTTCACCAATGCCATGCTCATGATGGTGGTGATGATGATGGTGTTCATGTTCTTCATGCTCGTCTTCATCATGATCATGGTGGTGATGATGTTCATGTTCTTCATGTTCATCATCGTCATCATCTGCATCATGTTCGTTGTCTCTATCTTCAAATTCAGCAATCCAACCAGCAGAAGAAGCAGCTTTATTGTAATCAAATAGTTTTGTATCTAACATATCTTTTAGATTTACAGCACAATAATCAGCATCGATGATTTTAGCTTTTGGTTGTAATGTCATGATTACTTTTTTGATGCGAGCAAGTTGTTCAGCAGTAACATCACTTGCTTTATTCAAAATAACAACATTACAGAATTCAATTTGTTGAATTATTAGGTTTTCGATGTCTTCCTCGCCTCTTTCAACAGTTTCTAATACTTCACCACAACCGAATTCATCAGCTAGTCTAACAGCATCTGTTACGGAAATGATGGCATCTAGATAACAATATTTAGGCATATGTTTTTGCGCAAATTGTTGTTCCATAAATGTTAATGTTTGCGCAATTGGAATAGGCTCACAAATTCCAGATGCTTCAATTAGGATATGATCGAATCTTTGTTCATTTACAAGAGATGAAATTTGTTCCATTAAATCTTTCTTTAATGTACAGCAAATACATCCATTTTGTAAAGCTACAAGGTTTTCATCCTTTCCTGAAACAACTCCGCCTTTTTCAATTAAATCTGCATCAATGTTTACTTCGCCAATATCGTTGACGATAACAGCCATCTTATACCCTTGTGCATTTTTTAGTAAATAATTTATTAAAGTGGTTTTTCCACTTCCTAAATAACCTGTTATTAAGGTGATAGGAATAGTTTTAACTTGATCTTTTCTCATTTTTATCTCTCCAATTCATATTTATATATTATAACACAATTTTATTAAAATATAAATAAAAACGCTTAATTATTTCATTTGAGTTGAAAAATAACATTAAATTTATTATAATAATATATAATAAAAAAATATGTATTTTCAAAAAGGACAAAATGAAAAACAATAAAAAAATAATAAATGTGCTAATAATAAATATAATAATTATCTTATTAGAATTGTTTGCTTTATCATGCACATTCTTTCGCTTTTTACCAGAAGCAGAAGATACAATGACTTGGTATTCACATTTTACAAAATATACCACTTTAAGCAATATTTTTCTTTTGATTGTAAGTATAATAATTGTAGTTGTAAAATTGCGAGAATTAAAAGGGAGAAAAACTTTTGATTATTCAATTTTAAAATATACTTCAGTGGTTGTAATCTCAGTGACATTCATTACAATTGTTGTTTTTGCATTAATATTTTTGAAAGCATCATTGCTTTTTGATATAAAAGCAGAGATGTTTATGTTATTGCATACAATATGTCCAATACTAGGACTAATATCATATATTTTATTTGATGATACAGACATGGCTAAAAGAAAAGATAAAATATATCCAGCCTTGTTTACTATTTTATACACTGTTTTTATTGAATTAGTATATTTCTTTGGTGGTGATGTACCTTATATAAATGATTTTGGCTCTGAACCTCTTGCAGTTAATGGCTGGGAAGTATTGTTAGCAGGAGTAATAGAATTATCTTTAACGCTAACACTTGCTGTAATCATTAGAATTATAAAAAACAAAATACAAACAAAGAAGGCAAAAGATGAATAAAGAAAATGTTAAAAGAATTATGGAAGAAACTAAGAATGTAAACTTAGTTGTTGCCAGCAAATATCTAGATAGCAATGGTATATTAGAACTAAAATCACTTGGAATATGTAATTTTGGTGAAAATAGGACAGATGCTTTTCTTAAAAAATATGAAGAATTAAAAGATAAGGGGATTGTTTGGCATTTTATTGGACATCTTCAAACTAATAAAGCAAAAGATGTCTTAAATAAGATTGATTATCTCCATTCTTTAGATTCTTTAAAGTTAGCTAATATTATTGAAAAAACAAGAAAAGAAATATTAAAATGTTTTGTGGAAGTGCACATGACAAATTCAAGTACTAAAAATGGTGTATTAAAAGAAGATTTGGATTCATTTTTAAATGAATTAAAGAAATATGAAAAGGTAGAAGTGATTGGCTTAATGACAATGACTGAGCCCGAACAAACAAAAGAAGAAAAGTTGAAAGTATTTAATGACTTAAGAGAACTTGCTTATAAATATGATTTGAAAGAATTGTCAATGGGTATGAGTGATGATTATCAAGAAGCAATCAAAGCTCATGCAACATATATTAGACTTGGAAGAATAATCTGTTTTTAGGAGGGAATAATTATGAAAATTTTAACAGTACAAGATATCTCATGCTATGGACAATGCTCAACAACAGTAGCATTACCAGTACTTTCGTGCTATGGACATGAAACAGTAATATTACCATCTGCTATATTATCTACTCACACTGGTGGCTTTACAGGGTTCACTGTTCATGATTTAACTGATGAAATGCCTAAAATTATTAAACATTGGCAAAATGAAAATATTAAATTTGATGCTTTATATACAGGATATATTGGTGATCCACGTCAATTTGATTATATTTTGAATATAAAGGATAATATGATGAGAGATAAGGGTTTATTCTTTGTAGATCCAGCAATGGCAGATCATGGAAAAATGTATTATGGATTAGGTGAAGAAATCGTGAATGGAATGCGAAGAATGTGTTCTGTTGCTGATTATATCTTACCTAATATTACTGAAGCTTGCTTTTTAACAAACACTCCTTATCAAGAAGTTCAAGATGAAGCTTTTATTGACACTTTACTTAAAAAATTATATAATTTAGGTGCTAAGAATGTCATCTTGACAGGCTATGAAGTGAAAGATCAATTAGGTGCAGTGGCATACGATGGTAAGAATAAAACTATTGTATTAAAGAAGAGGGAATATCCATCATATCATGGAACAGGTGATATCTTCTCTAGTGTTATCATTGGTAATTTATTAAACAATAAATCAATGGAAGATACACTTGAGGATGCAACAAGCTTTATTGTTAAAGCTATTAGAGCAACAAAAGATGATAAAGATCACGGATATGGTGTAAAATACGAAACAATATTAAAAGAAAAATATGGCAATAATTAAGATTAATAAATTAAGTAGATTGGAATTAAAAATAATAAAAGACATAATAGCTGATGCATTTGTGTCCAATGATTTGTTTTATAATTGGGGCAGTGAAAAACAAAGATATGAAGATGTAAAAAAATACATGTATCTTTTTGTTGATTTTGTGTATAAGGCTAAGCAATTATACGCAAATGATAGTCTTACAGCATTTATTGCTTTAGAAGATTCTACAAAAACAAAAAAGTTTCTGCAAGCGCTAATGCTACTTAAGATGATCTTTAAATTAGGACCAAAAAAACTTAAAAAGATTCTTAATTTTGTAAATCAAGTTACAAATTCAAATGCACAATATGCTAAAAAAGCACACATAGATTGTCAAATGCTATGTGTTAAGAAAGAATATCAAGGAACAGGTATGGTTTGGGAGTTGATAGACTTTGCAAAGCAGGTGGCTAAGGGGAAAAAGGTTCCTTTGCTTGTTGATACTGATATGAAAAGATACAAAGAAATGTATGAATACATGGGCTTTTATTGCTATAACAGTATAAGAGCAAGCAATGGAGTAACAAGATATAGTTTGATATTTAAAGAATAGGAGAAAAAATGAAAACATACAATTTGATAAAAGTATTGGTATATTTTCTATTTGGAATCTTTGTTTTAGTATTCAATCATCTTTGTTTAGAACATATTCCACTAATCATATCTATTGTGATGCTTTTAAATGCTACAGATGATATTATCGTATGGTCTAAACAAGGGATAATAAAAGAAGGTAGTAGGTTTTTTAATGCCCTTGTTCTTATTATTCTTGCTATCATTTTATTAATCATTCACAGTGAATTTGAAAAATGCTTAATCATATTTGCAGTGTGGATGATATTAAAAGAAGGAAATGAAATTACACATTGTATTCAAAGAATGATAAAACAAAAACCAGCTATTTTAGATTTGCTGGAATCTATCTTTATTATTGTAATGTCTATTTTATTAATCGCTAATCCAAATGAACATCATGCTTATATTCATATTTTCATTTTGGGAGCTGAATTAGTAAGTGAATTATTATTCTATTTCTTATATAATTATCTAGATAAGAAAGATAAGAATATGGAAATAAATGAAGTTGAGGGTGAATAATATTTATTGGAGGACATATGGAGGAGAAAAAGAATAGTTTCAAATTTTTTAGTAACAAGGATTGTCAATTCTTTCCTTGTCATAAAACTGATGATAAAGAGAACTTTAATTGCTTGTTTTGTTATTGCCCCCTTTATGCATTAGGAGATAAATGTGGTGGTAACTTCAAATATTTAGAAAGTGGTATTAAAGATTGTTCAAATTGTTTGTTACCTCATCGTCGTCAAAGCTATGATTATATCACATCAAAGTATTATGAAATAATGCTACTTGCTAAACGTGATAAAACAAAAAAAGAAATGTTTGAAATAATTCATGAAATGGATGAGGCTAAAAAGCAAGAAAGGAAAGAAGAATGAAAATAAAAAATCTAAATTATTTGATTGATGGGATTTTATCGATAATTATTGGTGCAGTATTAATATTGATGTCAATTTTTGCTTTTGGTTCACTTATTAATATTACTTGTATTATCATTGGAATCATTATTGTATTAGTTAATTTCTATTATGTTTTTATTAGTGCCTTAATTTTGAATAATACTGAAAGTGGAAGGGCAGTTAATGTTTTAGAAGAAAAATTAAAAACATTTGCATATGTTGAATTAATATTGTCTTTAGCTGGTGTTATTCTTGGCTTTGTATTTATTTTTAATCATGGCCTTGCTTTACAAATTGTATTTGGTGCTTATTTAATTGTTTATCCAATTATTAGAATTGCGTTTGCACTTGATAAAAATGCACAATTTAAAAAAGAATTGCCAATTCTATTAGTTGCATTAGTTATCATTTTACTTGCTGCATTTGGTTCATTGGGATCAGTGCTTCAAATAATTGCAATTATCATTGGCTCACTTGTTTTACTATCAGGTATTGTATCACTTATTTTCTATTATAAAGATGAAAAGAAGATTGAAATTAATAATGATGATAATAAGGTTGAAGAACATAGCAGTGCTGATACAATTGAAGTTGAAGCAGAAGAAGTAAAAGAAGATAATAATAAATAAAGTAAAAAGACATAAGTTTGATAACTTATGTCTTTTATTATACTTATTAAGCCTTGTTTTCAGAGCCTAAAACTTCTTTAATCTTATGAGCAACTATTGCTTTAACATTAGCTCTACCATCAGCGATATATTGACGTGGGTCAAAATGATCTGGATGTTCAGCGAAATGTTGACGAATTCCAGCAGTTAGACCTAAACGTAAGTCTGAATCGATGTTAATCTTACATACAGCACGTTTAGAAGCTTCTCTTAATTCGTTTTCTGGAATACCGATTGCATTTGGAAGTGCTCCACCATTTTCATTGATGATCTTTACATATTCTTGTGGAACTGAAGAAGATCCATGTAAAACGATTGGGAATCCAGGTAATCTCTTAGAAACTTCGTCTAAGATGTCTAATCTTAGTGGAGGTGGAGTTAAAACACCATTAACTAATGTACATTGTTCAGGTTTAAATTTGTATGCACCATGAGATGTACCAATAGCGATAGCTAATGAGTCAACACCAGTACGTTTAACGAAATCTTCAACTTGGTTAGGATCTGTGTAGCTTGATTTACCAAATTCAACAGCAACTTCATCTTCAACACCAGCAAGTGTTCCAAGTTCAGCTTCAACTGTGATATAACGTCCACGAGCTTTAACATCATGAGCATAATCACAAACTTGCTTTGTTACTGCTACGTTTTCTTCGTATGGATGACCAGAGTAGTCAATCATTACTGATGTGAAACCATCATCGATACAAGCTTTACATAATTCGAATGAATCACCATGATCTAAGTGTAAAGCGATTGGTAATTCAGGGAAGTTTTCACTAGCAGCTTTTACCATATGAATTAGGTAAGAAGAGTTAGCGTATTTTCTTGCTCCCTTTGAAGCTTGTAAGATAACTGGTGATTTTAATTCAGCAGCAGCTTCTGTAATTCCTTGAACAATTTCCATGTTGTTCACATTAAATGCACCAACGGCATATCCGCCTTTGTATGCTTTTTCAAACATTTCCTTTGTATTAACTAAAGGCATATAAAATTCCTCCTTATATTTGAATTTTTTACATTAGTATTATACCATAATCAAATAGTTTTGTTAAGTGAAACAATAAAAAAATATTTTGATTATCCATGAAAACATTTTTAAAAGATCATATTATAAATTATTATATTTATGAAGCATAAAGGAAAAAGAAATATTTTTTTATTGTTAATGTATTTATTTTATTGTTCGTTGAATAAATAGGAAACTTTCTCTTAATTATTTATAGATAATAAAATGGAAGAAATATTATCTTAAAATTAAGTCAATCGTTTTCATATGTTCGTTTTCACTAAAAAACGAGAATGTAAAGGCTTTCAATGTTATTTTATGGTAAAATCAAAAAAGAATAAAAGAATTGGAAAATGACTAAAAAAGTCAAAAAAATTGTTTTTCTGGCTAATTTTGTCCAAAAAACATGAAAAAAATAAAAAAAATATATTTTTAGTCAATTAAAGAAAACGTTTACTTAGCATTTTCTATAAAAAATTTAAAAAAATATGTTGATTTAATTAATAAAAAAATATATAATATTTGTAATCTATTAGATTAAATAGATAAAAATTTTTCGAAAAGGAGAGTAAAACATGAAATTAAGAAAATTTTTATTATTATTAGTTGCTCTTGTATTTGCATTTGCTTTAGCTGCTTGTGATAAAGACACTGAAAAGAATCCAAGCGGACCAAAAGTAATTGAAGGTCAATTACAAGATGTATCTGAAGATGACATCTTCGAAAGAGAAGATTATACTTCTGTTTATGATGAATTTGGTTTTGGTACAACAATTGCTGATGTTACTGAAAACCCAGATGGAACAGCTACAATTACTAAAAATGGAAAAACTTATACTCTAGGTCTAGATTTCTTATCTATGGCTATGGTTTACAATTGTACTCCTGCTGGATCATATAAAACAGAAGAACAAGTATACAATCAATGGTGGAAGTTATATATTCAAAGATGGAATAAGATGTTACCTGAAATTCCTCTATATTCTAACCAATACTATGATGTATATGCTGCAAAAATCGACCAATTTAAGACATCTCCATACTGGGGTGCTGAAAGTGCAGTAGTTGGTGCTACATCAACTGATGGTAAGATCATTATCGGTAGTTCTACAGAACTTTCTGGTTTATTCAGATCTTCTGCATTTGGTAAATCAAGTCCTGCTGCTTCTGACCAAGATATCGAACAATTAACATCTGGTTATGATACAGTTGTATCTAATATCGGTGGATCTTATGCTGTAAATGAAGACGTTGTTAAAGAAATTAGTTCAGAAGTTAATGAAGATGGTACTTTAACTTATACTATCGAAATTAAACCTGGTCTAAAAGATTCTAAGAACCAAGAAATCACAGCTGATTACTATATCGCTTCTACAATCGCTGCTAACACACCAATTTATGGTGCTGCTGGTGGAAGTTCAAGTGGTTCAACAAGCTTAGTTGGTTACGAAGAATTCTTAGCTTATGATGGAACTAATGCTGGTCAAGAAGGCGTTTCTAAATATTTCGAAGCTATTAAGAAATTCAGTGATTACAAGTGGTCTGTAACAGTTTCTCCAGATTATGCTGGATACTATTATTCAATCACATTAGCTGGTTTCTCACCAAAAGATCCTGCTATCTATCTATGTGGAGCTGAATTAACAGTTGATCCTGAAACAAAAGCTGTTGGTATGTCAGATGCATACTATGCAACTGAAGAAAAAGATGGTGCAAAGACATTCGTTAATGCTGCTAAATTAAAAGCTAACATTTACAACAATGATGCTTCTACATTCGCATTCACTGGCCCATATGTAGTTTCTAATTATGATGCTACTACTAAGGCTGCTACATTAACTAAGAATGAATATTATGTAACAGAAGCTTATCGTAAATATAATGATAATGGAACTTTAAAAGATGGTAACATTACTACTATTAACTATGTAAAAGTTATCTCTCAAACTCAAACTGACCAATTAAAGGCTGGTGAAGTTAACGTTCTTGAAGGTATTACTGGTGGATCTGATACAGATGCTGCTGTAGCATTATGTAAAGATGGTTCATTCAAATATACATACTATGACCGTGCTGGTTATGGTAAATTATCATTCAAGGGTGATTATGGTCCAACTCAATTCGCTGCTGTACGTCAAGCTATCGCTTACACAATCAATCGTCCAGAATTTGCTGATGCATTCACTGGTGGATATGGTTCAGTAGTTGATGGTCCTTACTATAGTGGATCTACTTCATACAATGCTGTTAAGTCTACAATCAAATTAGATACTTATGATTACAGTGCTGATGAAGCTAAGAAATTATTAGAAGAAGATGGTTGGATTTATTCATTCAATGGAACTAACGTTACTGAATATGCTGGTTCAGGCGTTCGTTATAAGAAATTAGCTGCTGAAGAACAAACTGAAGCTAACATTTTCTATCATTCAACAGACAGTGCATACAAGACAATTAAATACGGTGATGCATATTATATGCCTCTAGTAATTAACTGGTATGGTACACCTGCTGATGAAAATGAAGTAACTGCTTTATTAATCACTAAGTGGCAAGCTGCACAAACACCAAAAGATTTAGGATTCTATATCACTACAACTCAAGGTGATTTCCAAACTGTATTATATGGTGAATATTATCAAATGCCTTCATATGGCTATAATAAAGGTGCTAGACCAATTTGTTCATGCGCTAACTTTGCAACTGGTTACAACTCAGCTGTTTATGATTATTCATTCAATTGGACAATCAACCAAACAATGTATGAAAATTACAACTGTCAATTAATGGACCCAGCTGATTTCTTCGCAGATTATAAATAAGAATTATTAACATAATCGTTAATAATGATTATATGATTTAAATATTAGTGAGGGTAGCACTCCTATCCTCACTAATTTTATTGATAATTAGTTTGTAATTTTGATAATAAAGTGGTATAATATATTGAATAAAAAACTATAATATTACATTATTATGAAAAATATGAATTAAGAAAATAAAAAAGGAAGGTATGCATTATGTTCAAGTATATTTTGAAACGTATTTTTTACATTTTTGTAGTATTCATGATTTTGTCATTTGCGATTTACATGATTTATAGTTTAATCCCAGGTGATCAAGCATATGCTACAGCACAACAAGAAATAAAGAATAGTAAGGGAAAATTAGACTTTAATGAAAGGTATACTTATTGGCAAGGATATTACGGAACTAATGGTAATATTATTCAAAGATATGGAAGATGGCTTGGCGTTTACCCATACAAGGTTGTAAGTGTAGGTGAGGGTGAAGTTAAACAATATCGTGGTGTATTACAAGGTGAATTAGGTTCATCTGTTCAATTTAATGTTCCTGTATTAGAATTAATGAAAGAACCAATGAGAAATACTATCTTCATTAATATCTTTGTAACTATTTTTGGCTTAGGTATAACTATTCCATTAGGTATATTCTGTGCTAGAAAGAAAGGATCAAAGCGAGATACCGCGGTACAAGTTGGTACTATAGTTGGTTATAGTATTCCATCATTCATTATCGCTATTCTATTTATTTGGCTTTTCTCAATTGTACTTGGCATATTCCCAGTAAGTGGTCAGATAACCATAGATGCTGGTTATGAGAAGGGTACGTGGAAATATTTCTGGGATGAAATGTATCACTTTGCCTTACCTTTGATTGTAATGACATTCTCATCACTAGGTGGTATGACTCGTTATGTTAGAGCATCAATGATTGAAGCTTTATCAATGGATTGTGTACGTACTGCTCGTGCTAAAGGTTTAAAAGAAAGTGTTGTTATTCATAAACATGCATGGAGAAATGCGTTAATTCCAATTGTTACTTTAGTAATTGGTTGGTTCTTAGGTATTTTCTCAGGTTCAATTATGATTGAAAATATTTTTGGATTAAATGGTATCGGTAGAATTTATTATCAGGCTTTGACTAATAGAGATTATCCAGTTATCTTAACACTTCAAATGTTCTATATTTTAATTGGTTTAATTGGAAACTTGATTATCGATATTTCTTATGGTATCGTTGACCCAAGAATTAGAATTAATAAATAGAGGAGGTGGCAGAGATGAATAATAATTTAAACAATAACACTCCTCAAAAGGAAAAAGGCCCTATCGGTAGATTCTTTGCTGCAATTGGCAATGGATTTAAAACTGTTGGTGCTTGGTTGCGTCGTACATTCTTTGGTGCAAGTAAAACACTTGCTAAAGATGATCCAATGTTTGTTGAAAAATTGGAAAGTCCTGGTGTTATCGCTGTTAAATCTTTCTTTAGAAGAAGATTACAAGTTACAGCTTTAATTATCTTAGCATCAATGTTTATCTTTGTATTCGTAGGTCCATTATTCATTAAATTAGATAATACTGTTGATACTACACAAATGAATATGGCTCCAACTTCATCACTTAGAAGAATTCCTAATAAGATGAAGAATGATATAAAGAGCATTTCTGCTTATGGTACTTTCTCTATTGGCGTATCTGAAAAAAATGACTTCTATATTTGGGGTGCTACAAAGGACCAAATTTCAAAAGAAGATTTAAAGAATATTCCAAGTGAACTTGATGGAAAGAAAGTTGCATTTGCAGCTGCTGGTAAAGATCATATTATTGCTATTACAACTGAAGGTAAGGTAATTGCATGGGGTAGTAATAGTCTTGCTCAATATGGCCTAAGACCTGCAACAGCAAGTGATGATACATCTAAAATATATGAGCCAGAAGAATTAGTTAATGGCACAATTGATGTAAACAATGTTGCTGGTTTAAGTTGTGGTAACCAAGCTACTGCAATTGTTATGAAAGACGGTTCTTTCTATATTTGGGGTAATAATAATTCCACAAATAATGTTATTGATCTTTATGATTGGCAAGAAGATTTAAAAGCTGCTAGCCAAAGTCCTAATGTTGAAAAGATTGTATTTGGTAATACATATGCAATTTGTTTATTAAAAGATGGTACTATTGCTGCTGGTAGAAATGTTTTATCAATCAATAAGATTAATGCTACTGGTAAAAAGGTAGTTGACGTTGCTTGTGATTCATATTCAGTAGGTGCTGTTTTAGAAGATGGTACTGTTATGATTACAGGTGTTGTTGAATACGGACAAAATAAAGTTCCTGAGCTTCCTGCTGGCGAAAAGTATATAAAAATCTCTGCTGGTTCTAGACATTATGCAGCTGTTACTAATAAGGGCAGAGCATTCACATGGGGTTCTAATTTATACAAACAAGCAAGTGTTAATGGATTAGAAGATGTAAGTGATGTTTTTGCTGTTAATAATCAAACATATTTTGTGAAAGATGGAAAATTAGTTAAATCTATTGGTTTAAAGGGCTTCATTATGGGTACTGATAGCCAAGGACGTAACTTATTTGCTCGTATCGTACATGGTGGAAAGATGACAATGACAATCGGTGCTGTAGCTGTAATTATTTCAACAATTATTGCTATTATCGTTGGTTGTGTATCAGGCTATTTTGGTAAATGGGTTGATATGTTATTAATGAGAGTTACTGAAGTATTCAGTGCCTTACCATTCTTACCATTTGCGATGATGTTAAGTGTTGTAATTAGTCACTATAATATTAGTGAAAATAAACGTATATTTATCATAATGGTTATCTTAGGATTCTTGTCTTGGACAGGTCTTGCTCACATGATTCGTGGTCAAGTTCTTGCTGAGAGAGAAAAGGAATTCGTTCTTGCTGCTAAGGCTATGGGTGTTAAAGAAGGTCGTATTGCGTTCAAACACATCTTACCTAATGTAGTATCTATCATTTTAGTAAGTGTTACATTAGACTTTGCTGGTTGTATGTTAACAGAATCAAGCTTAAGTTACTTAGGCTTCGGTGTTCAACAACCACAACCTACATGGGGTAACTTATTAAATGGTGCTAACAATAGTATTGTTATTAAATTCTATTGGTGGCAATGGCTATTCCCATCAATTTTCCTAGGTGTAGCTACTATTTGTGTAAATATCATAGGTGATGGTCTAAGAGATGTTCTTGACCCTAAGTCATCTAGTGAACGTTAGGAGGTAATTTTATGGCATTATTAGAAGTAAAAGACCTTCATACATTTTTTAAGACAAGAAAGGGTATAGTTAAAGCCGTTAATGGTGTAAGCTATGCAGTTGAATCTGGTAAAACATTAGGCATCGTTGGTGAATCTGGTTCTGGTAAATCAGTTTCTGCAATGAGTATCCTACAATTGTTGGATGGTAATGGATATATTGATTCTGGTGAAATTTATTTTGAAGGTAGAGAATTAACTAAATTATCTCTTGAAGAAATGTATACAATCAGAGGTAATAAGATTTCTGTTATCTTCCAAGAACCAATGACTTCATTAAATCCAGTATTTACAGTATTGAATCAATTAATGGAACCATTCATGATTCATCAACATTTAGATAAAAAAGAGGCTAAGAAAAAGGCAATTGAAATGTTGTATGCAGTTCAAATTCCTAATCCTGAAGCTGTTGCTAAACAATATCCTCACCAATTATCTGGTGGTATGAGACAAAGAGTTATGATTGCGATGGCACTTGCTTGTAAGCCAAAAATTCTAATTGCTGATGAACCTACTACAGCTCTTGATGTTACTATTCAAGCGCAAATCTTAAAGTTAATGAATGATTTACAAAAAGAAAATGGAACATCAATTCTATTTATCACTCATGACTTGGGTGTAATCAATGAAATGGCTGATGATGTTGTAGTAATGTATTGTGGTGAAGTTGTAGAACAAGCTACAGCAAGAACAATCTTTACTGATCAAGATTTAAGTCACCCATATACTGAAGGATTGATGGCATCTATTCCTCGTCTTGATGCAGTAGGACAAAAACTAGAACCAATTCCAGGTGTTGTTCCACATCCATTAGCACTTCCTAAAGGATGTAAGTTTGCACCTAGATGTAAATATTGTACACAACGTTGTGAGGAAGAAGAACCTGAATTAACTGAATTAGAACCAGGTCATTCAATTCGTTGCTTCTATCCAAACAAGAAGGAGAGAAAAGAAAATGCAGGAAAATAATGAAAACAGAAAAAAGATATTATCTATTACAAATCTAAAAAAGTATTTTCCTATTGCTAAAAATAGTATCTTTCAAAAAGAACAATATTACGTAAGAGCAAACGAAGATTTAACATTTGATGTATATGAAGGTGAAACAATCGGTGTCGTTGGTGAATCTGGTTGTGGTAAATCAACATTAGGTAGAGTTATTTTACAACTTTACGAACAAACTGCTGGTTCTACAGTTTATTATGGTAGAGATCGTGATGATGTAGCTCCTAAATATGTTGAGAAAGTATTAAAGAATACAGGTAAATATATTAATGAATATCATAAAGCTGAAGAATTAGCTAATAGATTGACTAAGGAATGTGAAGAATTAGGTGATAAGGCTACATTCTTTCAATTACAAAGTCGTAATTTAGCACAAAATAATGCACAAACAGCTTTATTTAATGTAGCATCTATTATTGGTGGTTTCTTAGCAGTCCCTAATTATATTGAAGGCGTTAATAAATTACTTGAAATTCATCAAAACAATCTTAAGATTTCTGTTAAGAAAAGAGCTTTTAACAACAATTTAGCTTTAATTACTAAAAATGAAGAAAAAGCAAATGATGCAAGTGATGAAAAGAAGAAAGAAAATTTCTTAAATAGAGTTAAGTCTTTAAAAGACACAAATGCTAAGCTTGAAGCAGAAATCAATGAATTAAGTGCTAAACGAGATGATTTAAGCGCTAAACTTGAAGTATACAAGGAACAATTTAAGGATAATGAAGATTTTGAAAAATATGAAAAAATGTTAGATAATGGTATTGATCTTGCAAGATTATCTTATAATGAAATGAGATTCTTACGTAGAGACTTACAAATTATCTTCCAAGATCCATATTCTTCATTAAATCCAAGAATGACAATTGGTCAAATTATTGAAGAAGGTCTAGTAACACATAATATGTATAAGCATGGAACTAATGCTGTTAAGGATTACATCCTTGAAACTATGAGAAAGTGCGGTCTACAAGATTATATGTTACATAGATATCCTCACCAATTCTCTGGTGGTCAAAGACAAAGAGTTGCGATTGCACGTGCTCTTGCTGTTAAGCCTAAATTTGTTGTTTGTGACGAATGCGTATCAGCACTAGACGTATCTATTCAATCACAAATCATTAACCTACTAGAAGAATTAAAGAAGACAGATAATTTAACATATTTGTTTATTTCACATGACTTATCTGTAGTACGTTATATTTCTGATAAGATTTTAGTAATGTATTTAGGTAATATCGTTGAATACGCAGATGCTGAAACATTATTTGCTGACCCACGTCATCCTTACACTTTAGCTTTACTTTCTTCAATTCCTACAACTGATGTTGATTCAGTTGATAGAGAGAGAATCATTCTAGAAGGTAATATTCCTTCTCCAATCTTCCCTCCTACAGGATGTAAGTTCCATACACGTTGTTATATGGCTACTGAAGATTGTAAACGTGTACCTCCAAAACTTGTTGAAGTTGAACCTGGTCATTTTGTAGCTTGTCATAAATTAGAAAAGAAATTTGAAAACGGCAATTACTTATTTGATTTAGCTAAATTAAAACAAGAAAGAGAAGAGGCTAAGAAAAAAGCTTTTGAAGAGGCTAAAGCTCAAGCCGAAGCACAAGAAAGTGTTGAGGTAGAAGATAAGGCTGAAGAAGTAAAAGCTGACTAATATAATAAGAAAGATTAGTGATAAAACAGGTATTATTTTAATACCTGTTTTTTATTGAATGATTAAGTAAATTATATTATTTTTTTGTTTTTTTATTGAAAAAATATTGAAATAAAGATATAATTTAATCATAAGAATAAAAGTTTTAAATAAGGAGAGAATATGACTTTTAATCAAATCTTATTAATTGCGTATGTGGCATTATTATTAATAATGTCAGTAATTACATTCGGGGTTTTCGGCAAGGATAAAAAGATTGCTGTTAAACAAAATGGTCAAATGAGAATTAAAGAAAAAACATTACTTGCGCTAACAGTATTAAATGGTTCAATTGGTGCATTTATTGGAAGAAAAGTACATCATCATAAAACTGATAAGGCTTATTTTTCAATTACTATTTACTTGTCAATGCTTTGCCAATTATTAGTTACTGTAGTTTTAGCATTACTTGCTTTTGAAATCTTTTAGGAGGATAGTATGGGAAAAGAAAATAAAACTTCATTAGAAAAATCACATTCAGCTTGGTCTAATACCAAATTAACTACTTTATGTGTATTAACTGTATTATTTGTTTCTGCTTTTTGGCTATCACTTGGCTTGTTTACTAAGATTACTGAAATGACTAGTAATGTTGTTGCTATTATAATTGTTGCAGTAACATTTGTTTTATCAGCATTAGGAATTTTAGGCTTTTCTAAGTTCACTCGTTAGAATCATATGAAAGCAAAAGTATATTTTTCAAAAACAATTACAGGTGAAAAGGTTCTTGAATTAATAAAATTATTAAATAAGGATTTGCCTAAACCTTTAGCTATTAAACTACATTCGGGTGAAAGAGGTAATCAAAACTATATTAGACCTGAATTTTGGAAACCAGTAATTGATGAAATGAAAGGAACTGTTGTAGAATGTAATACTGCTTATGATGGTAGTAGAGATACTGATATTAAGCACCTACAATTGATTAAAGATCATGGGTGGGATAAATATTTTGACTTTGATTTAATGGATATTGGTGGCGCAGAAATGATTCTTGATATTCCTAATGGTAAGAAAATCAAGAAGAATTTTGTTGGTAGTCATATGAAGAACTACAATTCTATGCTAGTTTTATCTCATTTTAAAGGCCATCCAATGGGTGGATATGGTGGTGCTCTTAAGCAATTATCTATTGGCTGTGCTTCATCATATGGTAAGGCTTATATTCATGGTGTTAGTGAGGTAGAAAAGATTTGGACTGCTGATCATGATTCTTTCTTGGAATCAATGGCTGATGCTGCATCATCTGTTGTTAAATATTTTAATGGGAATATGATATTTGTGAATGTTATGAAAAATATGAGTGTTGATTGTGATTGCTGTGCAGTTGCAGAAGACCCTTGCATTGCTGACATTGGAATATTAGTATCCCTTGATCCTATCGCAATTGATCAAGCATGTATCGATTTGATATATAAATCAAATGATCCTGGTATTAATCATTTCAAGGAAAGAATTGAAACTAGAAATGGCGTTCATACAATTGAAGCTGCTGCTGAATTAGGCTTTGGTAGTCGCGATTATGAGCTTATTGAAATTAAATAATATAGGAAATAATCATTTAATTAAAATGCAATTATTTACTTGTAAAAAGATATTATTCACATTATTTGAATAATATCTTTTTTTTCTTTGATTAAATCAGTGGCCTATGATATAATATATACAGGAGATGATAGTATGAAAAAATGTATAATAATTGCTGCTGGCGAATTCTATGAAGAAAAGATTAAAAAAGAAAAGGACGATTTATTAATTGTTGCTGATGCGGGTTATGATAATTTTTTAAAATTGAAAAATCTTAGTTTAGATGATATTGATATTATCATTGGTGATTTTGATTCATATCAATTATCTGATATGAAATTATCACCAAAAACAAGAATTATTGAATTAAATCCAATTAAAAATGATTCTGATACCTTTGATGCTTTAGTAGAAGGTATTAACTTGGGATATAAAGAATTCTATTTATATGGAGTATTAGGTAAACGTATTGAACATACTTTAGGTAATTTATATTGTTTGGCATATTTAAAAGATTTAGGATGCAATGGTTATATTATTGAAAAAAATAAGGTTTTAAGAGTTATCAGCAATGAAAAAATCGAATTCAGTAAAAAATATAAGGGCTATATTTCAATTTATCCATTAGGTGGAACATGTGAACATGTAACAGCAAGTGGTTTTAAATATGAATTGAAAGACTTTGATCTTTCTTACATGCAATCAACACTTGGTCTTGATAATGAATTTGATGGAAGACCAGCATCAATTAGTGTTGAAAAAGGAATGTTACTGGTAATATATTGTTATAAATAGATAGATAAGGGTTTAATATGAAAATTGTTTTAGCCTTCGATTCTTTTAAAGGAACATTGAGTTCAAAAGAAATTGCGAAGATAACAAAAAAAGAATTATTAAATAAAAATAAAAATATCGAAATCACTAGTTTAGAAATTGGAGATGGAGGCGAAGGAAGCCTTAATGCAATAATTAATCAAATTGGCGGTAAAAAACGATATAAAAGGATATTTGGGCCTGATTTTCATAAAATATGGTCGTCACTGGGAGTAAAGGGAGATTCTTGCTTTATAGAAAGTGCTGATGTTGTTGGATTTAAGTATAAAAAGAATGATACTAGTCCATCTAATTATTCTACATATGGAATTGGAGAGCTAATTAAAAAAGCACTTGATTTGAATATGAAGAATATTTATATATGTCTTGGTGGTACTATCACTAATGATGGTGGTTGTGGTATGGCAGCAGCTTTGGGTGCTAAATTCTTAAACAAGAAAAGGGAAGTATTTATTCCTAAAGGCATTAGTTTACAAGAAATTGATGATGTTATTCTAGATGGTTTAGACAAGAGATTAAATGATGTAAATATTTATGGCTTAAGTGATGTTGTTAATCCATTATATGGCACTAATGGTGCTAGTTATGTTTTTGGTCCACAAAAAGGAGCAAATATTGAAGAAGTAGCACTTATGGATAAGGGTTTAATTAATTTAAGCAAAATTTTAGTGGATAAATATCAAATTGATTATGCTAATTCATTAGGTGCTGGTGCAGCTGGTGGCTTGGGATTTGGAATTTATGCTTTTTTAAATGGTAGTTTAAAAAAAGGTATTGAAACAATCCTTGATTTATATAAATTTAATGATATAATTAGAGATGCAGATTATATTTTTACTGGTGAAGGTAAACTTGATAGTCAGAGCTTCCAAGGAAAAGTAATTGATGGAATTATAAAAAGAGCTAGTGTTTATAATACAAAAATAATTGGTGTATTTGGTATTATAGAACAAGAAGAATATAAAGATTGTTTTTATAAAGTTTTTGAAACAAATAATCAACATTTACCTTTTGAGGAGGTAAAAAAGCATGCTAAAGAAGATCTAATAAAAACAATAAAAAAGATTGATTTATAAGGGGTGGCCGAATGCGTTCAACTAAAAGCTTATTTAGAGTATTAAAGGAATTCTTTGATGTTGATAATATTATTGATATTACAGAATTGAAATCTGGACATATTAATTCAACTTATTTAATTGAATTCCCTACTTGTAGGTATATTTTACAACTCTTAAATAATAAAGTATTCCAATCACCATTTGGTGTAATGAATAATGTTAATTTAGTAACAGATCATATTCGTAAGAAGGTTATATATGATGGTAGAAGTGTCCAAAAAAGTGTTTTAAACTTTGTTAAAACACGTTATGGTCAAACATTAGCAATAGTAGATGGTGAATACTGGCGTTGTATGGAATTCGTGGAAGGTGGTATTACTTACGAACATATTACTAGCCCAAAGATATTTGAAGAGGCTGGAAAGGCAGTAGGAGATTTCCAATATTTATTGCATGATTTCCATACTAGACTTCTAGATGATACTATTCCTCATTTTCATGATACTCCGTATCGTTTTGAGAGATTCAAGGAACTTATTAAGAATAGTAATGATGAGTCGAGACTAAAAGAATGTGAAAAAGAAATTGATTTCATCATGGCACATGAAAATATCATGGATTTCATTACTAGTAGAATTGAGAATAAGGAATTTCCAAGGCGTGTTTGTCACAATGATACAAAAATAAGTAACATTATGGTCGATGAAAAGACTGGTAAGTTCATGTGTATGATTGATCTTGATACAGTAATGAAGGGCTCGCTTTTATATGATTATGGTGATGCTTTAAGAATGGGAGCGTCAACTGCAAAAGAAGATGAGCGTGATTTATCAAAGGTTGGTGTTGATTTAGAATTGGTTGATGCTTTCACAAGAGGCTTCTTATATGAAACAAGACCTAGAAATAACACTATTTATATCACTGATGCTGAAATCAATTCATTATATTATGGTTTCTTGATTATTACATTAGAACTTGGAATGCGTTTCTTACAAGATTATTTTGAAAATGATAAGTATTTTAAAGTTAGTACTAGACGTCCAAAACATAATTTAGAAAGAGCAAGAAATCAACTTCGATTAGTTGAAGAAATAGAAAAGCATAAGGAAGATATTGAAAATATTATTCAAAGTAACAAGAAAAAACTAGACGAATTAGTCTAGTTTTTATTTTGTTGCAAAATCATTTTTAATATGATATAATAAGGTTGTAAAAACGAGGTGTTTTAATATGGAACAAAATCAAGTTGTTATTGAAGAAGAAAAAGGTATTTCTTTAGGAGATATTTTCTTCTTAATAAAAAAATACTTTTTATTGATATTAATTATTACTTTAGTATGTACTATTGCAGGTGCTGTATATGGATTGAAATTCAAGAAAATTACATATACTGCAAAAGCAGAAGCTATTGTTATGGCTAATTCTAGTACATCTGCACCTACTGCATCTTCTAATTATCAAGAATATGTTATGTCTACTTATTTGATTAATACTTTTAATACATTTATTGTTTCAAATAAGGTTGTTAGAGCAGTTGCTGAAGATTTGAGTGAGGGTTTAGAAGCATACAAAACTAATAATCCAGATGCTGTATTACCTGAAAATTATAAAACTTTAAGTAATGAAGAGAATATTGGTAGTATGATTAAGAAAATTCAAGATAATGCTACTATTTCTACATCAACAAATAGTTTGATTATCACAATTAAATTTAAATCAAGCAATGAGGCTTTATCAATTGTTGTTACAAACTTACTTGTTGAAAAAACAAAGGAAATTGCAGATGCTTATGAAGAAGTTGATAGTAAGAAGGTTTATGATTACGAGATGTTAGCTGGAAACTTCGCATTAGTTGATGAAGCTGAGCCTTCTACAGTTAGTGCAAGTAGAGGTGCATCTATTGTTATTATCGTAAGTGCTTTAATTGGTTTAGTTATTTCATTTGCAATTATTTTAATTAAATATTTATGTGACGACACTTATACTTCAAAAGAAGCATTTGAAAAGGCATTTAATATAAATGTGCTTACTTTACTTCCTGATTTTAGTGAAACAGAGGAAAAAGGAGGAAAGAAATAATGGCTAATTTTTTCAAAAAACTAGTTGGTCAAAAAGATAAAGTAAGTCGTAGTGAATCTATTTTCTACGATAAGGGCTATTCAAATGTGAAAGAAGCAATTGATAGATTGAAAGATAATGTATTGTATTATGCAATAGATGGTGAAAAGAAGGTAATTCAAATTGAATCTTCAATTAGTGGAGAAGCTAAAACAACTACAAATGTTAATTTAGCAGTAGCATTAGGTGAAAGTGGTAAAAAAGTTGTAGTTATCGACTTAGACTTTAGAAAACCAAGAGTTCACAGAGCATTTAGAATTGATAATGAAAATGGTATTGCTGATTATTTGATCGATAAGATTGATTTCAATACATTAATTAAGAAGACAGATTATAATAATGTTGATTTAATCACTAGAGGTAGTGAAGTTCAAAATCCTACTGCTATTTTAACAAGTGAGAAAATGCAAACATTGATTAATGATTTAAAAGAAAAATATGATTTTATTCTTTTAGATTGTCCTCCAGTATTAATGATTAGCGATTATATTCATATTGCTAGATTGTCTGATGGTGTAATCTTCAATGTTGCTTATGGAAAAACTAAGAAATCACAGGTTAGAGAAGCTATTAGCCTATTAAAGAAGAATAATATTCCAATCATAGGTTCTGTATTTACATTCTATGATCCTAAGAGAGCAAATTCATATGGAGATTACCAATATTATAATTACTATTACTCTTATGGAGATCATAAGGCTAGTAATAAAAAATAGGTAAAAAATTATGATAGATATACATTCTCATATAATTCCAAATGTTGATGATGGTGCTAAAAGCATTGATGAAAGTATTAAAATGCTTGAAGACGAAATAAAAATGGGGATAAGTGATGTTATTTGTACTCCTCATTATCGTAGGCACATGTTTACAACAGGGGCAAATGAGATATATCTATCTTTTTTAAATCTAAAGGAAGAAATTAAAAAAAGAAATTTAGATATTAATATCTATTTAGGACAAGAGATTTATATTCATTCACTTCAAGGTTTTAAAAAGACTCTAGAAATGTTGGATAATAAAGAAATATTTACATATGAGAATACAAAATATATTTTAATTGAATTCTCTTATACTGAGGAAATTGATATTGCTGAGGCTGCTTACATGGCAATTCTTAAGGGCTATAAACCCATTATTGCGCATGTAGAGAGGTATCAATATATTAATACACTTGAAAGGGTACAGGAAATTATTGATGTGGGTGCTTTAATTCAAGTGAATGCATCTTCAATTATTGGAAAAGATGGTGCAAGAGCTAAGAAATTCATCAAAAAGCTAATTAAAAATAATATGATTAGTTTTGTGAGTAGTGATATTCATTTTAAGAGGATTAATTATATGGATCTTGCATATAATTATGTTGTGAAAAAACATACTAAAGAGGTTGCAGACAAGATTTTCGAGGCGAATGCGTTTGAAGTCTTAATCAAAGGGATAAGGGAAAGAAGGAACTAAATATGAAAAATTTACATGCGATAATTCTTGCTGGTGGCAAAGGAACAAGAATGAAATCTGATTTGCCGAAATGTGCTTATCCATTTTGTGGAAAACCAATGATTAGTTATATCATTGAGTCTTGTAAGCAAGCTAATATTAAAGATATTATCGTTGTTGTAGGCTATAAATCAGAAGAATTGATTAAATGCTTACCTAGTGATGTTAGATATGTAAAACAAGAAGAACAATTAGGAACTGGACATGCTACTATGTGTGCTGCTCCTTTATTAAAAGATGAAGATGGTCTTACATTGATTTTCCCTGGCGATATGCCAATGATTGATAAAGAAACAATTGAAAATTTAATAGAGAGGCATATTAAGGATAATAATGTATTAACAGATGTAACATCTATTTATGAAGATCCTAAGGCTTATGGCCGTATTGTGAGAAAAAATGGACAAATTGAAAAGATTGTGGAATTTAAGGATTGTAATGAGGAACAAAAGAAGATAAAGGAAATTAATATTGCTCTTTATTGTATTGATAATAAAATATTATTTGATAATCTTGATAAGATTAAAAATAATAATAATGCTAATGAGTATTATTTAACTGATTTAGTTGAAATATTAGCGAAAGATTATCGTGTTGATGCTTATATTGCTCCTGATGATTATCGTCTTGTTGGTATTAATGATGTTGATACATTGAAACAAGTAGAAGATGCTTATTTAAAGCATAAAAAACAATAAATATGTAAAAAAGGATAAATCGTGGATTTATCCTTTTTATATTGTAATAAATGCTGTATTATGATATAATTTCAATAGTATTAAAGAGATATATTAGATATTTAAAGAGACTTTGTGCTTTTTTTAATTGTTTAAATAACTAATATATCTTATATAAGGTTGGTTTTAATAATGAAAAAAATTCTTAATATAATTATAGATTTTCTAAAAGGAATTGCAATTGGTATTTCAAATGTTATTCCTGGCTTTAGTGGTGGTACTATGGCGGTAATTTTGAAGGTCTATGAACGCTTTATTAGCGCTATTAATAATGTCACAAAGCATTTGTGGCTTGCTATTAAAGATATTTGGGCTGTATTTATTGGCATGATACTGGGCGTAGTATTAGCTTCATATACAATTATTTATGCTTTAAATGCTTTTCCTATTCAAACAGTTATGTTGTTTGTTGGTTTAATTATTGGTTCTATGCCAATGATTTATGACAATTTAAAATCTTATAAAAAAGAAAATGAAAAATTAATTGGTATTAAAGAAGTAATTGTGTTTATTATTTTTGCAGCAATTGTTGTTGTGCTACCATTTTTAAATGTTAGACCGGGAGTTGGGAAAGTTAGTATTGTTACATACATCATGGTATTTTTAATGGGAATTGTTAGTGCTAGCACAATGATTATTCCAGGAATTAGTGGTTCTTTAGTATTAATGATATTTGGCTATTACATAATTATTATAGATAATGTAAAAGCAGCAATTTCAGCAGTACTTCATTTTAGTTTTTCTGGTGCAGGTATTAGCTTACTAATATTGCTAGTGTTTGGAATTGGTTGCGTGATTGGTGCTATTGGTATTGCGAAATTGATTGAAATTTTATTTAAGAAGTTTCCAAAATTAGTATATAGTGCTATTCTTGGTTTATTGGTTGCATCTATTTTTTCAATAATTTATACAACTGCAGTTGATTATAAGGATGTTATTGATTTTAGTAGTCCATTATTATATATTGTTTCAGTTGTTTTGATGATTGTAGGTGCTTGCATTGCCGTTTTATTGTATATCTATGATAAGAAGCATCCTAAAATTGAGGAAGAAGAAATAAATGAAAATAACTAGAATAGTATTTTTGATTATATATTTTGCATTATTCACTTATCATTGTTTATCATCACTACAATCAGCAAGTGAATCTTCAGAACTTTCAATGGATATTACTGAAGTAGTAATTAAAATAATAGAATCTTTTAAACAAGAAGTGAAGGATGTAGATAAATTACATTCTATTGTTAGAAAAGTTATAGGACATTTTGCTTATTTTGGTCTTATTGGTTTATTTGGTTTTCTTACTTATTATTTCTTTACTGAAAGTTTGAAATATACTTTGATATTTACAGCTATATCTGGAGCATTAATGGCACTTGAATCAGAATTGCTACAATTCTTTGCAAGTGAAAGAGGTCCTAGTATCGTTGATGCATTAATCGATTATTCTGGATATGTATTAGCAAGCATTGCCTTATTTTTGATTGTTTATATTGCTAAACAGATAAAAAAGAAGGAAATGAATAAGGGAAATGGCGCCTTTAAAGAATTAGAGTAAAAAATTAAAAAATGAATTCTTGACTATTACATAAATTAGTGGTATAATATTTAGGCGATTAGATGAGGTCTCGTGGTGTAGTGGTTAACATGCCAGTCTGTCACACTGGAGATCGCGGGTTCAAGTCCCGTCGAGACCGCCATTCTTTAAAGGCGCCAATAGCCCAATTGGATAGAGCGTCTGGCTACGGACCAGAAGGCTACGGGTTCGAGTCCTGTTTGGCGCGCCATTTTTCGGGATTTAGCTCAGCTTGGTAGAGCGCTTGGTTTGGGACCAAGATGTCGTAGGTTCGAATCCTATAATCCCGACCATTTTGATTTCGTATAGGCAGATATAGTTTAATGGTAGAACATCAGCCCTCCAAGCTGATTATGCGAGTTCGATTCTCGTTATCTGCTCCAGATTTTGGCTTCGGGATTTAGCTCAGCTTGGTAGAGCGCTTGGTTTGGGACCAAGATGTCGTAGGTTCGAATCCTATAATCCCGACCATTTTATATTTATAGGCAGATATAGTTTAATGGTAGAACATCAGCCCTCCAAGCTGATTATGCGAGTTCGATTCTCGTTATCTGCTCCAGAATGAAAGACAGAGTAATACTAAGATGTATTGCTCTTTTTTATATACTAGAGCATAATAGCTTGGAATGCTGTTAAAAATTTTAAAAAAATGCATTTATTGTGAAAAAAACGTGTAAAAATACTTTTGTTTTGCAACATTTTATGGCATAATTATTATGAGGAGAGTTTTGTAATATGAAAAGAATATGGATTGTTATTGTTAATGTTCTGATTATGATTGCCATGTTGACATTTGTATCTATTTATTCGAATGTAGAAAATAAAAAAACAATCAATAGGCAAATCGAACATTTTGAAAATACTACCATTACAATGGAACACGTAACTGAGAATTATCTAGAAGGAGAACAACGTATTTGCGATGTTTGGGCACATTATATTAATAGTGAGGAAATGACATTAGAAGAAGCTGTTTCATATATTAGGGTTTCTCATGTTTTAGCAAATGCATCTGCACATATCGTATATAAAGATACTTTAAGGGGTCTATCTACGAGAGCAAGGAAATATGACCAAAGTGATTTTGATGTTTCTTATGAGCGTATGAATCTTTTAAATGATGTATCATGGATTCATAGTATTGGTGAATTTATCAATATTTCACGTGCTTATACTAATCCAGTTAATGGTGAACAATCTATTGCTTTTTGTAATTTTATTACTCTTAAGGATTCTAGAGAGGCGATATTGCTTCGTGTTCTACCTGTGTCAGAGTTAATGCAAAAATGGGTCTTTCCTCAAGAAGAATTTGAAAGTGCTGAACTTTCGATCATTGATGAAGATGGTGATTATATTATCAAGGGGCATTCCTTTAAAAATTCTAGTTTCTTTGAATTTTATAGGTCTTACAATAAACTTGATGCAGCATCTTCACAAGAATTCTTTAATAAAATAGTTTCATCAACTGGAACATTTTCCATGTTGAATTCTAAAGGAGAAGAATGTATACTTGCATATACTCCATTTTCTTCTACTGGTGGATGGACTCTTTTAAGCCTTATGCCAATGGATGACCTTATCGTTAATACTGAAAACTGGTTGCTTATCGGTTTTGTATCTATTGGTCTTTTGGTTTTATTTATATTCGATTTAACCTTTATGTTATATTTTAATAAGAGACTTCAAGTGTCTGCTAGAGAAGCTGCATCTGCAAGTAAGGCTAAAACTGATTTCTTATCTACAATGTCACATGACATTCGTACACCAATGAATGCAATTATTGGTTTGACAACTATTTCTGAAAAGAACCTAGATGATAAAAAATTGATTGAAGAAAATTTAAGGAAGATTAGTTTAGCAAGTAATCACTTGCTGACTCTAATTAATGATATTCTAGATATTTCAAAGGTTGAAAGTGGAAAACTTAACTTTATTCCACAAACATTCTCAATCGTGGAAACAGTAGAGAATTTGATGAATTTATCACAACCAATGATTAAAGAGAAAAATATTAATTTCAGTTTCCATATTAGTAAAATGGAAAAAGAATATCTTTATGCTGATCAATTGAGATTAAATCAAATTTACATTAATCTTCTTTCTAATGCTATTAAATATACAGAACCTGGTGGTAGTGTATGTGTAGACATGAAAGAAGAAGAGAGCCCTAAGGCTGGTTGCGTACGCCTTTCTTATAAGGTTTCAGATACTGGTATTGGTATGAGTCCTGAGTTCTTAGCTAATTTGTATCAACCATTCTCACGTCAAACTGATAGCCGTGTTAATAGTATTCAAGGTACGGGCCTTGGTCTTGCAATTACTAAACAAATGGTTGATTTAATGAATGGCCAAATTGAATGTGAAAGCGAACAAGGCAAGGGTACAACATTTAATGTAGTATTAGATCTTCCAATTGCTGACCAACAAAGAGAAAATATGAAGTTGGATGCGATGGATGTCTTGATTGTCGATGATGATGATATTCTATTAGATACTGCTGTTGATACATTAGAATCCTTAGGTTTAAATGTTGAAAAAGCGAGTGGTGGCCTTGAAGCATTGGGTATGATTGCTCATAGACATGAAAGTGGCCTTGAATATGATATTGTTATTGTAGATTTGAAGATGCCTGAAATTGATGGTGTAGAAACTATTCGTAGAATTCGCTCGGAGATTAAATCAAAAACACCAATTTTATTGATATCTGCTTATGAATGGTCTGATATTGAAGAACAAGCAAAAGATGCTGGCGTTAATGGGTTCTTAAGTAAGCCACTATTCCGTTCAACTTTATATGATAAGATTAGTGAAATTTTAGGTACTGAAACACAGTCTATTGAGCCAGAAAGTGATTATTCTGATTTAGAAGGATTGAATATTCTCATTGGAGAAGATTATGATATCAACTGGGAGATTATTTCTACACTGCTTTCAATGTATGGAATTACAACAGAGCGTGCTGAAAATGGTCGAATTGCAGTTGAAAAGATGAAGAATGCTGAAAAAGGAAAATATACATTGATTTTCATGGATATTCAAATGCCGGAGATGAATGGTCTTGATGCTACGAGAGCAATTCGTGCATTAGATGATCCTTGGGCTTCTTCAATTCCAATTATTGCGATGACATCTGATGCCTTCGCAGAAAATGTTGCTGAATGTTTGAATGCTGGTATGAATGGACATATTGCAAAACCTGTAGATATAAAACTTGTTATTAAAGAGATTAGAAGAATTAAGGAGGAGAGAAAATAATGAAAAAATTGTTCTATGTCATTTTAGTAATTCTTGTTTCTGTATTTATGTTTGCTTGTAAAAAGGATGATAAAAACAATGATTCCGAAGTATTTGAGCCATCTTTAAATACAGATACAGACTGTAGTATTACTGTAGTTGGTAGCTATGATAATTTTGAAGCCTTAGAAGCTGAATTTGATAAATTTAATGAATTTTATCCTAATGTGCGTCTAAGTTATTTAAAACTTGATGATTACAACAATAATTTAGGAACAGTATTGGAAGGAAATGATAAACCAAATATTTTCTTCACATATACATGGATGATGGGTAATGAAAAGTATAATTCTGTTGTTAGTCATATGGAAGATCTTTCTAATAAAGATTTAAATTTAAAATTAGATTGTATTCGTCCAGGTCTTATCAATAAAGATGCAAATGGCAAAGTATTAATGCTTCCAGTTTTTTCTAGAACTTATGGAATGTTGATAAACAACGATTTATTTAAAAAAGAGGGCCTTAGTCTTCCAAATACATGGAATGAATTACTTTCTACATGTGCTGCATTTAAGAATAAGGGATATGATAGTCCAATGATGGGCTATAGTGAAAAATCTTCAAGCTGCTTGATGAATACTATTGCTTACCCATTATTTGTAGCTGAACTTGCTAAAAATCCAGAGGCACTAAGTCTTGCTAATAATTTAGATCCTAGAGCTGGCGAATATATGCGCTCTGCACTTGAAGCAGTTGATCAAATTATTAATAATAATTGTGTTGACATAAGTAAGTGTGATGAAATTAAAGATAATTACACTAAGGTTATTTTGCGTTTCTTTGAAGGTGATGTACCAATGATGATTTGTACTGCTGATACTGTTTCTGGAACTAAGAAACGTGAAAGTCAATCTGAAGCTTTCACTAAATCACCATTCAATTATACATTTGCACCTATTCCATTAACAAATGATGGTGGTTACTTTATTGATAGTCCTTCAATTCAATTTTCAATTAATAAGGATTGTGATAACTTAGACATGACAAACGAATTTATGAGATTTTTAATTTCAAGTAAGGAACTTAATGCGATGGCTTCTATTAAGCCTCTTGTTACTCCAACAATTGATATGCCACTTGATTCAGTTTATGCTCCTTTCGGTAATATTCCTTCAAGTCGTACTATTTCACCAGAAGTTCTTGGTATCAAAGATAATCTTACTGTTCAAATAAAAGTTGCAGCTTTTAATGTTGGAAGGAAAGATATGACAATAGATGAAGCTATTGCAATGTATGGTAGCTTTAAATAAAAAATAATGACATCTCGAATTAATCGAGATGTCATTTTTTGTGCGTTTTCATATTTACAAAATGTCCTTAAGTGACTATAATAATAGAGATTAAGGAGATGATAAATTGATTTCAACAATTATTATTTCATTATTAGTATTAATATTGCTGATAACATCAATTGTGTTTTTTCCAACAATAAGAATAGGAAGAATAAAATTTGCGACATATTGGCCACTTGCACTTGTAGGTGCAATCCTTTTGATTGTTTTTCGTTGTGTGCCTGTAAGTTATATATTTGAAAATCTTACTGCTGATACTGCAATTAATCCTATTAAGATTTTAATTCTATTTTTATCGATGACCTTTATTTCGATTGTGCTTGATGAACTAGGTTTATTTAAATGGGCTGCAATTAAAACAGTTAAATTAGCTAAGAACCACCAATTATCAATTTTTTTGAGTATTTATTTTTTAACTGCTATTTTTACTATTTTCACATCAAATGATATTGTAGTATTAACTTTGACCCCATTCATTTGTTTCTTTTGTAAGAACACTAAGGTCAATCCAATTCCATATTTGATTGGTGAATTTGTAGCTTCAAATACCTATTCAATGATGCTTCTAATTGGTAATCCTACTAATATTTATTTAGCTAGTGCGCAAAATATATCTTTCATTGACTATATTAAAGTGATGTTTTTACCAACTATTGCTGCTGGTTTAGTAGAAGTCTTAATTCTTTTACTGATTTTTCATAAGTCATTAAAAAAAGAAATAGAAAAGGTTTATGAAGAAGTAAGAATTGATAGTAAAGTAGAAGTAATAGTTGCAGCACTTCATTTATTAGTTTGTTTGATATTTTTAATTATTTCAAGCTATATTAATGTTGAAATGTACTTAGTTTCCTTGTTTACTGCCTTATCATTGATAATTTGTTTGATTATATTTAAGATTATTAAAAGAAAAGATCATACTTTATTAAGATCAGTAAGAAGAGTTCCATATGAACTAGTTCCATTTGTGCTTTCAATGTTTGTGATGATGATTGCGCTTGATTATCAAAATGTGAGCATCGAATTAGCAAAATTATTAAGTAAGGGTAATTCTATTTTTACTTATGGTATTTCCTCATTCTTATCAGCAAATGTGATTAATAATATTCCAATGAGCATGTTGTTTTCTCATCTTATTACGCTTGGAAGTGAAAGTGAAATGATAAGAGCAACATATGCTTCAATTATTGGCAGTAATATTGGTGCCTTTTTGACACCAATTGGGGCTTTAGCAGGTATTATGTTTACTAGCTTAACGGAAATTTATGATGCAAAAATCAATTTTAAATCATTCATAAAATATGGTTTTATTATTAGTATACCTGTCATTATAATTAGTTTACTAATTTTAGAAATAGTGATATAATAAAATGGTTATTTAAAGCAGCAATGGCGGAATTGGTAGACGCGCTACTTTGAGGGGGTAGTAAGAGTAATCTTGTGTGAGTTCGAGTCTCATTTGCTGCACCATTTTCTGAAATCTATAGGTCTTCTGAAAAGAGAATCTGGTTTTTATTTTTATAGGGTATTTTAGCCAATTATGGTTAAAATACCTTATTTTTTTATACATTTATGAAACATTTAGATTTAAAGACTAGGTGAGACTGATCACGGACTCGAACTATTAACTTACGGGTTTCGAATGTTAGGTTCTGATGGACTCGAATCAATAAGAGATAATGGTAGAAATATAGATGAGATTGTGGTATAATATTGTTAGATAAAATAGAATTTGATAAACACGAGAGGTAGGAAAATGGAAAAAATTGAACTTCAAAAAGTTGACAAGGGCACTCCTCTTGCAGAGAACTTACTGAACTTTGTAAAGAACTTCTCCTGGTTAGATGTAAAAGAGCATACGGTGAGAGTGCTTGAAAACTGGGAATTCGAAGAATGGGAAACTCCATTCGTAGCAATAGTGAATGGGCAAATTGTTGGAATGACGACCATCATGAAATCTGATTATTACCCATTGCCAGAGATTTTTCCATGGATATCTACTTTGTTTGTAAGTGAAGATTACCGTGGCAACAGAATCAGCGGAAAACTTATCGATTTTGCCAATCAATATGCCAAAAGCATTGGCTTCGATAAGACCTATATCCCAACAGAATTCATTGGGTTGTATGAAAAATATGGCTATTGCTATGTAAAAGACATAGTAAACTACGAAAATGGAATTGACCGTTTGTATGTCAGAGAAATAAAATAGACTATTCATTAAATTCCAATTTATCGTTCAAAAATAGGGGTATGCAAAATTTACAAATTTAACGATTACCCCAATAATTTAACGATTACAAGGCTTAGGGCATGCAATTGTATTAAAATTGGTAGTTTCTGCCATATTAGTATATCTATATTGATACCAAGAAATATGTCAATATTAGTAATAAAATCGGGCAAAATCAGTGTATTTTGCCCTTTTTTTGTGCTTTTCAATCATTTCAAATTCAAATGGTGATGCTATCGTGAATATCTTTGGTAGTGCTGCATTAGCTGAATTTGGTGAAGAAAATACTAAATATTTCTACACTAATCAATATATTTATGCATTTAATGCAAGTGAAGACTACTTTAACACATACAAGCGTGAACATTGTGGTGATAATAGTTCATTTAATGTTTGTTTATTTGGTAGACTTCTTTTACACTGGAGACAAGAAATTAAAAACTCCTTCATAGTTATTGATAATAGGAGATTATCAAATGGCCCTATGGAAGGAGTTAATTCTAGACTAAAGTGTTTAATCAAAAATGCAAACGGTTATTCCAACTTTAGTCGCTTTAGAAATAGATGCATCTATACAATAAATAAAGATGTACCTATTTCATTATATACTAATAAAGCTAAAAAGTAAAATTTTATTAAGATGTTTCTATATAAAAACAGGTATTTATGATTCATAAATACCTGTTTTACAAACACCAGTAATTTGAAAACGAATTTTTAAAAAACACCACTTATTTGAAAGGTCAATTTTCTAAAAACACAACTTATTTTAAATTACCTTTATTTATTACTATTTTTTAATTCTTCGTAATGTTTAGCCTTTGCTTTATACATCATGTCATCAGATTCTTTTACTAATTGATCGATTGATTTTGATCCATCATTACAATAGCTATAACCAATAGAACAAGAATAAGGAGTTTCTGCAACTAATTTATTGATTCTATCAACTAATTGATTAACCTCATCTAAACTACATTTTCTACAAACTATCATAAATTCATCGCCACCAACACGATAAGCTGATTGTCTTGTCTTTGTAGCTTTGATAAAACAAACACCTAATGAAACTAAAGCTTCATCGCCAGCAGTATGTCCAAAGGTATCGTTTGTTGCTTTTAGTCCATTCATATCAAGGGAAACAAGACTTGTAATATCTTTTGTATCAGTTTGGATGTCAGCATAATAAGCAAGACGGTTTAGAAGACCTGTAAGTGGATCCTTCTTTGTTTGCGTCATTATTTGGAAAACATAATATGCAAATAGAGAAATCGCAATTGTAGTACAGAACATTTGCGAGAAATCTTTTCCAAAGATGAATGGGAAGATTAGACCAGATGCAAAAGACAATGATAAGAAGATAATTGGAATAATTTCAATTTTTCTTTTATTGCTTCTAGCAACTAGTAAATATATTAAAATAATTGCATAGAATCCAACCATAATGAATGGGATGAATCCTAAAAAACCACGTTTTAATGAATTTTCTTCATCTATACTAAATACAATTCCAGTAAAAATAGATATAATATCAATTGCTAATAGAACGAATGCAGGTATAAAAATATATAATCTTTGTTTCTTTATTAATGTGAAGATGATATAAGCCATTATCAGAGGCACAGAACTATATCTAATTGCCATTAATAGAAGACGAACATTTTTATATTTGTTCTCTGCTTCAAAGCGAAACTCTAAAAATACTGTTATTGATAATATAAAGACAATTGCTATTAAAACTAATGTTCGATTTGTTGTTTTTCTGTCGATAAAGATTGAGGTTGTTAGCATAATAACAAAAGCTGCTAATACTAATACAAGTGCCCAATCTTGCAACAGATAATCTTTTATCATATCAAGCATAGTATCACCTATGCATATTGTATCACATAATAATCAATATTTAAAGCAAAATATTAACAAAACGTTTTCTTTATACAATCTTTACATTTAAAATGTGAGAAAATGATGGTATAATAAGGGCTATGAATGGGAGAATAAAATGAAAATTTATCACGCAAGTATTGTTTATTCAAAAAATAAAGATGAATTACAAGAATTTGAAAAGGCTTATATTGTAGTTGAAAATGATAGAGTTGAAGGAATTTATGAAACTTTACCAAGTGAATATGAAGATGCAGAAATAATTGATTTTAAAAACTATGTAATTATTCCTGCCTTTTCTGATTTACATGTTCATGCCCCTCAATATCCCCAAAGAGGACTTGCAATGGATAAATTATTAAGTGACTGGTTAAATGATTATACCTTTCCTTTAGAAGCTAAATATAAAGATATTAATTATGCTAAAGATGTATATAATGCTTTTACTAAGGATTTAATAAAACATGGAACAATGCATGCTGCTGTTTTTTCTACAATCCATAATCCAGCAAGTGATATTTTAGTTGAATGTTTAGAAAAAGAACATATCCAATCATTTGTTGGAAAAGTTAATATGGACATTAATAGTCCTAATTATTTAAAAGAAGATACAAAAGAATCAATTAAAAATACTGAATTGTTTGTTAAAAAGCATATCAATAATAAATATGCAAAGCCAATCTTGACACCAAGATTTGCGCCTACTTGTAGTTTTGAATTGCTTGAAGAATTGGGCCATATCGCAAAAAAATATAATGTTGGCATGCAAACTCATATTGTAGAATCAATATGGGAACGAGATGAAGCAAAAAAATGTTATGATGGATGCAAATGTGATATGGAAATATATGAAAAAGCTGGGCTTTTAAATAATGAACCGATCATTGCTGCTCATTTCATTTTTCCATCAAGTAGAGATATAAAAATATTAAAAGAACACAATGGCTTTGCAATCCATTGTCCTGATGCTACAACAAATGTTATTGCTGGTATCATGAAAACTGGCTCTTTATTGGATAAGGACGTTAAGATAGCTATTGGTAGTGATATTGCTGCCGGACAATATTTAGGAATATACCATCAAATATCTAGTGCAGTGAGATTATCTAAGATAAAAGCTTTTTATGAAAAGAAGGAAAGAAGCATTTCTTTTACTGAAGCTTTTTATATGGCAACTAAAGAAGCTGGTAAGATTTTTGATTACGTTGGAACATTTGAAAAAGGATATTATTTTGATGCTTTAGTAATTGGAGATTTAGAAGATGATTTCCATAAATTAAAAGCAAGTGAAATCGTTGAAAGATTTTGTTATAGCGGTGAAGTTACAAATATTAAGCATCGCTTCTTAAGAGGAAAAGAAATATAAAGAAGGAATATATGAAAAAAATAATTATTACGGGTGCTAATGGTGGAATTGGCTTAGCTACTTTAAAATATTTATCTAATAATGGCTATTTTGTATATGCACTTGACATAAATAAAATTGAGAAAATGGATAATGTTGAATCTTTTGAATGTGATCTCACAAAAGAAGAGGAAATAAGAAAAGTTTATAAGTCAATTGAAAATGAAAAAATTGATGCAATTGTTCATTTGAGTGGTTGCTATTATATGGATAGTTTCATTGAAATTGAAGAAGACAAATTAAAGGAAATCTTTGATATTAATTTCTTTTCTGTATATTTAGTAAATAAGATATTCATTAATTTATTGAACAAGAATGGAAAAATTATCATCACATCAAGTGAAGTTGCACCTCTTGATCCACTTCCTTTTAATGGTATTTATTCCATAACTAAAGCAACACTTGAAAATTATGCTGTATCTTTAAGACAAGAATTAAATTTACTTGATATTAAAGTTATTATTTTAAGACCTGGTGCAGTTAATACTGGCTTAATTGCTGATTCAATTAAGAATGTAGAAAGAATTGAAAAAGAAACTGTTTTGTATAAGGATAATGCACCTTTATTTAAAAATATTGTTGAAAAGAATGAATCCAAAACAATAGATGCAATAAAAATTGCTAAATTAATAAATAAGATATTAATCAAGAAAAGAAATAAATTGTTGTATAAAATTAATTTAAATCCTAAATTGATTTTACTATCAATTCTTCCTAAAAGATTACAATTATTTATTATAAAGAAACTTATCACTAAAAGGAAATAATATGGCAAGTACTAAAGATTATTTAGAATATATATTAGAATTACTTTCTAATATAGACACAATCGAATATAAAAAAATGATGGGTGAATACCTCTTATACAAAGAAAAGAAATTGTTTGGGGGTATTTATGATAATAGGTTCTTAATAAAAAAGTCAAAAAGTATTGAAGAATATCAATTAGCTGAAGAAATACCTTATCCAGGTGCAAAACCAATGTATTTAATTGATATTGAAGATAAAGAATTAATAAAAGAGATAATAGATAAGTTGGTAGAAAATATTTGATTGCAATATTTCCTTATTTGTGATAATATATATAGGCTAAAAAGGATAATTATATGAACGAAAAAATAGATGTTTTAATTCCTGTGTATAATGGTGCTAAATATATCAAAAGATGTATTGAATCATTAGAAGCACAAACATACGATAATATAAATATCATTGTGTTAAATGATGGTTCTAAAGATGATAGTTTAAATATCGTAAAAGATATGGAAAAACAGGATGATAGAATTAGATTATATTCTAAAGAAAATGAAAAATCTGTATCAATCGCAAGAAATTATCTACTGACAAAGATTGAATCTAAATATTTTATCTTTGTAGATGCAGATGATGTAGTATCACCTACATATTTAGAATGTTTGATGAATGCGATAAAAGAAAATGATTGTAAGATGGCATGTTGTGAATATACTTTCTTTAAAGCCTTTCTTTCTAAAAAGAATATTCTAAAGAATAAGAAAATATATGATAGTAGTGATGCTATTGGTGAGTTTGTACTTGGTGGTAGAGGCCATTTCATGCTTTGGAATAAGCTTATTGAAACTAGCTTAATTAAAAATATTAGCTTTAATGAAAATATCAATTATGGCGAAGATATGTTCTTCATCTTAGATGTAATGCATAAGAATGATATTAAGGTAGTATCAATAAAGAATAAGTTATATTATTATAAATATTTCAATTTTAAGAGTATTTCTAAAGGTGGCTTAAACAAAAACAAAAAAATGTTTTTGGAAACACTAATAAAATATGAACAAGAAGATCGCTATTTTGAAAATACAAGAATAATTACAACATGGATTTACTTAACTGCAACATATTTTCAATTCCTTGCTCACTTTAATAAGGGCCAAAAGGAATATAAAAAATACCTAAAAACGATTAAAAAAGAAAGAATTAAGGCTGTAAGAGAAGAATTCCAAAGAATTGTAGTTGTTGGAAGACCATAAAAGAGATAAATTTTTATAATTTATCTTTTTTTATTTATTTATTATTAAAAATGATGTATAATGATAATAGATAAATATGAATGTTTTTTGTGAAATCATTTTCATGAAAATGAAAATATATTGAAATCATTTTCATATTTATTTAAATAATTTCTTTTGATAAAATATAAGTGTAAATTATTTATTAATTTAATATTTCCAATATATACCTTTATGCAAGTGGCGAAGGCGTCTCTACCGTGTTGCCGTAATACACGACTATTGGAATAACTTCTGATATCTAATTCTTGATATCACATTTTGTTATTCGAAAGGCAACGATAGACATAAAGAGTCTATCGTTTTTATTTTTGAAGGAGAAATTAATGAAAGAATTAGAAGAAAGAATTAAAAAAGATGGAGTAGTCTTAAATGCTGATGTTTTAAAAGTTGGTTCTTTTTTGAATCAACAAATTGACATTGTTCTTCTTAAGCATATGGCTGAAGAAGTAAAGAGATTATTTCCTGAAGAAGTTACAAAAGTGCTAACAATCGAAGCATCTGGAATAGCTTTTGCGACAGCAATTGGACTAGAATATGGTGTTCCTGTTGTGTTTGCGAAGAAGAGTAAAACAGCAAATGTTAGTGGTGAACTAGTAAGTGCTGAAGTTAAATCTTTTACGCATAATTGCACTAACCTTATTTCTATCAATAAGGACTACATTACTAGAGATGACAAGGTATTAATCGCAGACGATTTCTTAGCTGAAGGCAATGCTTTAGCTGGTTTAATTGAAATTGTTGAAAAATGTGGTGGAAAGGTTGTTGGGGCCGCTATCCAAATTGAAAAAGCTTATCAATCTGGAGGCGACAGAATCAGGTCTTTAGGCTTTCGTGTCGAAAGCTTAGCAAGAATTGTCGAAATGACAGAAAACAAAATTGTCTTTAAATAGTAATGGAGGTAAAAAAGATAATGAAAAAGTTTTTTAGTTTAGTGTTAGTTTTATTTGTAGTTTTAACTTCTGCATTTGCTACAGGATGTAAGAAAGAAAAGAAAGATGTTAAAGTAGGTTTAATTTGTTTACATGATGAATCTTCTACATATGATAAGAACTTCATCGATTCTATGTATCGTGCTTTAGAAGAATTAGGTCTTCCTAAAACAAGCTTAGAATTAGTAACTGGTATTGGTGAAGATAACTCTTGTTATGAAAAGGCATGCGAACTTGCTGCTACATGCGACATCGTTTTCGCTGATTCATTTGGTCATGAACCATTTATGTTAAATGCTGCAAAAGAAAATAAAGATACAGTATTCTGCCATGCTACAGGTACTCAAGCTCATACAGCTGGCGTTGCTAACTTCTACAATGCATTTGCATCTATTTATGAAGGAAGATATCTTGCTGGTATCGCTGCTGGTATGAAATTAAATGAAATGATTGAAGCTAAACAATTCACAGCTGAAGAAGCTAAAGTTGGTTATGTTGGTGCTTTCCCATATGCTGAAGTTGTAAGTGGTTATACTTCATTCTTCTTAGGCGTTAGAAGTGTTTGCCCAAGTGCTACTATGGAAGTTGTTTATACATCATCTTGGTATGATTATGATAAAGAATATGCTGCTGCTAATAGATTAATCGATGGCGGTTGTAAATTAATTTCTCAACATGCTGACTCTTATGGAGCTCCAACTGCTTGTGAACAAAAGAACGTTCCTAATGTAACTTACAATGGATCAACTGTTGCTAAATGCCCTAAGACTTATGTAGTATCTAGTAAGATTGACTGGACTCCTTACTATGTAAAAATGATTAAGGCTGTTCAAGAAGGCAAGAAAGTTTCTGAATCTGATTATGTTGGTACAATCGCAACTGGTTCAGTTAAATTAGATGCTGTTGGAACATGCGCTGCTGCTGGTACTCAAGAAGCTATCGATGCTGCAAAAGCTAAATTACAAAACGGTACATTACACGTATTTGATTGCTCAAAATTCACAGTTGGTGGTCAAACATTAACTTCTTACAAAGCAGACGTTGATGATGATGGCACATTCACTGGTGAAACAGAAGTAATTAAAGATGGTTACTTCCATGAATCAGAATATCGTTCAGCTCCATATTTCGATTTAAGAATTGATGGAATTACAGAATTACAAGACTAATTAAATAGATTTTAGGGCGAGGGCTAATACCTCTCGCCCTTATCACGTTAAAAAATAGGAGGGCACTTAAGATGGATAAGGAAGTCGTAGTAGAATTTAGAAATATTTCTAAACACTTTAAGGGCGTATACGCCAATAAAAATATTAATATTAGCCTATATAAGGGAGAGATTCTATCGATCTTAGGTGAAAACGGTAGTGGAAAGACTACCCTTATGAACATGCTTTCTGGTATTTATCAACCAGAAGAAGGTGAAATTTTCATAAGAGGCGAAAAAGCTAGTATTCACTCTCCTCGTGATGCTATTTCATATGGTATTGGTATGGTTCATCAACATTTTAAATTGGTTGATGTATTTACTGCTACTGAAAATATTATACTTGGTATTGAAGATAAAAAAGCATTTAAGAATGCGTATGATAAAGTAAATGAAATTGCGCAAAAATATGGATTTGAAATTGATTTAAAGAAGAAAATCCATAATATGTCAGTCTCTGAAAAACAAACAGTGGAAATCATCAAGGTATTATATCGTAATGCATCAATTTTAATTCTTGATGAACCAACTGCAGTTTTAACTCCACAAGAAGCTAATAAATTATTCTCAATCATTAAGAAAATGAGAGAAGATGGTAAATCTATCATTTTAATCACTCATAAATTAGCTGAAGTTATGAGTGTTTCTGATCGTGTCGCAATTTTAAGAAAGGGTGAATATATCACAACTCTTAATACTAAAGAAACAAATGAAAGAGAATTAACTGAATATATGGTTGGTAAGAAGGTTGATTTAAAACTTGAAAGATTAAAAATTCAAGCTTCACCACCAGTACTTGAAATAAGAGATTTACAGGTTAAAAAAGATGATGGTACACGTGCCATTGATGGCTTAAATTTCTATTTAAGAGGTGGGCAAATACTAGGTGTTGCTGGTATTGCTGGTAGTGGTCAAAAGGAACTTTGTGAATCAATTGTTGGTCTTAGACATTATAATGGATATATTACTCATAAAGGAATTAATATCAAGGGCTTTAGTGCTGAAAAGATTAAAGAACTAGGTATTAGAATGAGTTTTATTCCAGAAGATAGATTAGGTCTTGGTCTTGCACCAGATTTATCAATTACTGATAATTTACTTCTTAAAACATACAATTTGAAGAAGGGAATATTTGTGGATAGAGATAGTGCTAGGAAAGAAGCAAAAGAATTAATTGAACGTTATGGTGTTGTTACACCATCAACTGAAACTCCAGTTAAAAACTTAAGTGGTGGTAATATTCAAAAAATCTTAGTTGGTCGTGAAATTGGTTCTAATCCTAATGTTATCATTACTGCTTATCCAGTACGTGGACTTGATATCAACTCATCTTATATGATTTATGATATTTTAAATGAAGAAAAAGCAAAGAATACTGCAATTTTATTTATTGGTGAAGATCTAGATGTCTTACTTACATTCTGTGATAAGATTATGGTTCTTTGCGAAGGTAAATGTATGGGTATTGTTCATACTAAAAATACCACAAAAGAAGAAATAGGTTTAATGATGACTGGTGCTAAGAATTATTTAGAATTAGAACCAGAAAAGAAAACAGGATTTGCACCTGATAGTCTTCTATCTGAAGAAGATTGGAATAATTTAGAAAGGGAAGGTTCAAAGAATGACAAATAAACACCATGAGCCTTTGTTTACAGTTTTTAAAAGAAATTCTTTTTCAACTGTTAAAGGAATTATTTTAAGAATATCAGTTGTTGTAATCGCATTTATAATATCAATGTTGATATGTGCTTTAGTAATTAAAGAAAATATCTTTGATATTATGGGAACATTCTTTTCCGGTGCTGTTGCAAGACCTTGGAAATTAATATTAGATTCATGCTTATTATTAGGCTTTGGTATTGCGATTGTACCTGCATTTAAAATGAAGTATTGGAATATGGGTGCTAATGGTCAAGTAATTATGGGAACATTAATTGCGATTGTAATCATGTACCATACTCATACTTTTGCAGAACAAAGTGGCTTTAATAATTTCTTAATTTTAATGTTGGAATTACTTGCAAGTATTACATTTAGTATCATTTGGGCAGTAATCCCTGCTATTTTTAAAGCTTTCTTTAAAACTAACGAAACTTTGTTTACTTTAATGATGAACTATATTGCTGCTGGATTAGTTGCTTATGTAAATTATGCTCTTGCAGCTGGAAAGAAAGAAGCACAAGATGTAACTATTTTAAATCAAGGTGGTTGGATGCCAGTTGTTATTGACAAATATTTTATTCCAATTGTGATTATTGTGTTAATGACTGTTTTTGTGTATTTCTATATGGCAAAAACAAAACATGGATATGAAGTAACTGTTGTTGGTGATTCTGCACCAACTGCAAGATATGTTGGAATGCATACAAAAACAATTATCATTAGAACTCTTGCATTAAATGGTATTATGTGTGGTATCATTGGCTTCCTATATGCTAGTGCTATCAACCATTCAATGAACCCTACTATGTGTGGTGCCTTAGGCTTCACTGCGGTACTAATAGCGTGGTTGTCATCATTTAATCCACTAATTATGGCTGGGGTATCCTTTGGACTTGCTTTCTTAACTATTGGTACATCAAAGGTCTCTTCAGTATATCGAATTGGAAATAATGACCTTGCTAATGTAATTATTGGTCTTATTTTCTTCTCAATTCTAATTAGTGAGTTCTTTGTAAGATATGAAGTAAAATCAAATATTAAATTCTTAAATAAATTTAAGAAAAATAAGGAGGTAGAAGAATGATTGGATCATTAATTGTTGCTGCTATCTCGATGGGTATTGTATATTTATTCGGCTGTATCGGTGAAACAATCATCGAAAAAGGTGGAAACTTAAATCTAGGTATTCCTGGTATTATGTGCCTTGGAGCTTTAGGTGGAGCAGTAGGAGTAAATGTGTATTTCAAAATATTTGGTACTGAAAAACAAGTAATTGTTGTTTTGATATTATTAGTTACAATTCTCTTTGCGTTCTTATTTGCGGCTTTAGGTGGTATGATTTATGCCTTTTTAACTGTAAGTTTACACGCAAATCAAAATGTAACTGGTTTAACATTAACTACATTTGGTGTTGGTTTAATGAAATTCTTTGGTTCTAATATGAATCATGATAATTTCACAACTGCATCAAACGCAATTAAGAAATTATTCACATTTTATGAAAAACTAGGATGGTTCGGAGAAAACTTCTTATCATATGGATTCTTAGTATATTTAGCTTTCATCCTTGCAATTTTAACAGGAGTATTTATTAAATATACAAGAACTGGACTATTCTTACGTGCTGTCGGTGAAAGTCCTAAAACTGCAGATGCTCAAGGAATTAATGTAACAGCTTATAAATATTTAGCTATTTTAATCGGAAGTGGTATTGCAGGCCTTGGTGGTTTGTATTATGTAATGGATAGAAGTGGTGGTACTACATTTGTTGAAGCATCAATTGAAGCCTTTGGTTGGTTATCAGTTGCATTAGTTATCTTCTCAATGTGGAAACCATGGGTTGGAATTCTAGGTTCAATATTATTTGGTGGTCTATATGTACTTCCTCAATATTTACATATATCAAATATCCAAATCAAATTATTTGACTTACTTCCTTATGTTGTAACAGTTGTAATTTTAATTATTACATCAGTATTAGATGCGAAGAATTCTCAACCTCCTGCATCTCTTGGTGTAAATTATTATAGAGAGGATAGATAAAAAAGATGAGTGATATTAGACCAGAATCTTTAAAAAGAATTACAAATCAAGAGCTTGCTAAAAAGTTCGTAGATGAAAGCGTCAAAGAATTAAAAGCACAAATTGGTGATAAGAAAGTATTACTTGCATTATCAGGTGGAGTAGATTCATCAGTAACTGCAGCCTTACTTATAAAAGCAATCGGTAAGAATTTAGTATGTGTTCATGTAAATCATGGCTTACTTCGTAAAAATGAAAGTGAACAAGTTATTAAAACTTTCAAAGATGAATTAGGTGCTACTTTGATTTATATAGATGCAGTTGATCGTTTCTTAGATAAACTTGCCAATGTAAGTGATCCTGAAACTAAAAGAAAGATTATCGGTAAAGAATTCATTGATGTATTTGCGGAAGAAGCAAGAAAATTAGAAGGAATTAAATTCTTAGCACAAGGTACAATTTATCCTGATATTTTAGAATCTAAAGGAATTAAAGCACATCACAATGTTGGTGGACTTCCTGAAGATTTAAATTTTGAACTTGTTGAACCAGTTAAATTCTTATATAAAGATGAGGTTAGACAAGTTGGCCTTGCACTTGGATTAAAAGAAGAAATGGTATTTAGACAACCATTCCCAGGCCCAGGACTTGGTGTACGTTGCCCTGGTGCTATCACTAGAGATAGATTAGAACAAGTTAGAGAATCTGATGCTATCTTAAGAGAAGAATTTAAAAAATGTGGTTTATCTTCTAAGGTTTGGCAATATTTCACAATTGTACCTGATTATAAAACTGTTGGTATTAAAGACAACAAGAGAACATTCTTAAATTTCGTAGTTATAAGAGCAGTAAATTCTATTGATGCAACTTCAGCTACAGTTGAAGAAATTCCATATGATGTATTATTTAAGATTAGAGATCGTATCTTAAATGAAGTAAAAGGTATTAATAGAGTACTTGTTGATATTACACCAAAACCAACAGGAACTATTGAATGGGAATAAAATATATATTAAATAAAGCTTATATGATTATTCATGTAAGCTTTTTTATCTGCTTAAATTATCTTATTTAGTATTGAAATTAACTTCATTTTTTGGTATAATATATAAGTAAAATTATGCTATTTAGAAATTGGAGGATAATATGGCAAAATTAAGCGCAAGTGCTGTGAAGCAAATCAAAGAAATCATCAATAGATATCGTGATGAACGTACTCCATTAATGATGATTTTAAGTGACATTCAAAAAGAATATGGTTATATTCCTCTTGATGTTCAAGAATTAGTAAGTGAAGAAACAGGAATTCCAGTAGCTGAAATCTATGGTGTAGTTACTTTCTATTCATTTTTCTCACTAAATCCAAAAGGAAAATATGTAATAGGTGTATGTTTAGGTACAGCTTGTTATGTAAAAGGTGGTCAACAAATTATTGACAAATTTTCTGAATTATTAGGAATTAAACCAGGTGAAACTACAGAAGATGGATTGTTCACTTTATCTGCTTTACGTTGTATCGGTGCATGTAGTATTGCTCCTGCTGTTAATATCAATGGTAAAGTATATCCTAAGATGACAGTTGACAAGGTAATTAAAGTTGTTGAAGAATATCGTAAATTAGGAGGTGCAAACTAATGATTAAGACTGAAAAAGATTTAGAATTAAAAGTTAAAGAATGTTCTAAGAATTTAAGCGACAAATATAGCGGTAAAAATGGTAAAATTTCAGTATTAGTTTGTTCAGGAACAGGATGCTTAGCTACAGGTGCTAAAGATTTACTTGAAACATTACAAGAAGAAATTAAAAATCATGGTTTAGAAGGCAAAGTTGAAGCTAGTAAAGTTGGTTGCTTTGGTTTCTGTTCTCAAGGACCATTTGTTAAAATCGTTCCACAAAACATTGTATATCGTGCTGTAAAAGTAGAAGATATCAAAGAAATCATTGAAAAGACAATCGTTGGTGGAGAAATCTTAGAAAGATTATTATATGTAGATCCAGTTACAAAAGAAAAAGTATCAAAGCTTGAAGATATGGCTTTCTACAAGAAACAAGTTAAAGTTGCATTATATGGTTGTGGTGTTGTAAACCCAGAAGATATCAATGAAGCTTTAGGTAATGGTGCATATCAAGGCTTAGTAAAAGCTTTAAAGATGGATCCACAAGAAGTTATTAATGAAGTATTAGCATCAGGCTTACGTGGTCGTGGTGGTGGTGGATTCCCTACAGGACGTAAATGGCAATTTGCACATGACCAAGTAAATGATGAAAAATATGTAATTTGTAATGGTGACGAAGGTGACCCAGGTGCATTCATGGATGAAGGTATTCTAGAAGGTAATCCACTTGGAGTTATCGAAGGTATGACTATTGCTGGATACGCAATCGGTGCTAAACAAGGTTATTTCTATGTACGTGCTGAATATCCAACAGCAGTTGCAAGACTTAAGAATGCAATTGCTCAAGCAAAAGAAATGGGCTTCTTAGGTAAGAACATTTTAAATACTGGTTTTGATTTCAATATTGGTATTAGATTAGGTGCTGGTGCATTCGTATGTGGTGAAGAAACTGCATTACTAAACTCAATTGAAGGTAAACGTGGTATGCCACGTCCAAGACCACCATTCCCAGCTGTTAAGGGATTATGGCAACATCCATCAATCATCAACAATGTTGAAACACTTGCATGTGTTCCATACATTTTAAGAGAAGGTGCATCTAAATTTAATTCTTTAGGTACTGAAAAATCTAAAGGTACTAAGGTATTTGCTCTTGGTGGAAAAGTTAATAACGTTGGTCTAGTAGAAGTTCCTATGGGAATCACTTTAAGAGAATTAATTTATGATATCGGTGGTGGTATTCCTAATGGTAAGAAATTCAAAGCTATTCAAACTGGTGGACCATCAGGTGGATGCTTAACTGAAAAAGATCTAGATACTCCAATTGATTATGATAACTTAGTTGCTAAAGGATCTATGATGGGTTCTGGTGGAGCTATCGTTATGGATGAAGATAACTGTATGGTAGATGTAGCTAAATTCTACATGGATTTCATTTGTGATGAATCTTGTGGTAAATGTTCACCATGCCGTATTGGTACAAAGCGTATGCTTGAAATCTTAAATAAGATTACAGATGGCAATGGAACAATGGAAGACTTAGATGAACTTGAAGAATTAGCACAAGTTGTAAAAGCAAATTCAGTTTGTGGTTTAGGTCAAACATCTGCTAACCCAATCGTTTCTACTATGAAACAATTCAGAGAAGAATATATTGCACACATCGTAGACAAGAAATGTCCTGCTCATGTATGTAAGAACTTAATGGAATACAAGATTGTTGCTGATAAGTGTAAAGGCTGTACTTTATGTGCTCGTAACTGTCCAGTTAAAGCTATTTCTGGTACTGTTAAGATGCCTCATGTTATTGATCAATCTAAATGTATCAAATGTGGCTTATGCTTAGCTAACTGTAAGTTTGATGCAATCATTAAGGAATAAGGAGGATTAGATATGGCAAAATTAATTAATATTAAAATTGAAGGTCATCCTTATCAAGTAGAAGAAGGATTGACAATATTAGAAGCTGCAAGAAAATGCGGTTATGAAATCCCATCTCTTTGTACTTTCAACAAAGGTGAATGTAGCTTAGCTAGCTGTCGTGTATGTTTAGTTGAAGCAACAGGTGCAAGAGGCTTAGTTGCATCTTGTGTATATCCTGTAAATGAAGGAATGGAAATTACTATTTCATCTCCTAAAGCTACAGCTGCAAGACGTGCAAGTGTTGAATTATTACTTTCAAATCACTCAAAAGATTGTCAACAATGTGATAAAAATGGTAAATGTGAATTATTATATGTAGCACAATTAACTGGTGCTCGTGATAATAAATTTGTTGGTGCTAAAACAGAAACTACATTAGATCAAGTTACACCATCAATCGTAAGAGATACTTCTAAATGTATTCTTTGTGGTCGTTGCGTAGCTCGTTGTGTTGCTGCTCATGGCACTGGTATTTTAGGCTTTGAAAATAGAGGCTTCAATACTATCGTTGCTCCTGCTGGAAATAGAAGCTTCGCAGAAAGCCCATGCTTACTTTGTGGCCAATGCGTAAATGTATGTCCAACTGGTGCATTAATGGAAAAGAGTGAAATCGATAAGCTAGATGCTGCTAAAGCACAAGGTAAATTCGTTGTTGTTCAAACTGCTCCAGCTGTAAGAGCTGCATTAGGTGAAGAATTTGGTTTACCTGTAGGTACTCCTGTAACTGGTAAGATGGTTGCTGCATTAAAGAGATTAGGTTTCAATAGAGTTTATGATACAAACTTTGGTGCTGACTTAACAATCATGGAAGAAGCAACTGAACTTTTAAATAGAATTAAGAATAAAGGTACTCTTCCAATGATTACATCATGCTCACCAGGATGGATTAATTATGCAGAATATTATTATCCTGAACAATTAGGTCATCTATCAAGCTGTAAATCACCTCATCAAATGCAAGGTGCTATCATTAAATCTTACTTTGCTCAACAAAATAATTTAGATCCTAAAGATATTTTCGTAGTATCTATTATGCCATGTACTGCAAAGAAGTTTGAAAAAGAACGTCCTCAAATGGAAAAAGATGGAATTAAAGATGTTGATTGCGTATTAACTACAAGAGAACTTGCTAAATTAATCAAACGTTCTGGTATTAATTTCACTAAACTTCCAGATGAAGAATATGACCAAGATATTATGGGTGCATACACTGGCGCTGCTGTAATCTTCGGTGCAACTGGTGGTGTTATGGAAGCTGCACTTCGTACTGCATACTTCGCATTAACTGGTAAAGAAAGCAAGCCAATTGAATTCAAAGCAGTTAGAGGTATGGAAGGCTTAAAAGAAGCTGATATCGATATCGCTGGTACTGTTGTTAAAGTAGCAGTAGCTTCTGGTATGAGAAACGCTAAAGTATTACTTGACCAAATCAAAGAAGGTAAGAGCCCATATACATTTATTGAAATTATGTGCTGTCCAGGAGGCTGTGTAAACGGTGGTGGACAACCATACATCAAGAAAGTATTTATGCCAAATGAAGATGACGATATTTATGAAACATATCGTGAAAAACGTGCTCAAGCATTATATTCTGAAGATGAACGTCAAGCAATCAGACAATCTCATAACAACCCACAAATCAAAGAATTATATGCTAAGTTCTTAGGTGAACCTAACTCTCATTTAGCACATGAATTATTACATACTACATATGCTGGTAGAGTAAGATTCCCTGAACAAAAACATGTTTTAAAATAAAATTTGGGTAATTTGAACAAAGTGGTGTTTTTTGAAAAATAGGCA
>JAEEHM010000056.1 GCA_016280895.1 Bacillota bacterium
AATAGTAACGGCAAGGGACTGTGTACCTGCATTACCTGATGTATCTAATACTAGTGATTGGAATAATACTAAGACAGGCATAGCTGCGATGATCGCACTAAAGTTAGATAGTACTGTAGAAGTCACAATATCCATACAAAGAAGTAAAGTTAACCAAGGGATTCTCTTCTTAACTGATTTTAAGAATGATTCGTCTAGCTCTTCCTCTTGTGTTAAACCGGCGAACTTAGCATAGTCATCACCAAGTTCTTCATCGACTGTTTCGATGATATCACTTGATGTGATAACACCGACTATTTCATCATTATCATCAAGTACTGGGATTAGTTCAAGGTCAATATCCTTAATTTCATTGATGACATCTTCTACTTTATCTTTATCCTTTAATGTAGGATAGTTAGTTTTTGTAATATCTTCTAGTGGTTGATTAGCTCTTGCGATAATTAAATCTTTAAGAATAATAGTTCCATAGTATTTATTATTTTCATCTACTACGAAGATGTTTGCGATATTATCATTTTCTGGAGCTTCATCAACAAGTGTTTTCATCGCTTGTTTTACAGAGAAGTTATTAGGTACTTGGATGAAGTTGGTTGTAATTTTAGAACCTACTTCATCTTCATCATACTTTCTGATTAAATCAATATCTTCTCTTGATTCTTTTTCCATTTCATGGATGATATCTTCAGCTTTATCTTCATCCATTTCTTCAAGGACGTCAATCGCATCATCGGCATCCATTAATTCCACGATATCCGCTGCCTTTTCAGTTGGGAGCTCTTCAATATATTCTTCAGGATTATCAAAGAATGGAATGATTTCAGCGAGTTCTTCTTTGGACATAGAATTTAAGAACTCATTTCTTTCATCTTCATCAAGTTGAGCAATACTATCAGCTATATCTGATTCATGGTACTGACTTAAGGCTTCTTTTAATTCTTCTTTACTGAGAGATTTATCTTTAATTAACCTTAGGATCTCATTTGTAATTAATTCATCCATACTTCTCTTCTCCTTAAAAATATTTATATTTTTATTATAGTGCTTAATATTTTATTAAGTCAACTAATATTATGCTATAATTTTACATAAGGTAACTAAAAACAATTATTAGGTTTTTACATAGGGAGTATAATGAAAAGGATTATTATTTTATTACTAACTTTTATTGCATCACTTAGTCTTGTTGGATGCAATAAAAGTACAACAACAAAAAGCAAGAAACAAAGTGAAAGCACAACTACTAAAGGAACTGTATCAAATAGTAGTACTACTTCTTCTAAGACTACTACAGGCAGTACTATAGAGGGTGGATATTATTTAGATAATTTCCCTTATAAGACATTTGCGACTGATACTATTTCAGTAAGTAAGATTAGAAGTTATTATGCAAATTTTAATTTTAGTACTCAAACCATTTCTACTTTAAATAAGTTTCTTAAAGATACTGCAACAGGACTCAATAGTCAAGATTATGACAAGTTAAAACAAACACTTCTTAGAAGTGATGCGGTCCCAGGAAATTCAACTAAGATTAGATTATTCTATTCACAGGATATAGTTAATGCAAAATGGGATAGTGCAAAAACATGGAATAGAGAACACGTATACGCTAAATCAGTAGGTGGATTTGGTAATGATGATATTCCTAGTCAAGACTTACATCATATTAGACCAACTTATACTAAAGTTAATTCTACTAGAAGTAATGATCCGTTTGGAGTAGTAGCAAATAGAGATTCACATAAAGTAATTGCAGACTTTGGAACTACTGTATCAGGATATTCAAGTGGTGGAGTATTTGAACCAATTGATGCAGTAAAGGGTGATGTAGCAAGAATCATCTTCTACACTTGTGCAATGTATTATCAGCAATATTCTATTAATCTTCTTAAGATGATAGCATCTAGAGATGTACAACTATTCTTAAAATGGAATAGAGAAGATCCAGTAGATGAATATGAAATTAATAGAAACAATGTAGCTCAAGGAATTCAAGGAAATAGAAATATATTTATTGACTTCCCAGAGTTTGCAGAATTTATTTGGGGATAAAAGAAAAGGCGAGAAACTCGCCTTTTTTAATCAACTATTTTTAAAATATTATCACCGCACAATTCAACTGGGAAACGTACCATTCCATCATTAGTCCCATTTTTTCCGAATAAATCCGAAATCAATCCTTTATGAACAATTGTCATTCCTTTAATCACTTTGCCATCTCGATTTTTACGCTTTACAGGAATCGTATCAGATTCATATTCTTCTAAAAATTTAACCGCAACAACCGTTTTTCCACGATCTTTTGCTGTTAATAATTGAGCAAACTTAAATTGTCCATTATCCCCTACCAAATCACAGGCAACTGCATTAAAGTCAAGCATGCCACGACCAATACTAACGAAAGGTACACTATTACCGCCAGATTGTTTTACTTTAACAATACTCCATTCCATACTGTTATTCCTCCTGTTTATTATAATTTTATTTTAATGCTTGTAATTATTTTTGTCAACACAAAAATTATTTTTCTTATTTTAATTCTATTTTCTCATAAATTGTTAAATATTTTGATTTATTATTTTATTCTTTTTTTTCAAAAAAATGCCACAGCTTCAATTGCTGCGGCTTTTTCTTTTGTTCATTTAAATATTTACTCTTTAATTTTTTTAATTACTTGTCTATTCAGCTTTAGTTCAAAATTATTAATCTTATTTTGAATCTTATTAATATATGACGTATTAATTTTCTCGCATTGGTTATCAATATTTTGAACTAATCCTCTTATCTTATCGGTATTATTAGTGATTTCGCTAATAGCAGATTCAAGTGATGCTAATGGTTTATCTAAATATGTGTTCTTAATATCTTCAAATTCAGATACTAATGTTAATTTATCTTTCAAACTAAATTCTTCTTCGCCTTGGCTTAATACAAGTTCAGTGAATCTAGTTGTTAATGATGCAATCATATTTAAGAATGTCATAAGATATGCAGGTCTAACAACATACATATCTTCATATTCTCTTACTTTAAAAATAGGTAAAACATTAGGTTTATCCATCTCTAGATTAGAAACCAATAATGCATATTTACAATTTTTCTTTTCTCTATTCTTATCCAATTGTTTATAATAATCCGAGTTAGTTTTTTTATTAACTGAATCAGGATTTTCATCCTTCATATCCATACAAACACTGGCTAATAATTCATTATCTAAATGAGCTTCACTAGCATAAACTTTAAATATATAGTCAGCTTTTGAACCTTTGGTTTCATTTTCATCTCTTACAACCTTGTTATCTTTTTCCCAAGTACAATTAAATAAGCCATTTTGCATATAAGAGTTGACTTCATTATCGCACCAAGCTTCTAAATCTTCACCTGTTTGCTTTACATTCATTGATGCTTTGGCATGTTGAAGATTATTAATCTTATCATCCTTTTCTTTTATGATAGCCTCATATTTTTCTTTAAGTTCATCTAAAGCTTTACCTTTTTCCAATTCAAATTCATAGTCTTTCTTTTGAATTATCTTATCTTTATCAGAAAGAGATAATAAATTATCAGCTTTTAGTGTTTGAAGTTCACGTTCATATTTATTTACTAATTCTGTTCTTGTTTGCTCAATTTTTCCATCAAGTTGAGATTTTAATAATTCATAATTCTTTAACAGTTCAGAATATTTATCTTTATCTTCTTGAATAATTTTTGACTTTGCAGCCTCATTATCAGAGTTAATTTTATCAATTTGTGACTGCTGTGTTTCCTTTAAAACATCTAATTGTTTCTTATAATCAGCAACAATATCTTTATATTTATTTTCTACTTCATGTTCTTTGTTTTCTAAAGCTCTAAGATTATCTTTATTTAATAAATCAATTTTGCTATTTAATTTATCTATTACTGATTGATTCTCAGCTTTCAATCTTTTCTCTACTTCAAGCAATTTTGACTCATATGCTTTTTCTTTTCCAGATTCAATAAGCATATCTAAATAAGAAGTATCAACTTGAACAACTTCTTTTAAATCAATTAAATCTCCTTTATCGGCTGGTTCCATTAATTCTAATATTGTTTTATCTTTTACTATTACATTTACCTTTTTCATTTTCACTTTCTCACTATCAGATTATTTTATTTAGTTCATTAATTAATTCATCACATAAACGAATGATATAATCAGGGATTTGTTTGTTATCACATATTCCATAAAGGTACATATTTTCTACATGATAATTTTCTGTTATAAAATTCCACAATTTCATATCTTTATCAACGCTTTTATTATGATCTAATAAAGGTCTTATAATACGAATCTTATCGTAGTTACTTGAAGTTGGCAAAACATATAAATTTAAAAGTTCTCTATCAGTATATTTTGAAATAAATGCATCATAATCAAATGGATTTATATGCTTTAAAATAGCATTACAACCATCTAAAACATCACCAGGATCCATCTCTCTTGTTCCTTTTTTTCCTTTGTATAACGGTTTAACTCGTAAATGCTCCGCATTAGAAGCCATTTGATATTCATTTGACTCATGATCAACTGCGTTTAAGTCATAATACCTTCTTAAATGAATCACCCTTAAATAGGTGTCAATTGATGAATTATTTGCCAAATCCAATTCTTGCTGGATCGTATTTTTTATGTCATTCTTCGTGATTTCTTTTTCCGAAACAATTCCATTATCATTTAAAATTAGATGAGCACAAATTTTTTTTGGGTTTGTTGCTTTTCTTCCATTAACAAAGTCTTTTCTAACCATGTCTAGAATTGGTTCCATATCATGAGTTAACAATAGAATTGTTTTGTCTTTCAATACACCGTCTTCTGGGTTAAATAAGTAGTGCATTACTGCAAATTTTTTATTTTCGTCAAAAGACGAAATTGGATCATCTAATATTATAAAATCTGAATCACTTCTTTTATTAATTGCACCGAACAAAGCCAAACTAAACGAATTAATTTCTCCATAAGACAAATGTCTTTCTATTTCTTCAACAATCATTGAATCATTTTGAATTGGTTTTATAACAGTCTGAGATTTGCCATCTTCTAATACTTTAATTTCAAATTTATAAGGAATCCCTGAAAATTTTAAAAAATTATTGATTTCATTATTAACGTTATTAGTAGACTCAGCCAATTCTAAATTAAATTTATTAATTGCATTAAAAATATCATTGATTTGAGATATAACATCATCAATACAACCATTTATTGTTTTAATAGATGAATATAAGTCCTCACCAATTTCTTCAAAAAAACTTTCATCTAATCTATTTGAATTATAAAAATTCAAAATTGTAGTTTCATCAGCAGATCCTATAGAAAACTTTTTTTGATAAATCAAGTTATTGATTTTATCCATTTCAGCGTTTGCTTTATTAATCTTTTCACTTATCAAAGTAATTATTCCAGCATCCAGTTGATCTTTCATTTCATTAATTGATTTTATCTTTTCTCTATCTGTTTTATCAGTAATTGAAGCAAGTTTTAAAATCGTTTCTTTTGCAGTGTTGTTCTTTTTAAAATCATTTTCTTTAACTAATTTTTCTATACACGTTTGTATATCAGAGAAGTCATCACTTAATTCATTTAAACAATACGGACATTTATTATCAACAACATAGTTTTTCCCATCCGAAAACCATTTAAACCATTGAGGTGAATTTGATAACGATATAAGTTTTGAGTAATTAGCTAATTCCGATTCTTCTACTTTTTTAATAAATGCAGGACCATTTTTAAATCCGCTACCTACCACACTTCTAGCATCAAACGCTGTATTGTGACTTTTAAATTTGATATTACTATTTATTTCTCTACATTTTGCAACATAATTTAAAATCTGTTCATCTTGTAACGATTTTGCCAAATTTTTAAGTCTGTCATTAATGTCTTCCTCTTGTTTTTTTACGCTATCACCATTATAAAAAACAGTATATGAATCATCAATAATCTCATTACTTGCTTTAAATAACCAACTGTCTATAAAATCCTTATTAAATGAGCTACATAAATTATATTTATTTGAAATATCAATTGATGGCTCTTCGCCAGTATATGGTGTTAAAAATTTAAACCTTTCCGAATCATTATTAATACTATATTCAATAGCTTTCCCAATGGAACTTTTTCCAAGACCATTATATCCATACTTTATATTTATTGCGTTATCTTTTAACGTAATACTGCCTTTTTTTATAGATTGTATATTTTCAAAATCTACATTTACAACGATACCCGAACTCATTTAATAATCTCCTTTTTTAAAAATTATTTTAAAACGGCAGTCTAACTGCTTCTCTTGTCTTAATATAGTGGTTTTTATATTCATCAATATCTTTTATTCCACAACTTTTTAAATAGTTATAAGTTTCATCAAAATATTGTGAAACACCATACTTATCATCAAATTCATCTGCTTTAGGTACATAAATTACAATACCTTTTCTAGCTCTTGTCAGTAAAACACGATATGAATTAATTATGTGCTTCTTTTGAGTGTCTGTGCTTTCTTTAAAGAATCGTGGTGTAAGCATTCTTTGTTCGTGCCACTCCCCATTTGTATAATACATATCCATGTCCCAGCCTAAAATTGACCAATCTATTTCTAAACCCTGAATATTAAATTCAGATGCAGCGTATACAAGCGAATTTGAAGAATCTCTACCAGTCTCATCAAGCATCCATTTATGAATGAAGTTGTTGTTGATAACATCAAACAATCCACTGTCTTTTCCTAAAATCTTGCTCGTGCTCGTACATAATTTTCCAATTCTTTCTTTTCTCATTCTATTCATAAGAACAAATTGTTCAGCAACTCTATAATTTCTAGTAATACAAATAGGATAGTCCTTAAATTGTTTAATAGCTTCAGTTGCTTTTTCCGGTTCATTATTTAATAAAGCTTCAGAAAAATCTGCTAAATTCTTGGCTCTTGGTGTTCTTATTGATGTTTTTAAATACAAACCAGGCAAATTTTTAAATCTTGGACAATCTAGAATTCTGTCACGGTATTGGTCTACTTGGTCAGCTTTTTGTTCAAAAATCTCTTTAGATAGTCTTATTTGCCAATCTGGATGTTTATTCAAAAGGGAATCAAACCATACACAGATTCCATTCTCACCAGTATAGATGTCTTGACCCAAGCCAACAAGAGCAATAATAACACCCCACTCTTTCTTTTCTAGAACATCTAGTAAAAGGTCAGCTTCTGACAAACCATTAAATCTCCCATTGGCACCTCTTTCATTGAACCATTCATTAAGTCTACTTGCATCCCACACTCTTTGAGCTTCATCAAATATTAGAACATTTTCATATACTTCATTATTCTTTGAAAAAACTATATCTCTTTTAAATGCATGTAAATCTTGAATAAATGTTTTAACTGTATTAATCGCACTATTACGACTTCTATACTTTTCTGGTTCTCTTTCATATGCATCTCTACCAAGTGCATTTGTTAATACGCTTATCAAAGGCCCGTTTCCACTAAAGAAAACCGCCTCTGATGATTGAGATTTTGTATTATATCTACTCTTTCCAGCTATATCTAAACCAACCAATGTTTTACCTGCACCTGGAACTCCAGAAATAAAACAAATTATTTTCTTTTTTTCTTCTCTTGCTTCTTTAACAACCGATTCAACTGTAGCTTCGGTTATTTTAAGATTCTCTTCGCCTGCATCAAACTTATAGAATTCATCTACCTGATTATCCATATAAATCGAACGGGCACTTTGTATTATTGTTGGATTTGGCTTGAAAGGTGAATTAATCCATTTTTCGAAATCGTCTTCAGATTGAATAACCTCTGAACCATATTTTTCTTTAATTAAATCAATGTACTGACACATCTTTTTTTCATTTGCAAGGAATAAAGAAAATAACTTATCTATTCCTAAGTCAGCTCCTTCTGAGCATTCGCTATCTGGAGCCTTGGTTGCAATTAAAATTGGAACAACATACTTACTTTGATTTTCTTCATAGAAATTTTTTAAAGCATAACCATAACCTTCGGCCTGATCAATATCATCTTCATTAAATACATTCTCATTATTTTTAAACTCAAGAGAATAAACAATTCCATTCATCAATAAAACTACATCTATTCTCATGTTAACTCTTGATAAGACATATTCAAAAATGATGTATCCTTTTTTATCTTTAAGATATTTCTTTAATATCTTGATCTGATTTTCCCACGCTCTTTTTTGAAGATGAAGTTCATATGAATCGGTGGTTGTATCGCTTTCTGTTAGAAACTCAACAATTCCTGAAGCGTCCTGTTTTGATACAAAATCTTCAATTGAAGACTCATAATACGTTCTTCCTGGTGTTTTTCTCAATCTTGCTTCCATCACAAATCCTTCCTTTTTTCGAAAAATATCCAATAATTGCTTAATAATTGCTACATACATAAATATTTTAATATATTTATCTATAAATTGTTGTGACTATTTTTGTACATTTTAACCTATTTATTTATAAAAGCCTTTTCATCGCTTCTTTTATTCACATTACTTGAAATATTTATGATTATTTCTTATGATATATAAGAAAAGTGAGGTAAATATATGAATAACGCAAAAGAAATTGATGTTTTAGCTTTAGAAAAACAAATTAAGAAATATTCTAAAGATAGAACTAATACAGTTGTAAGACATGCTTTAAACTTACAAACTATGGATGCTATCGCAAGAAATCAAGATAGCATTAGAGATATTGATTTTAACTTCTCAGTTAATATCAATACACTTGAAGTCGCAAATCAAAAGAGATCAGGTAGATGTTGGATCTTTGCTGCTACTAATGTTTTAAGAGAAATAATTGCTAAGAAATTAAATCTTAAATCATTTGAATTATCTCAAAGTTATATTGCTTTCTATGATAAACTAGAAAAATATAACTTTGAACTAGAAGCTATTATTTCTTTACTAGGTGTAGAACATGACGATAGAACATTAGTTCATGTTTTAAACAATAGTATTGGTGATGGTGGACAATGGGATATGTTCGTTAATGTAGTAAAGAAATATGGTATAGTACCTAAAAATGTATTCCCTGAGACAGCTACTTCTTCTAATACGGGGGTTATGACTAGACTTGTAGATACTGAACTCAGAAAGTTTGCTGGATGGGCTAATAATAGTTTTAAGAAAGGAACTAAGTTAGAAGAAATCAGAGAAGTTAAAGAAAACTTATTATCTAGAATCACTGATTTAATGGTGTCATGCTATGGCATTCCACCAGCAAAGTTTGATTTTGAATATACTGATAAAGATAATAAGTATCATTTAGTTAAAGGGTTCACTCCTAAATCATTCTTTGATAAATATATTGGAGCTGAAATTGATGAATATGTATCAATCATCAATGCTCCTACAGTAGATAA
>JAEEHM010000057.1 GCA_016280895.1 Bacillota bacterium
AAGGTAGAAGAAGTTGCTAAAGAATATGATTTAGCAGTATTAACTAAAATGCCACTTAATCCTGAACTTGCTACCTTATCTGATAAAGGAAATATTGAAGATGCTAATGTCAATTATTTAGATAAGGCACTTGATTTAATTGAATCATTAAAGGTAGAAGTTACAAATATTGCGCTTCCAATTGAAAACAAAGAAATTATTGAAGTAGCTGGTAAAGCTAAAGAATTATATATCTATAATATGAATAAGGATATGATCGTTGGTGCTAGAAAAGTAAGTATTAATTCAAAAGATGATTTCTATAATGCTGTAATTAATAATAATGTTAGTATTGTAATTACAAACCAAATTGAAAAGGATTTGTGTGATAAGATAGAAGCAAACGATATTGAAGTATATATTGGTGAAAAGGGTAATCCAGTTGATGCTATCAATCATTTAATCGATGTTAAGTATGAACAAAAAGCACATGGCTGTAGTGGTAATTGCGCAAGCTGTGGTGAAAGTTGTAGTGCTAAAAGATAATATTATAATATATTCATTTTAACCTAAGAAGAAAGTGATTTCTTCTTAGGTTTTTAATTACTATTAAAACAATGAATATTTGTCTTGAGTATCCGTTTCGTCTATAAACTTTTCAATAAAAATAAAAAAACTCTGATATTCAAGCGATTTTCGACTATAATCAAATCGAATTTGAAAATAGTCGGAGGGATAATATGGCTTATATCAATAGATCGTTAGAAAAAATACTAGTAAGGAGATTTGAATCTGCAAAATCAGTAGCGATAACATGAGCAAGACAAGTTGGAAAGACTACTTTAACTAAACATGTTTATCCTAATAATTATGAGTAAAATAAAAAAATGCTAGAAAACTAATTCTAGCAGTTTTTTATACTTTTCTTTTCCCAGGGGGGCACATTTTCCCCTTCAACCCCTTTGTATATACTTTTATTATAAGCACTTTTTTATTGTGTACTTGACAAAGCGAGTACTTTATTGTAAATTTTCTTAGGTTTTTAATATTTATAAAAGAAATATAATAAAAAAATAGTTTAATAAATTTTATTAAAAAGTGTTGATTTCCTCCAGAAACTACTGTATAATAGTAGTATCTGGAGGAAATTATCATGATTAAGACAATCGATGTTTTGGCTTATGAATATAGAAACTATTCCAATATTTACAACAAAATAAAGAATGAAGAGACTAAGAACCATTTAATAAAGATTAAAAGGGGATTATATGAAACAAATGTCAATGCTAATCCATTGACATTAGCAAATTCTATTTTATCACCATCATATATTTCTTTTGAAACTGCACTTTCATATTATGGAATGATACCAGAGAGGGTATATGCAATTAAATCTGCAACATTCATGAAAAACAAGAAGAAAGAGTTCTCAAATAGTTTTGGTTTATTCTTATATTTTGATGTTAATAAAAATGCATATCCATATGATATATGCCAAGTGGAGATCGATAACACAAATGTGTATATTGCATCAAGAGAAAAAGCATTATTGGATATGATTTCCATTATCTCTCCAAGAAATAATATAAAAGAATTAGAGGATTTAATATTTAATGATTTAAGAATAGATGAGATTATTTTTGATCAACTAGATTTCAGCAAAATGATTAAATTATGTGATTTGTATTGTAGTAAATCTATAAAGCTATTAAAGAAATATTTAGGAGAAAAAAATGATAAATAATTATATTTTAGAAAGTTTAAAATTAAGTAATCCTCATAATCTAATTGAATTTGAAAATGATTTAAGAGAAATCACTCAAAAAATAATTCTTTCAGCATTATCAAAAACCTCATTTTTTAGACATGTTGCTTTTTATGGGGGAACAGCTCTAAGAATATTTCATGGCCTAACACGATTTAGTGAAGACCTATATTTTCAAGTGATTGAAGATGGCTTTAATGTAAATATAGATGAGTGCATGAGTGTTTGCATACAAAATCTATTATCATATGGATTAAAAGCATTTGTTCATTCAAAAGAAGATTATGATAAGGGAGAAATAAAAAGAAGATATATTAAGTTTCCGTGTTTTGATATTGCCCAAGAATTTTTTGGAAACATAAGCATGAATAAAGAAAGATTATTATCAGTAAAGATAGAAGTTAGTACTATTTATATTCCTGGTTTTCAAACTGAAATGAAGCTTTTACCATCTCCTGTTTTCTCCAACATTTTATGTTTTGATTATGCTTCTTTGTTTGCTGGAAAGATTCATGCCTTGATTTCTAGAAATTGGAGAGAAAGAGTAAAAGGAAGAGATTATTTTGATTATATGTTCTATTTATCACACGACATAGCAATTAATTTAGAATATTTAAAAAACAAATTAAGTATCTCCCTAAAAACAGATACTTCATCAGTTACTTTAAGCGATATAAAAGAATTATTAAAAGAGAGATTTAAAAATGTAGATTTTACATTAATTAAAAATGATATTATACCTTTTGTGAGAAATAAAAATGATATTGATAATTTAGATAAAGAGATGTTTATAGCATCACTTGACCTATTAAGAAGTATATGATATAAAAGAACTAAGGAATTATCCTTAGCTCTTTTTAAATTATTATATCAGCATTATCTAAAAATTTGTATTTTTCAAAATATTTATTTTCTAGTGGCATCCATTCGTTTAAAAAGCGATCGCCATTATCACGTAACATTATTCTTTCAATTTGAGTGCTTTGATCAACAAATAGATATGCACATTTATCGATGAGACTATTAAAATATGGATGATATGAATATACTCCCTCAATTAAGACCTTATCTTTTAATTCAATATCTTTTGAATAATATATTTCTTTTTCGCAATCATATGCTTGAATAGTGATGATTTTTTCGTCGTTTTCCCAGGCTTTTTTGACCTTCTCTAGGGTTTCTTTGATTAGCTCATAATTGATGTTACCACCAATTTCAGAAAGTCTTTCCTTTGTTTTTAGGTTATGGGGTAAGAAGAAATCATCAGCATGAATTATGCTTGCGTTGTAACATTGATGAGCAAGGGTCGTTTTTCCACTTGCGCATTTTCCTTCAAGGGCAATTATTGTATGTTTATCTTGCATTTCAATATAATCATATAATTGAAAGATTCGCATTACTAAGCTTAAATAATCTTTATGGATTAATCTGTAATGTGGCATATATTCTTCATTATAGATTGTGGAATGATGGACTGGTTTATAATCATAATTGAAATATTCATTTTCTTTTAAATATTTCTTGAGATTATCTTCTAAGATATTGATATCATATTTAGCATTCTTTGCACTTTCATAAAATGATTTAGATAAATATTTTAGATTTCTTTCTTTTAAGATATTTACTCTTATATAAGAATCACTTATCCATTCATAATAAGGATTATTTATCGGTGCTTTTATTTTTGCTTCCTTGATGATATATTTATATGCTTTCTTTTCACTTATTTTGTTGATTAAATGTGCAGGACCTAAGGATGCTTGATAGATTAGTTTAATCTTATCCTGGTTCTGCATTTTGGGATATTTTTTAATGTGATAGTCAAGTAGTATTCTCATAATTAGTCTCCGATAAATATTTTACCATATTTCTTTAATCTAATAAAGTAGATATTTAAAAATTTGATTGATTGTGGTAAAATTAAAACATCTTGAATAATATATGTATCTTGTGATATAATATACAAGATTAAATGAGGAATATATGAAAAAACAGTTGAAATCAAAAAAATATAGTTTATTTGAAGCACCATCTTTAAGCGATGCTAAAATGAGAAAAAAACATGATATTGAAAATATTGTGTTTGAAATTGATCAAAAATATCAAAATATTGGTATCAATAAAACCTATATGGTTAAAACATATGGTTGTCAAGGTAATATCGCAGATAGTGAAAAGATTTGTGGTATTATGGACAATTTAGGTTTTGTGGAAGTTAAAGATGAAAAGTGCGCTGATGTTTTATTCTTTAACACCTGTGCTATTAGAGAAAATGCGGAAAATCGTATATATGGTGAATTAGGTAGGCTTTATCCACTTAAGGTCAATAATCCAAATATGTTGATTGTGCTATGTGGATGTATGCCACAGGAAGAAGTTACTGTTAATAATATCAAAGAGAAATATCCACAAGTTGATATTGTGTTTGGAACACACAATATCTATAAAATTCCTGAATATATTTATGATGCTTATACTGAGAAAAAAAGAGTATTGGAAGTATTTAGCTATGAAGGTGATATAATTGAAGGAATTCCTTTAAAGAGGGATAGTAAGGTTAAAGCATGGGTTGATATTATGTATGGTTGTGATGAATTCTGTACATATTGTATAGTACCATATACAAGAGGTAGTGAAAGAAGTAGAAGACCTAATGATATCATTAATGAAGTTAAGGATTTAGTAAATAAGGGCTATATTGAAGTTACTTTACTTGGTCAAAATGTGAATGCATATGGTAAAGATCTAAAGGATATGGATTATACTTTTGCGAATTTACTCGAAGATTTAGCAAAAACTGGTATTAAAAGAATTAGATATACAACATCACATCCAAGAGATTTAGATAAAGAGACTATGGATGTTATGGCTAAATATAAAAATATTATGCCACATCTTCATCTACCTGTACAATCTGGTAGCAATGATATCTTAAAGAAGATGAATCGAAAATATACAAAAGAGATGTATTTAGATAAGATTAATTATTTAAAGAAAGTTATTCCATCTATTTCTTTAACTACTGATATTATTGTCGCTTTCCCTAATGAAAGTGAAGAAGATTTTGAAGAAACTTTGGATTTAGTTAGAAAAGCTGATTTTGAAGGTGCTTATACTTTTATATATTCAAAAAGAAAAGGTACGCCTGCAGCAACATATGATAATCAAATCGACCCAGTTACTGCAAAGAGGAGATTACTTACTTTAAATAAATTAATCAATGAAGGTTTTGCGAAAGGTAATAAGCGATTTGAAGGTGAGATATTAGAAATATTAGTTGAAGGCTATAGTGAGACTAAGAATCATCTTCTTTGTGGTTATACAGGAAATAATAAGCTTGTTAATTTTGAAGGTGATGAAGAATTAATTGGAAAATTAGTTAAGGTTAAAATCACTAAAGCATATACATGGCATTTAAGAGGGGAATTAATATAATTAAGTGAGGCTTTTTATGAACAAAGATTTGTTTGTGATGACGGAGAGAAAAGCAAATTTGTTTAATATTAAATGTTTAATCGTAATTATAGGACTGGGAATTGCAACACTTATTCTTAATGAATTGAATTTCTTTACAGTTAATAAAGATGCTGTTATATTTTCAATGATACCCGCAATTAGTTTTGCGTTTATTCCAATTATGATATATTTAATTCATGATAAGATATTGAAAAAAGATAATTCAATTTTAGAACTTCCTTATTTTAAAGCAATCGTTTTAGTATTTTGTTTTTTATGTGTGATGATATTATGTGTTATTTTATCTTTTCACACTATCTTATTACTTGTAATTCCAACACTTCTTGCTGCTCAATATAAAAACAACAAGATTATGGCACTTGCTAGTCTTACTGCATCACTTGTATCTGTGGTTATTGTAGTGTATGCTTCCTTACTTGTGGGTATTTATGATGCTAATTTAATGAAGCCTTTGACACTTGATGAGGCTGCTTCGTTTGAAAATAGATTAAATTTATTGACGAGAAAAAGGATTTTTGAAATATTGTTGCATTATGTTATTCCACGTCTTATTAGTGTTGCTGCTATTGATTTTATTGCCTTATCAATTAATAAAAGAAATGATGAGATGCTTGATATTCAATTGAGTTTAACACAAAAAGTTCAAGAAGAAAGTGATGCGAGAGCGAAAATGCATAATGGCCTTATTGAACATTTAGCTGATATTATTGAATCAAGAGATATTGAAACTGGTGAACATATTAAAAGAACTAAGAATTATGTTACAATTTTAGTTAATAAGATGAAAGAAATGGATCAATATAAAGACTATCTAGATGATAAGATGTGTGATAATATCATTAGTGCTGCACCTCTTCATGATATTGGAAAAATTGCGGTTAGTGATTTGATATTAAGAAAACCTGGTAAGTTAACAGATGATGAATTTGCGAAAATGAAAATTCATACTACTAAGGGTGGAGAAATCATTAACAATATTTTAAATGAATTAGGCGATGAAGATTTTTTGAAAGTTGCATATGATATTGCGACATCTCATCATGAAAAATGGAATGGTAGTGGATACCCTAATGGTCTTAAGGAAGAAGACATTCCCCTTGCTGGTAGAATTATGGCAATCGCTGATGTTTTTGATGCTTTAGTTGCAGAACGTGTTTATAAAAAACCAATTCCAGTTGAAGATGCTATTAATATTATTATTAATGATTCGGGTACACATTTTGATCCTAATATCGTGGAAGTATTTAAAGAAGTTAAAGATGATTTTATTAAAGAAGCAAATAGTAAAAAATAAATTATGAGTACGTTTTCATTTATTTTTAGTTGATATTTAATATAATTAAGAGTAAAATATAATAACTTAATGAATTTATATTCATTTGAATGTATTCATTTTGTAGACAAAACAAAGTCTTTAAAACTCCAGACTACATTTTAATATAGATCTGTATTATGTGGAAAGGAAGTGTTTAAATATGAAGTTTTTATACAAACTATTTAAAACAATGGCTGATGCATTAATTATCTGTAATGTGAATGTTTCTGATGTTAAATGGTAATATTTATATTTAGATATATCAGTCAAATAAAGCATGATTATTTATATAATAATTATGCTTTTTTATTTTATTACTTAATGGTATAATAAAATAAGGAGAGTATTATTATGCCAATTGTGTCTATTGTATTGTTTGTGTTTGGTGCAGCAATGTTATTATATGCATTACTTACATTTATAACTAAAACTATTATATTACCTTTAAATATGATGGCATCAGTTAAAAATGCTACTAAGGAATATGCTAAGAGATTTGCAGGTTTAATTGCGTTTATTTCTATTTCTTTTATAGTTGGTGCTATATTTGGTTTATTTATTGATATTGTGATTATTCCTATTATTATTGCTTTTGCATTGTTTATTGTGTTAATGATTATTGGAATAAAAGTGATTATGAAACAATGATAAAATTACTTTGACTTATATGTGTTTTTTTGATATAATATTATTGTAAAAGAGCGAGTTTAAAACTTATTATTTACTCTAAAGAAATAATAAGTATATTGTAATTTTACTATTCCGAGAATTCGGTAAAGGTATTGCGCTTTAGAGTATACGCGGAAATTAATTTTATAAGGATTTATCCAATATTTGGATGTTTTTATAAAGTTGGTTTCCGTTTTTTTGCTTTTTATAGGAGGTTTATAATGAAAAGTGAAGTAGTAAGTATTAGTTTTATTAAGGAAATCAAGCAGATTATTGAGGAATCTAAAAAGCTTGTGGTAAGAAATGTAAATACAATAATGTTGCATTCTTATTGGTCAATTGGAAAAAGAATTGTAGAAGAAGAACAAAAAGGGAAGGTAAAATCAAATTATGGCGATTATATTATTAGGAATCTTTCCAAAGAATTAACAAATGAATATGGTAAAGGCTTTTCGACAACTAATTTAAAAATGATGCGTCGTTTCTATAACGAATATCCAATTGGCCAGACACTGTCTGACCAATTGAGTTGGTCTCATTATTTAGAGTTACTAAGCGTTGAAGATACTAATGCTCGTTCATTCTATCAACATGAATGTGAGAATTCTAATTGGTCAGTTAGAGAGCTTGATAGACAAATTAATTCTGGGCTTTATGAAAGATTGTTGCTATCTAAAGGAGAAGTAAATAAAAAGCTGGTATTAGAACTAGCTAATAAAGGTGTTGAGTACCAAAAACCTGATAGCTTTATTAAAGATCCAATGGTGTTAGAATTTGTTGGTATTCCTGAAAAACCATTGTTAGAATCTGATTTAGAAAAAGCAATTAGAAATCATATTGAAGATTTCCTTTTAGAATTAGGTAGAGGGTTTATGTTTGTCGGTTCACAGCAGAGAATATCAATTGCTGGGATAAATTATTATGTTGATATGGTTTTTTATAATAAGATATTGAAATCATATGTATTAATTGATTTAAAAATGAATAAACTAAAACCTGATAATTTTGGCCAAATGAATATGTATGTAAACTATTACAAAGAGGAGGTGAATGATGAAGGAGATCAGGATCCAATTGGAATTATTTTATGTGCAAAAAAAGAAGAAGCATTAGCAAAAATGTCAATAATGGGAATTGATAATAATATATATGCTGCAAGGTATACAACAATTATTCCTAATATAGAGGCATTACAAGAAGAAGTGGAAAAAGTAGTGAAGAAATTTGAAAAATAGAAAACATAAAAACCAGATGAAAATAGATATTGATTTTATAAAACATATAGAAACATTTTGCACACGTCGTCTGCACAATCTTTATTAACTTGGTAATATAAAGATTATCTAAACATTTTTTACACAATGTGTAAATAATCTTTTTTGAGCTGGCCTCATTATAGACTGCTATTATCTAGAAAAACTAGAAAGAAAGATTTTGGTATGAAAAAGAAGCATGTAAATTATCAAAAAACTTTATTGATGTTACTATTCCATTTGATAAAACGGGATTTACAGACAAAAATACAAGCAAAATTAATTTTACTGTAAATTTGTTTGAAAGAGAAAAAAGAAATGATTGAAAGAATTGGCTCTGATAAAAACGGGCATTGGGAGGCAAAGAAATGACAGTTGATGAAATAAAAAAAAGATTTATGGCAACATTAAAGCTTGAACCATTAACTATTACAGATATGAAATCTCTTAAACAAAAACTAACATTTAAGGTTTTCAAGATTTATTTATATGAGCAAGGGGTAGCGTATGATGATAATACCTTTGCAGAAACTTTTAATTTATTAACACCAAATGGACAATATAATGAGATGGCATATCTATTATCAGATCAATTCGATGAATCAATTAAAGTATGTAGATTTAAAGGTGATGGCGGTAATCTTGTAATGCGTAAAGAATTTGGAAATGATTGTATATTTAAAATCTATTATGATGTACTTAATTATATGCAGTCACAAGAGAACATAGTTAGAACATATTTTGTTCATGGTCAAAGAAGAGATGAATATTTATATGAAGAAGTAGCATTTGTGGAAGCATGGAAGAATGCAATTCTTCATAATGATTATGCTATGCGACAATATCCACAAATTTATTTATATGATGATAGATTAGAGATAATGAGCCATGGATATCCTTTGAAATATGACACTTTAGATGAGTTTATTCGGGGCGTAAGTAGACCAATTAATGTGCCATTGTCTAAGATTGCAATCAATTTAGATATTACAGATCAAACTGGTAAGGGCAATAAAGATATTGTGAGAATATATGGTAAAGATGTATTTGATATTTTAGATAATACTCTTATTGTGAAAATACCATATAATGAACCTCAAAATGGCACTCAATATGTCGCCCAAAATGTCGCTCAAAATGTCGCTCAAAATGTCGCTCAAAGTAGTATGGAACAAAGAGTTATAGTATTGATGAAAGATAATCCGAGAATAAAACGACAGGAAATAGCAGATAACATAGGTGTATCTAAGAAAACTATAGAGCGTTTAATAAAGAAATCTGATAGAATAAAATATGTTGGTCCATCTAAAGGTGGCCATTGGGAAGTAAAAGAATAAATATTCATTTGCAATTCAAATTAAATTTGGTATAATTATTTTATCAATAGTTATTAAGAGGTTAATATGAATAATATATCAAATATCAAAGCTTTAATTGATGATTACATCAAAGATAATATTGAAATAGAAGTATTATGTAGTAGTAGTTGTTCTAATATAGATTTTGATGATATGTCATTATCTTTCAATCAATTATTATTTAAATATATTGATGACAAACATTTAAATGAAGTAGATATATATAAAAAAGCATATATTGATAGAAAACTGTTTTCTAAAATAAGATCTAATATTAATTATAGACCTAAAAAGAAAACAGTTGTTCAATTGATATTTGGTTTAAAATTAAATATTGCAGAAGCAAATGAACTTCTAAATTCTGCTGGTTATTATTTAAGCCATTCATTAAAATCTGATTTAATTGTTGAATGGTTTATTATAAACAATAATTATGATTTAGATTTATTATTTGATTGTTTATGCGAATATAATGAAAAAATATAAATGTCGCTTTTTAAGCGACCTTTTTTACTATTGTATTATGTATAATATAGATACAAAAGGAGAAAAATTATGAAAATAAAAGCAAAATATGTTGAACCAAAAAATTATTTTTCAAAGGAAGCGTTAAAAGTTTTTTATGAGAATAAGACTACTATCAAAGGTATGAGGTCTGTTTTTTGTGATGATAAATATTTAATATTAAATGATAACAATACTGAAAGACTTGAATGTATTGAAATGACTCATGATGCTTTGTATAGTCCTGATGGTGATATTAAATATAGGTATTATTTATTGTTGCATAGTGCTATTGATAAATCTTATCAGGTTTTTATTAATAAGAGAGAATATAATAAATTGTTTAAAGTGAATGATGAAGATTTTTTAGAATTGGCTTTTAAGATTATTAATGAAGATAAAAGAGGTAAGAATGTTAATCATATTAGAATTGTAAATATTATTATTCCACAAGATTAAGGTGTAGTAAATACTACGCTTTTTTTATTGATAATAGTTAATCACTTTGATATAATTATTACAAAGGAAGATGTATTATGATTAATATTAATGATTTTAACTATCACATTGGAAAATTAGATAAAGATGATATTAAATATGTTATATCTATTATCGATAAAACAATTAAGAAATATCCTGATTTATTTATATATATAAAGAATGTTTTTTCATTTAATGGGATTATTTTAAATGATTTTCACAATAATGAATTAATAGTAGATATCTTTACTGCTTTTATTCATTCTTTAAAAGACAATGATAATATTAAAAATGAAGAACAATTATTAAAGAAAATAAAAGGATATGTTAGAAATTATTTAGAAACAATATTTTCTAATAGAAAATATTTCATTGGTTCTCATCAAGTTCAATATGAGCCTAAGATGATTGCATTACTTGCTTTTTCAAATTATGTTAATAGAGAATTTAGTATACAGTTTGATAAAGAGCGTAATCAATTTGATGAATTTGAACAATATGCTTATATTGAATTGATTAATATGTTTAGAACTATTAAATCTTCACTTGCATTATTTACTATTGGTGATGATGTTCATGCTATCGCATTATTTAGAGGATATGTTGAAATTGCATCTAAGATAATACTAGCTAATGATTTTAAAGATGATTATATTGCTTTTAAGAAATATAATGGTTATCTCCAAGCATATAAGAGTAAGAATGGAGATATTCCTGAAGATATGAAAGAAAGATTAGGTAAGAATGCAACTAATGAGAATTATTTAGCATATGGCTGGGCTAAAAATAAAAATGGTAAGAGAATCACTACAATGACTGATTTAATTAGATTAGCATTTGGAAAAAGTATGGATGTAGCTATTCATATTAGTAGTGAATTTGTGCATGAAGATTATGTTAATGTTGGATATGATTTTGTTGCTTTAAGAAAGATATTTATTAATACTTATTTTGAAACTATCAATATGCTTTTAGATGAGTGGGATTTTGATGAAATTAAGATTAGTAGATTTTTGAATTTGTTTAAGAATGTGTAAGAGGGAGTAATAATGAATAATGAACCAGTTAAGCATCACTATATACCGAAATTCATTCTAAAGAACTTTTGTTTTGAAGATAATAAACTTCATTATTATGATGTTATTAATAAAGAATATATAGATAAGCAAGTTGCAAAAGTATTTAAAGAAGATAACTTGTATAGAAGTGATATAAATATTGATGGCCCAACAAAAATTGAAAAAGATTTAGCCAAATATGAATCCGAAATAGCAAATATATATAAATTATTTTTAGTAGAAGATGAAATAGTATTATCACAGGAAGATTATGATAAATTGGCATTATTTTTAGGAATTATGGGTTATAGATCTAAGGTTGCAAAAGATAAATATTTCTCTGATTCTAATAAAAATTTTAATTGGAAGAAGAATCTTGAAATTCTTGCGAATTGTAGATCACTAAAAGAAGTATGGGAATCACATGCTGATTTGGACGTTAAAATTTTTATGAAAAGGGATATAGAAGGAATCTTTAATAAAAGGATTTCTATTTGGGAAAAGAGTTATGGCATTAATTTTTGTGTAAGTGATTGTTATCCAGTTGTTGTTACTGGAGATATTACAACATCAATCCAAGTACCAATGTTTGATTTTTATCCAATATCACCTGAGAGAGTATTAGTTTTAATACCTTATGGTGTTGAGAATGTTGAAAAAAGCATTAGAGTTATTAACAAAACATTAATTAAGAAATCTTTGAATTGTGATTCAAACTCTATAAATGTTCATAAAATATATGAAAAAGATGTCTTGTTTATAAATAATTTAATTATTAAACATTCTACAATAGGCATTGTCTTCTATGATGAAAAAACAAAACTATTAATAACAAATAAAAAAAAATAAACTTTTAAAACTTTATTTATAAACAACAAGGAGGCTATATATACATGATTAACTCGCATTATGTTCCACAGCAAACACTTAAAAGATTTTCAAAAAGAATAAGTATATTTAATGTTAGAACTGGAGAATTCAGAGAAAATGTAAAACCTGAGAATGCATATGCTGAATTAGGTTTTTATTCAGAAGAAGTAGAACATAAATTAAATAAAAGAATTGAATCTCAATTTGGAAATTTATTTGCAAATACAATTATGAAAGCAGAGAATACTATTGCAATTAAAAGAGATAAATTGCGTTTAATAAAAAAATTCCTTTTAATATCTGTAATAAGAAGTATGGGTAATGAAGAATTTATGCAAATAGAACGTAAATACTATGATATTTTAAAACAAAAATGGATAGTTTTCGGTAAACAACAAGGATTAACAGATGAGGAAATTGAGGCAAGACAAATAAAACCTCCTTTTGAAGAAAAAATAATTGAAGGAGAAACGCCATTTGATTATTGGATGAGAACACTTAATGTAATACTAGATACAGATGGAACTCCACAAGAAATATTTAAACATCAAAATAAGACATATCCTGCTTATAGATGGTCAAATATAATTAATGATGGTTATCTTGCTTTTTGGGATTCAGAATATGATAATGATGAATTTCTTATTACTGATATTGGGATGACGTCAGAAAATGAAATTGGGTGGAATGAATCGAGACAAACCAATGCAAAAAAACTGAATTTTTTACTTAAGTTGTTAAATAATGAAAAAGATCAATATTATCAGCAATTCATAATTAATACAATTAATAAATGCCAAAATTTTCACGAAAATTTTATGATGTTTCCAATATCTGCTAAGAGGATGATAGTAGAAATTAGCCCTTTTTACAAGTTTAGAATAGAGTGGCAAAATCTTTATAAAATGCCATCTCTAAAGGATTTGACTTTTATTACAAATGAAAATCTTTATTATCCAAATACTTGTAATTATGTTACACCTCCGAATGGGCTTTCCTATAATTATCACCCAAATGATTTATATATTTATAAAATTAAAAAATTGACTAAAGAAGAAACTAGATATTGCAATGAACTATTTTTAGATAGGATAAATACGTGGCTAGGTTTTTCCTCTTTAGAAAAAGTGGCTGGTAGTTTGTTGGCTTATAAACAAGACAATTCTTTTCCATTCATTCCAAGAATTGATTATACAAAACTATATGAAGTGATCAAAGAAAGAAATTTTTGCAACATTGACATTAATTCTATAAGAGGTTTTTTACGATGAATTTTTTTAACGGTTCTTTATCAATGAGATTTAATACACTAGAAAAGAATATAAAATCAAAAAGTAATTCTTTCTATGACTCTTATTTAGATTTATTAGAGACTACAATTAAATTTATATTAGATGAGAATAATATTGAATATGATAAATCTAGAACATGTGGTTTTTTAATAAAAGATGATTATATTAAATCTTATTTTCTATATGTCTTAAAATTAGATGATTATACTTATAACAAAATTCCAGATTATATAAAGAAATGCAATGACCACAAGCATAAAAAAGAAAAGATAGTATCTATTGAAGCAATTATTAATTATTTAAAAGTATATTTTGATTTAATTAATTACTATTCAATTAATAAAAATTTAGGTTATATGGAGTTTGATGCTTCTTACTTTGAATCTATATTTGGAGAAACTGAAAGATTAAATAACGAATACAAAAATGAAGTTTCCAAATTAAAGCAAGAAGTTAAAAATCTATATGAAATGAATGAATTATCAAAAGAAGATGTTAAAACTTACCAAGATATAATTCAAAGAAAAGATATGGAACTTGATAATCTTGACGATCAAAATCAGGAATTACAAAACCAAATCAGCTTATTGAAAAGTATTAAAATTAATTCTTTAGAAGAAAAATTACATTATACATTTGATAACCTTCGAGAATTAGGTTTAACAATTAAAAACAATCGTATAGTTAAAGAAATATTGGATAAGAGTAATGCTAATGCTGATAAGATTGATATTACACGTACAGAAAAAGTTATTAATAAGACTATTAATAAAACAAAAGATATGATAGATGATATCAATAAATATACAAGTACTAGCAAAGAAGAATTGAATAGAATCAATGAAGGACTATCAAATATAATAGATTCATACGATGAAATAGAATAGGGGGGGGAATATTATATGAAATTATTTAACGATTCTTTAACAATGAGATTTAATACATTAGAGAGAAACATAAAATCTAAAAGCAATTCATTTTATGATTCTTATCTCGATTTATTAGAAGCAACAATTAAATATTTTTTAGATGAGAATAGTATCAGTTATGATGACTCAAGAACATGCGGATTTTTAGTTAAAGAAGAATCAATAAAGAACTTTCTATTGTTAATCTTAAAACTTGATGATTATACATATAATAAACTTCCAGATTATATAAAGAAATGTAATGATCACAAACATAAAAAAGAAAAAACATTGGGAATTGATAGTATTATCAATTACTTAAAAGTTTATTTTGATTTGGTGAATTATTACATAGATTATATCAAAGGCCTTAGAGTTGAGTTTGATGCTAATTATTTCTCATCAATATATGGTGAAACTGAAAGATTGAATAATGAGTACAAAGGCGAAGTATTGAGGTTAAAAGAAGAATTAAAAGAATCATATGAATCTAATAAATTGTCTGAACAAGATATTGAACAATACAAGTCATTATTATCTATAAAGGAAATTGAACTATTAAGTCTTGATGAACAAAATAGATTACTTCAAGCTCAAATTGATGTATTGAAAGATATTAAAATTAATTCTATGGAAGAAAAGCTTAATAAAACAATTGATATGCTGAATAACATGCAAGATTATTTAGTTGAAAACAGAATAATTGCGAGAAGAACTTCAAGATTAATTGATGGTAAAGATATAACTGATGAAGAACTTGCTGAAGAAAGAAGAAAGTTAGAGGCAATTAAAAATGGAAAATAAACCTCAAAATGTGTTTGAAAAGCTTGATAAGCAAAGTGAACAAGTTGAAGATATATCTAAAAAACTTGAAGGAGTGAGTATAAGCGATTTATATGCACTAGCTAAAAGAACTTGGGATTATGGTGATTATCAAACTGCACAAAAATATTATAACCACATTAGCTTGCTGAGTCCTCTTGATTGGGAGGCCCCACTATATGCTTCACTATGTAATTTCAAGGGTTATCATGATATTAATTATTGGAGCACAGCCCCTGAACAAGAAGAAAAGATTTTTTTAGCAACTTTTGATTACATAAATAACCTTGATTTAGATGATGATAAAAAACAAAAAGAATTATCAAAGTGCGTTGAAATTATTAAAAACCAAATAATAGATGTGAAGAGACTATATTTAGAGAATAAGGACGTATTTGATGATAATAGTATTATAAACAAAGGAGATATAAAATTCGTTTTTAAAGTAGAGAATCTTTTCTTTAAAACATATGAGCATTTGAAAAATAACAAATTTAAAATTATTAATTTTTTTTGTATAGATATTGCAGATGAATTATTAGACTTGATTGAAAAAACTAAAAAGATATCAGAGAGTATTTCAAAAGAATTTATACTGGAAATCTCTAAAATTGCTAAGAATAATTATAATTTTAATATTGATGAAAAAGATGCAATTGAATCTGAAGAAAGTTTATCAGATGATGAAATTAAAGAAATAAAGTTAAAAGGGAAACTATATTTTGAATATGATGATAAAGTAATAAGCAAAAGAAGATTTAAATGGAATCTAGTAGTTGGTATCCTACAATTATTTATATCAATAATAGGAATTGTTATTTCAATTATACTAGGAATTAGAGGCTATTTAGCATTTATTATTTCTTTAATAGACGGAACTACATTGGTATATATAGCAGTATCTCAAAAAAATAGAATAAAGTGTTCTTCGTTTTTTAGTCCTACTAGAATAATTACTAGATTAAATTCACATGGGAATATAGTTCAAGAAAATAAATTCGAACTTATGCTGTGCATAAAAATTATTTGTTTTTCTGTTTCCGGGTTAATTGATACATATTGTATCATTGGTTTACTAGTAGGAGATGTTAAATGGTTCATTATTCTAATAATTATTAGTTTTTTATTATATTGTTTTGGTTTTAGATTTGCAAGAGATAGCCTTGGATTAAATGGAACATATACATATTATTACAAAGGGAAAATTTATAAATCACTTTATTAGTTTATTTAAGAATAAAAAGGACATAATTTATAGACAATTAGTCCTTTTTTTGTTATAATAACTTTGTGTTATATGAAACTCTGGAGCATTGGCTAATTACCTTCGCAAAGGAGGTATTGCATATGGCACGTACATTAACACTTGCTGAAAAAGCAGGTAAAAATTTAAAAAATCTAATCAAGAAATCAGAATTTAAAACTCAAGAAAATTTCGCTAATGATGGTATTGGAGTTGATCCAGTAACTGTTCGTAGATGGATTGCACATGGTATTAAGGATATTAATACTATTCAAGAGATTGCTGATATATTTGATATAGATTTTATGGAACTTCTTAAGTGAAGTTCCTTTTTTTGAATAGTGCAAAAGCTGTACTATTTTGATATTAAACATAAATGTATAATTAAGGTGTAAAAATAAAAAACACCTAGAAATGAGTAAAAAAGAGAACAATAGTGCAAAAGCTGTACTAGTGAACAGTTTCGAAAATTGATAAAATGGAGGTGTAAATTAATAGGAGGCTAAAATGAATTCAGAATCAAAACAATATTTTTATGTAATTGCTAAGTGTGGACATGTTGGTAAAAGAAATTATATCCCCGTTAAATTTGCTATTGAGGCAGAGTCAAAAAAAGATGCTGCTAGAATAATTAGAAACTTTCCAAGAGTAAAGCATGATCATAAGGATGCTATTCTTGATGTAAAACAAATAGATTATGTTGATTATTGTGAAATACTTAAAATAAATAGGGAAGATCCTTATTTAAATTGCCATTCTAGATATGAACAAAAACGAATTGAAAATTTGAAAGAAAGATTTGAACTTGATAATCATAGTATAAAAAGAACTTACAATAAGCAAGAAAGAATTGATAGAGTAGCTTATAAATCTAGAAAAAATAGGATAATTGAAAGAGAAATAGGTGAGCAAAAATATGATTATGCGTGTTAATTCTATTATTTATAACAACTCTCATGTTGATGGCCCTGGAATAAGAACGGTATTATTCATGCAAGGATGCAATCTTCATTGTAAGGGGTGTCACAATAAATCAACTTGGGACATCAACAAAGGAATCGAGAGAGATATAGATGATTTAGTTGATGAACTAAAGAAAAAAGTGTTTAATAAGAAAATTACCATTTCTGGTGGAGAACCTCTTTATCAATTAGATGCTTTAATTGAACTTGTAAAAAAACTTAAAAAAGCAAAGTTTGACATCGCATTATACACAGGACATGTGCGAGATGAAGTGCCACAAGTCTTAATTGATAATGTGAAATATTTAAAGACAGGAAGTTTTGTTGAAAGTCTCAAAACAACTGTTAAACCATTTGTCGGATCTACAAATCAAATATTTGAGGAGATAAAATAATATGAAACAATTAAATAATGATAATGCAGCAAATAGAACTAGCTATGTTGGCTATGTTTATAATGTAGGCGAGAAAGAATATAAGAATAGAATATTAGATTCACTTCCAAAGGAATGGGCGGATTTACATAGAAGTGGTGCAATTCATATTCACGATTTAGATGCATATGATTTAACATATAATTGTTTAACTTTTGATATTATAAACAAATTCCCATATGAAGAGTTCAAAGGTTTTAGTGAGCAAGGAAAAATAATCCATTTATTTGAATTTATCAAAGATTTATTTACTAAACTTGGTAATGAACAATCCGGTGGAATGGCTTTTGCAAATTTTGATAATGAGATTGCAACTGTCTTGTCGACACTTAAAATAGATTATACAAAGTATAAGGATTTAATTAGCGATTCAATTGCAGAACTTATTTTATGGTGTAATGGCAATCATTCTAGAATGGGTCAAACTTCATATTATGTAACTTTAAATATTGGACTTGCAAATACTGATTGTGCTAGATTTATAGCACATGAGGTAATTGAACGATTCCTAAAATTAGGTGATATGGTATTTAAACCAAATATTGTATTTAAAGTAGTTAAGGGAATTAACAATAATCCTAAGGATAGAAATTATGATCTATTTAAACTTGCCTTAACATGTACATCAAAAAAGATGATTCCTACATATATACTTTGTGATTCTATAGGTGATAGAAATACTCCACCAGAAAGATTATCAGTAATGGGTTGTAGAACTAGAGTTGTTTCTGACCTTTATGGAGAGGACGGAGCAATAGGTAGGGGAAATATAACAAATATTTCTATTAATTTACCTAGACTTGCATTGGAAATTGATAAGAATAATAAAGAACTTTCTATTGATGATAAAATGGAGCTTTTTAAAGCAAAATGGGATGATGTTGCAAGAATCGTTAAAGATATATTAATTGATAGATATCATAAAGTATGCAAAAGAACTTCTGAAGATTTTCCAACAAATAGTGCTTACCACCTATGGTGTAAAGACTTCAAGGGAAATTTAGAAGAGGTGTTCAAGCATGGAACATTATCTATCGGTTTTATTGGATTGAGTGAAGCTATTGAAGTAATTACTGGCTCAAAGTATTATTCAAGTGCAAATAACTATGTTTTGACATTAGGATTTGTAAAACATATGAGAGATTATTGCGAGTTTTTGAAATATCAATACAATCTAAACTTCTCTCTTCTTGCAACAAGTGGAGAATTAATAAGTGGTAGATTCATTGATTTTGATAAAGAATTATATAAGCCAAGTGTAGATATTTTTACAAAAGGATATTACACAAATTCTTTTCATATTGATGTTGATTCAGGAATGCCAGGATATAGAAAAATACAACTTGAAGGTTTATTCCATGAAATATGTAATGGTGGATGCATTACATATATTGAACTTGGTGAAGCACCTATTGGTAATGAAGAATCATTAGAAGAATATGTTAATTTAGCTGCTATTTCAGGAACACATTATTTAGGATTTAATTTTCCAAAAGATGTATGTAATGACTGTGGTACAAGTGGTGTGTTTGATGATTGTCCTAATTGTAGATCTCATAATATTACTAGAATTAGAAGAGTATCGGGCTATTTAGAAATATTAGATGGCTTTACAAAAGGTAAAAAAGCAGAAGAAAAGAATAGAAAGAAAAATTGAGATGATATATTATATTTCTGATACACATTTTAGAGATCAAAAAATATTTGATAAATGTAAAAGACCATTTAATTCTTTGAAAGAAATGGAAGATACAATTATCAAAAATTGGAACAATAAAGTAAATGATGAAGATGTTGTTTATGTATTAGGTGATATTTCTAAAGATGATGATTCTTCATCTATTGAAATCTTTAGAAACTTAAAAGGGCATAAACATTTAGTTGTTGGGAATCATGATAATCTAATACTAGAAGATATTAAAAAATCAAAAGTCTTTGAATCCATTAAGTTTATTGACTTAATTATAGATGATAATCGAAAAGTATGCATTTGCCACTATCCTATAATGGATTGGATGGAATTTAATAGACAAGGGATGTTTGTATATGGGCATATTCATAATAAGACTTTTAAAAATGGATATGCATATAAAATGATGAAGGATTATTATAGAAGTTTGCCAGCTTATAATGCAGGAGTAGATGTAATAGGTTTTACTCCTAGAACATTAAATGAACTGATTGAATTAAAGGAGAAAAATAAAGATGAACCATATATCAATTGAAGGTATGGATGGAGTTGGAAAATCAACAACATGTAAGTTATTAGCTGAAAAACTAGGATACGTTTTTGTGGAAAAACCATTACACTACTTACTTGATGATAATAATGATGAAATTAAACAATATCAAAAAGTTGCTAAAAGAGTAAATGCCAATCCTAATAGAAATTTTACTGCATGGTATTATGGTTTAAACAATATTTATCTTTATGAGAAATTCAAAGGCCAGAATATTGTTACTGATCGTCATATTGTTTCTAATTATTGTTGGAGTGGAACAAGTTATAACAAAGATATTTATAACTTGATTATCAAAAAAATTGGAAAGCCTCAGCTCACTGTGATTTTGTATGCAAGTACAGATGCGATTTTATCTCGACTTAAAAAAAGAGATATTAATGATTCTGATATTATCAAAGTTAATAAAAGTGAAGAAGCATACGAAAGAATGATTTATTTTTGTGAAACAAAGAAATTTAATTATATTGTCATTGATACTACAAATAAAACAGTTGAAAATGTAGTTGATTTAATTATTGAAAAAATCAAGGAGATTAATATTATTGAATAAAATATCAAATTATAAAATTGAGGAAATTAATTCAATAGCTAAAGATATGAAATATGAAGCCTTGTACTGGGCTTTAGGATTTGAAGAATTAAAAAAAGATATTTTTACTAAAAACTATGGTAGTTTTATTGTTAAAATTTATGCTGATAAACAATATGTAGATTATTGTGATAAAATATCAATCGTTAATGGAAATAAGTTGTTATTAAATACACATAAATCTTTTGTCATTTTAGAATGTATTGATAAATTGTTGTCAATGGGATATGATGCATCAGAAATAATTTTAGATTTAGATAATGAATATGATATCTACTGCAAAGATTTATACATTAAATGTTATGAATGGAATCATATGAAACCAGATACTACAAGTTTTAATAAAGATGTATTCAAATCAATTAGTTATTCATCTAGACTAACTAGTGGCGTAATTGAAAGAAGAACTAAAATCAAAACTGCTGATAATACGATATATGATACTGGTATTTTTGAGAATGATAATAAAAAAGATCATTATTATTTATCTAATGCAAAAGATATTGTTTCAAATGATTGTATTATTAAAGCTGGTGTAGTTACTAGTTGTTTTGAAAGTAAAGAAAAGATAGTTGTTCCAGAGGGCGTTAGAGAGCTTGCTCCATGTTTGTTTTGGGATAATCAAATAATAAAAGAAGTAGTTTTACCAGATTCATTAGAAAACATTAGTGGTGATACTTTCTATAATTGCAGCAATTTAGAAAAAGTAAATATTCCAAAGAATGTAAAGTATATGGGCAATAATCCATTTGCAGGATGTCGTAAAGTAAGAATCACTAATGAATCTAAATATTTCAATTTAGTTGATGGTGTTTTATATAATAGAGATTTTACAAGACTTATTTATTATCCCATTTCTAAAAAAGAAGATAAATATGAAATAAATAGTAAGTGTAAAATCATTGGTAAACATTCATTCTATTTATGTGACAATCTAAAACAAATTATTATTCCTGAATCAATCATAAAATTAGAAAACAATCCTTTTTCTGGTTGTAGTCATTTAGATATTGAAAATCATTCAAAGTATTATCATATTGTAGATAAAGTAATATATGATAGAGATTATGAATCAGTTATAGGTTGTATTAACTCCATTAATACGGATGAATTAGTTTTAAGAGATGTTAAAAGAATTTGTAGAAATTCTTTTTGGAACTGTAAAGGTATAAGAAAAGTAGTCTTACCTGAAACACTTGAAAGTATAGGATATAATCCATTTGTTGGATGTTCTAATATTGAATTTTTTTCTAATAGTGAAAACTATGTTGTATATAATAATGCTTTATATACAAAGGATAAATCAAAATTAATTTGCTATCCCGCAAAATATGCTGTTGGTGAAATGAGTTTGCCAGAAGAAGTAATTGCACTTGAACGTGGAGCTTTCTCTGGTTGTGATAAAATGACAAATATTAATTTACATAATGTTTCTATTATATCAAAAACTTGTTTTACAAATTGTAACTCTTTAACAAGTGTTTATTTGGAAGACATAGTTTCATATGTTGGAGAATGGGCATTTGCACATTGCAACAATTTAAAAGAAGTATCATTACATGAGAATTGTATTATTTATCCGAATACATTCTTGAATAGTCCTACAAGACTTGTTCTTAGAAATGATTACAACAATAATGTGATTGAATCAGATAATATCCACACTCTTAAAGCTATGGAATCTGGTTATTTAGGACAAATTAAATCAATACTAATTGATCCACCTTATAATTCAAATATTGATTATATTGGTTATAAAGATAAGTTTGATAATTCATATTATAATTTCATGAAAATAAGAATTGAATTAGCAGCAAAGTTACTAACATATGATGGATTCTTGGCTATTAATATTGATGAAGGTGAAGTGGAGAATTTAACTAAGCTTTGTAAAGAAATATTTTATAAAGTAAAAGTATGTAAGTGGGAAAAGATTCATCCATATTTTGATAAAAATAGAAATGTTAGTCGTACAAAAAAAGTTGTGAAATATGAATATATCATTATTTGTTACAACTCTGAAGATTCAAAATTAAATCTCATTAAACAACCATTTATTGAAGATGGCGAGTTAAAAGAAAAAGATGCTAATGCACCATCAGTATTTAGTTGTTTCGGGACTAACTCATCAGCCAAAGATGAAATTGAACAAATATTTGGAAGACGTGATTATTTCCAAACACCAAAACCTTTAAAGTTGATTAAAGAATTAGTAAGAGCTACGACTGCTAAAGATTCCTTAGTTTTAGATTTCTTTGCTGGGTCAGGTACTACTGGACATGCAGTAATAGATTTAAATAAAGAAGATGGTGGCAATAGACATTATATTCTAATATCAAATAATGAATCAGATATTTGTAGAAATGTTACATTAAAAAGAATGCTAATGTTTGACAAAAATGTGAGGTTTATTGAATAAATGAAAACATATAAAGAATTTCATGGTGAAGTACCAATCACTGAAATTGGAAAAAGATTAAGAGAAATAGTAAGAACTGAAAAGAAGAATTTTAAGATTCTAACTGGTTATGGTTCAACTACTATTTATTCTAAATCTAAACAAGCTGCTATTACTTCTTTAATTAAAATGAAAAAAGATGGTTTGATTAAAGCTTTCTTTCCAGGAGAAGTTAAATATAAAACTCTTTATCCAAATGATAATTATTATGATGATAAAATGAATTATGGAAATTTAGTTAAAAATGATCCTGATTATGGAAATGAAGGGATTATATTTATATTTGTTTAGCGAAATTGCAATAATGATAGAATCAAATTAAACCAAAATCCCTATTTGACTATCATTATTGAGAGGTACCTCGCTCCTTTCTAATGGGAGGGCCATAGTGTTTAACACTATGGTCTTTTTAAATAATTATGTTAATAATAAAAAAATATGAAAGCCTTTGAAAAAAGAGCATATTATGGTTACAAGTTCACTTTACAAAAATTTAAAAAACTTTACAAAATACTTGACATTGCTAAAATATTATTATATAATGATTGTGAGGTGAGTGATTATGATGATTATTAGATTAATATTGGAAACACTAAATATTTCACAACAAGACTTTGCTGATAAGATAGGAGTAAGCAGACAAACTGTATATATGTGGTTGTCAGGATACAAAATATCAGAAAGGCATCTACAAAAAATTAGTGAAGTATACTTAATCCCTATGAGTTTCTTACAAAAATCACAAATATCAGGTTTTCAATTAAGTGAAAAAGACTACAATTATCTAAGAGAAATATTAATAAATAATATTCATACTTATAATGAAAATGTCATTAAAATGCTATTAAATGTTATAAATACAAAAAATTGTTTTTTATCTACAAATTATTCGGATTTCATTAATATGAATTTGGATTACACATATGTAGATATTATCAATAATATAACTGAAGCATTAGATGAAACTAGCAATTTTTTGGTTATTTGTGAATGTTATAAAAAAGGATTGGATGATATCGTAGCAGCTGTTGATAATGTAATAGCTTTGGTAGGTATTATGAGAGTTGCATATATTATAATTAATAGCAATCGTGATAAAATGACAATTATAAAATTTGGAGGTAAAAATGAAACTGCAAATTAACAAACTATTTGGTAAATATGATTATGACTTGAATTTCGATAATAATCATAAAATAAGTATATTAATTGGTGAGAATGGATGTGGAAAATCTACTATTTTAAAAATCATAAAATATCTTTCAAATAGGGATTTTATATCTTTAACAAAAATAAAGTTTGATAGCATTATAATTAGTGACAATAATGTGAGTGAAACTATTTATCATGATGATATTAAACAAATGGATGTTGTAAAACAATATGATTTTAGAAGAAAGTTTTATAATTTCATAAGAAACTATGATTTTAGTTTTGATGAGATTACAAATGAAACATTTAATGTTTTTTTTGATAGGATGAATAAAGAATTGAATAATAATTCAATCTTTGTAGATAACATAAACGAAGATGTTATTACACACTTAAATGAAGATTTAATTTTATGTGGTTACAATGATGAGAATATACCTTCAATATGCTATTATTTTAAAGAAAAAAATAGCAAATGCCTTTATGGATCAAAGTATTATTTTAAATATCTTTTTATGCTTGCTTATTATATCTATCATTTTGAAATAATAAAAACCACGTTTGAAAATTATGAATCTTTACCTCTTGATTTGATAAAACTAATTGATGATAGTGAGTTTTTTTATAAGAATCTCAAGATGTTTTTAAATCCTATTAATGAGATTTATGATTTCACATACTTGACTAGAAAAATAAATCCCAAAAAATTCTATATTAAAAATACATTAGATAAGTTACTGAAAATCATGAAAGATAATCAGAAACAATATCACTCAAAATGGAATTACTTTTTTGATTATTTTGAATATGAAGAAGGAAGAAAAATCTTATTTGTTTTACAAACAATTTGCGAAAATAAAGGCTTTATGTTTATAAAAGAAGAAGATGAAACGCCATATGCTTTTATAAAGAAGTTATATAAATATATGTCATATTATTATGATGAAAACATAGAAAAAGATTCAAATACAGGTGCTTTTGAATGCGATAGGTATGATGTCAAGATATTGTTCGATTATATCCTTAATAATTATAAGAAAATTAGAGAAGATTTTTACAAAAATAGTAAGAAATTGACCACATTTATATCTATTATATCAAAATACATTATTTCTAAAAATTTCGAATTTGATGACAAATTAGAATTAATTATAACAGATAAAAAGACAAACAATCGTATTGATTCTAATGATTTATCATCGGGAGAAAAGAAAATAATAAATCTATTTGATATTGTAGTATTTGGCAAAGCAAATGATTGGGGCGATGGAGATAAAATATTATTGTTAGATGAGCCGGAGTTGTCTTTATCAATATATTGGCAAGAAATGTTACTTGATGACTTAGAAAAATTTTCATATGATAAAATAATAATCTGTACACAATCACCAAACTTATTAACTGAAGATAGCATAAAGTATTTAATCGAGGTAAAAAAATGAACGGAAAATTACATTTTGAAATGAATGGATTATTTAAAAAATATAATTATAGTATTGATTTCAATAATAAAACAAATGTTTTAATAGGAGAAAATGGCTGTGGCAAATCCACTATACTAAATATAATAAATGGTTTAGCAGCTAAAGATTTTGTATATATTAGTAATAAAGATTTTGATAGTATTAGTATTTCTATGGATGGATGTTCATTCAATTTAAAACATGATGAAGTTACACAATTAGAGATATCTAAAAATCCCGATTTCAGAGAAATGTTATTTGAATTAGAGTTATCTAATTATGACAACTTTGATAAATTTTTGGATGATGTATTAAGTATTAAGGTAAAAGACTATAATTATCAAACAAACATTTATACACCAGCAAAAGATTATTTGAATGATGATAAATATTTTGCTTCTGATGAATACATCAAGTTTATGTCCCAATACAATGTTATATATGGATCCAAACTATATTTGAAGTGTTTTTATTCATTTTTTAAGTGCGAAAATCCTTTTGCAGCTTTAGAAAAAATAGTTAGTAATGTTCAATTATATTCTTTTATAGATATTAATGAGACAGATAAATTACAGGTGTTGCTATCAAAAGAACAGCAAAGACAATGTTCACAATATTTAGATAAATATTTCATTAATAAATCAATAGTTTTTGAAGAAAATAGAATATTTGCTAAAGATAATGATACTCTTGACATAATAGAAGAAAAACAATTATCATCTGGTGAAAGAAAGATTATTAAAATAATGGAATTAATGGTATCGGTCGAGAACAACGACTTTCTATTATTAGACGAGCCTGAATTGTCACTATCAATTTATTGGCAAAGATATTTAATTGAAGATTTATTAAAACACTGTAATGCAAAAAAAGTTATCATTGCTACGCAATCTCCTAATTTATTAAATGTTGATGAATTGGATTGCTTAATTCCTATTTATAGTGATGAGTATGATTATGAATAATAGTTTTGGAGATTATTTTAAAAACTTAATTCTTTCACCAAGATTAGAAGAAGTATATCAAAAGTATTTAGTAATGAGAAATGCTCATAAGTATGTAGTATTCGTTGAAGGCTATTTAGATAAATCATTTTATCAGGATTTATTATTTAATAAACTACAATGTAATTTTAGAGGCGATATTTATTCCTTGGTTTGCAATGGTAAACAAGGAGTAATAGATATAAGCAACTATCTTTTTGAAAAGCAATACCTAAACCCTAAATCAAAAAAAATAATAAATATAGTTGATAGAGATTTTAATGCATTGAATGGATTTGAGTGTAAAATAAAAGAGAAAATATCTTTAACAAAGTATTATTCAATCGAGTCATATGCATTTGCAAATGGCAATATAGAGCATATCCTTGAATACCTGAAGTTGAGCGATAAAAACAAAGAACATTTCATAAATAATTTAAGAAAATATCTATATGATATACTTGACTATGAGGCTTTGTTGTTATGCTCTGTAAGAGAAAAATTCATTAATATATCAACAGATATTCTTGATAACACTAATCTAAGCATAATCAATGAACAAATAGAAATAAACAATGGTTTTAAAACTGCGATAGATAGAAAAATAGCAGCATTATCGAATAATAATCTTAAAAGGATTAAGATTGCTAAGGAAATGCTAATTAATAATTATTTGTTTTATAGAGGACATGATTTGGAAAAGTATTTTGACTATATGATGAAATACTATGGTTTAGATATAACACTCAGTGAATTACTGATAAAAGAAGATTTGACAAAAAAGTTTAAAGTAGAGATTGAAATATTATAATTGGAGAAGCATATGGAAGAAGTATATTTGAAGTCGCTCGGAAAACTTACAATTAAAGAAATGACTGATAAGGAAGATTATATTTTTTGTGAAATACCTAATACAGTATTTGAACATAAATATATATCTGAAAACTCGCTTAACAGAGATGAGTACATAAATATGAATTATGATCAATCATCTTTAAAAGAATCTATTGATAAACGCGGTATACAATATATATATCATATAACACCAATAGATAATTTAAAACTTATACTAACTAAAGGTATATTACCAAGAATTTATTTATATGATAAATACAGAACAGGAAATTTTAAAGATGATTTCATAACTGCAAGATTTCCATCTGCTTTGAGTGATCCAAATAGATTTGATAATTTATACAATTCTACTAGTTTCTCGATTTCTTCAATTAACGAGTATGTTCTAAATGCTTACTTGAAAAGATATGTTGGTAGAAAGTATTGCATTTTAAAATTGAATGCAAATTTACTTGTCAATATGTACGGAAAAGAATTCTTTTTCTATCACAACTCGTCTTCAGGAGCATTTAAAGGTGATAAATATAAATATAAAAACGGGAAATATTTTAATTATATGTTTTATAATAAGGTAGTTTGTGGAAATAAAGAATATAAAAGAAATAATTATGCTGGTAATTTAACAACTTCAAGACAAGCTGAAGTAATGATTAATAGCATTATTTCTCCTAATTTAATAGTTGATGTCTTGTTTTTTGATGAAGAAGATTACAAAAATTATATATCTAAGTATGGACAATTAAATGTAAAACACTTGGTTATAAACAATAATAATACGTGTATTAATTAGGAGAGTATCTATGTTGTCAAATGAAACTTATGCTTTAATAGATAGATGCGTATCGTTAACAAATAGACTTAAAGAATGTGATATATTTGACCAAAAAATGGAAATATATCATAGTATATTAGAATTTATAAATAATTATGATAATATTATGTCAAATGATATTAAGGGGAACGAAGAACAGTTATTTGATTTATTAATTGAATATTTAGAGGAGCTCATTAATATCGCTTTGAGAGCAAGAGATGAAAAAGAATTGGATTTCGATAACAGGTATTTTGCAGCTTTATATGCGTATGATCATATTTTTGAGTTTTTCTGTAAAAGCTTGTATTTTTATACAATGGACTTAGTATATGAGAAAGAAGATACTTTACTATTGAAATGTTTAGACCATATATTAGAAAAAGTTGATATAAAATACGCAAATTATAGAACTGATAGTCTAGTTGCAAATTATTTAGATACACTAGTATTAATAATAATCACAAATGATGAGATTTATAAAAAGTCAGTAATTGGAATCACTAATCAAATGAAATTTATAAAAGATAATTATGGAAAAGGAAAACTAAAACAGAGAGTAGATAGTTTCATATATTTATTATCAAAAACATTATTAAATTATATTCGTGATGGTGTTGAAGAATGGGATAAATTAGTAGTAGAAGATTTTTCTTTTAATAATTTATTAAGTATCGTAAATAAAGCTGATTATAAATTTAATATAAACATTATTGTTTAAGGCGCTACTATCCTAGACCGGGGGAGATTATTCCCCGGCCTTTTTTATGCTCTATGTTATAATGAAAGCACAAAAACAAAAACAAGGAGATTAATAATTATGACTGATAAAGAAAGACAAGAAATGGTAAAAAAGATTGAACCATTTAAAACATATGAAGAATATACAGAAGAGGAAAGAGCAATTCTTCCACCATTACCTGCGTGTGCTAAAAAAGTAATGGAATATGACACTTATATATGGGATGGTTATAGTTGGGGAATCATGTATAGAGGTTGGTAACCAAGAGGGGAAGATTATTCCCCGGGGTAATTTAAAGACTATGATATAATGCTAGTGTAATTTAAAAATTCTTGATGTGTTATTGTGTTCCTTTATTTATTTACCTTTACCAGTTCAAGGATTAAAACTTGAACTGGTAGAGATAAAAGGAAGTAATGCATCTAAAAATATATAAGAAAAGAAAGAAGAGGTATTTATTATGACAACTGAAGAAGCAAAAAAATTTTTTCAAGAACAAAAAGAAGAAGGACAAACAGATAATGAAATATTATGGACACTGTATTCAATGTTTCAAAATGATGCAATTGATTTAGATATGCTAGAAGCATTAGTAGATGTATTAGGCTACAAACTAAGTGATGAATTTTTAAGCATGTCACCTGAAGATCAAAAAACTAAAGGATGGGGTTTTGAAGACAACAATGCACCTATTGTTAAACAAAGTAATAAAAGTGAAGATAAAAAAGAAAAAGTAAATATTTTTGAAGATGAGGAATGGTATGAGGAAAATCCAGAATTCGATGATATTACTGATGATTTATTCTTAGATGATGATGATGAGCATCATGGAATGACAAGAGAAGAGGCAAGAGATTTTTTGCAAAAACAAAGAGATGAAGGACATACTGATGATGAAATACTTGCAGTACTATACTCTATGTTTATAGATGATGTATTTGGTATTGATCAATTAGAAGTATTTGTTAATTTATTAGGTTATGAATTAACTGAAGAATTTAAGAATATGAGTCCCGAAGATCAAAAGACTAAAGGATGGGACGATGAAGCTGAAGAAGAAATTATAGAAAAAAATAAAATACCTTCATGGCTAGGATAATACATAAGGTGGGGAAGATTATTACCCGGGTAAAATGAATGTTTATGTTATAATGGATGTGCGAATTGAAATTAATTCTTATTTCATATTATATCTTTCATTTTTTACCTTTACCAGTTCAAGGCTTAACTTGAACTGGTAGAGATAAAAAAGATAATAATAGGAGGCTATATGAAGAAAACAAGATTAGAAAATAGTATTATGCCATATTTTTTAACAAATAATAACTGGTTTGAAATAATATTTTTGGAAAATGAGGGATGGCAATATAAATTAAAAAAAGGTGCTCCAAAGGAAGCAGTTGAAAGTTATAATGATTATCTTGCTGAAAGGAAAGCTTATAAAGAAGGTTGGGATAATACCATTTATGGAGTGTATTATGAAGATATGCCTCCATTAAAGGTAGGTAAGTATGATTTTACACCTAAATATGTTTCAAGAACTTGGGAGAAAACATATTTGTTAGAACCTATAAAAGGTCTTTATTATTACGTCTTTATTTTAACAAAAGAATATGAAACACCTTATGTTGGCCATGGTGGTCCAACACCAAGTCCAGATGATCGTTTTATGGATCGAAAACGTATAAAGATGTACACAGTTATTGAACGTGAAGTTTTGTATTATATTAGAGCACATATGAAAAAATTTAGTGAAAAACTTGATTTGCGAGAAAAAGCAAGCAAAGAATTGTAATTGGATGAAACAATAAAAAAAAGCATTAAAGGAGGAAAAGAAAAATGCTAGGAGCTATTATTGGAGATATCGTTGGTTCTAGATTTGAATTCAACAATATTAAATCAAAAGAATTTGAATTATTCACAAATGAAAGTTGTTATACTGATGATACAGTTATGACACTTGCTGTTGCTGATGTTTTACAACATAATGCTGTAAAAGATAAAAATATGATTATTAAAACATTTAAAATGTGGGGTAGAACATATCCAAATGCAGGATATGGAGGAATGTTTCGTAAGTGGTTATTTAGTGATATGATAGATAGCTATAATAGCTATGGTAATGGTGCTGCTATGAGAATTTCTGCAGTTGGATGGTATGCTAAAAATGAAGAAGAAGTTAAAGAATATTCTAAAGCTGTTACAGAAGTTACTCATAGTCATAAGGAGGGACTTAAAGGTGCTGAAGTTACCGCAATGTGTATATATTATGCTAGATGTGGTAAATCAAAGGAATTCATTAAAGATTACGTTAGTAAATATTATGATTTAAATTTCAATTACGATGATTTGGTTAAGAACTATTATCATGGTGAAGAAATTTGTCAAGTTACAGTACCACAAGCTATTTATTGTTTCTTAATTAGTAAAGATTTTGAAGATTGTTTACGTACTACAATTTCTATTGGTGGAGATTGTGATACTACTGCAGCAATTTCATGTGCTATTGCTGAAGCTTACTACAAATACATTGATGAAAACATCATCAAAGAAGCTTTAAAGAGACTTCCACCAACAGAAGATGATTGTAATGTTGATAGCATCATACATCACTATTTTGGTGAAAGAAGATTCTTATATGAAGATGATGAGAAAATAACAGATGATACTATGTATGTTGCATATAAAAGAAAAATCAAAAACAAATATTTAGTTGATTTTGAATACAGCGAATCTATTCAACATTTAGCAGATATTATTTTATATGATCATGTATCACCTTTCCTTCCTAATATTGAAGATGACGATTTTTCAAAAGATTTATTAAAAGAAGGCAACTTTTTAGGTTGTGTTGAAGCATTAATGTATTTTGGTGTTGAAGGATTAGAAAGAATTAGAGATATCTATTTAAGAAGTCAAAACTTAAAAGATGTTGAATCTTTAAAGCAAATCATTAATGAAATAAATGATTATTTAAAGAAAGAAGAATATGAATTTATTTTCTTTAAAGATTTGAACAGTGTATTAGATTATTTAAAGAAGAATAGTTCGGATTATTCTAAAGAAATAAGAAATGTAATTAATCAATCATTTTATTTAAAAATTTAATAAAATATGATATTATTAATATGGTTAAGGAGGTTTTTATATGCCATTTTATAGAAAAATAGGAGATATCACAAAAGTTAAGGGTGGAGCTATAGTTAATAGTTTAGGAACTAATGTTATGAGTTTTGGTAAAATTTGTAGCACAATTATTAGAGCCGCATATGACGAAAGTATTGTTGATGCAATTAAGAACATTAAGAAAAAAGAACCATTAGAATATGTAGTTACAAAGGCTGGTAAATTAAGCTGTGATTACATTATTCATATTATTGTTCCTTATAAGAAGGATGATCCAAATAACGTACAATTATACAAGTGTTATGAAAAGGTATTGAACATTGCTATTAAAAATGGCATTGATTCAATAGCAATACCACTAATTGGTACTGGTAGAAATGGCTATTCTAAGGACGAATCAAGCAAAGCCATGGCTGCAGCTTGTAAAAAAATCGACATTCAAGAAGGAATTGAAAATAGACCAATCTTAAAAATGTGTGAATATGTCTATCTTTCTAAAAGAGGTAGTTATCGACCAATTCGCCGTGATTATAATGATTTAGATTTAAATATGAATGGTTCTAGTTTTGCTTCTATTGTAGAAAACAGATTTTCACTATTTAGTTGTTGTAGATTCTTTGCATCTGCTGACCCTGACCAATCAGTCGGCACTAATTTCAATGAATTTAGAAAACTACCTGATCATGATCCAAAGTATCCTTATTACTTTCTTTCATTCATTATGCAACAAAAGGGTATAAACATAGATGATATGTTATCACCTGAATGTAATAGTGATGCAAGAAAAAAGTTTAAAAGAGTTGAACAACTTAAAAACAAGGATCTAATTCAACTTGCATTTTTGTGTAAGCTTACTAGAACTGAAACTTTAGAGCTTATGGCATACAATGGTACATGTTTCTCACCAAAGAGTAGAATTGATATGGCTCTTATGGATTGCTTGGCAAATTGGAGAGATGTTCAACAAGGTACTCTTGAAGATTTAAGAATTAGGGTTGAAGAATTATCTGATTGCGAAATCAAATTCACAAAATTAGAAGATTATGATGAGGAAATGGATCAGGGCTGGTTGAGTGCTGAGGAAAGAAAAGAAATCAAAGAAAAGTATAAAAAAAAATTAATTGTTCAAAAATGAAATAGCTAGTTTTAACTGTGATTTTGAAAAAATGAGTTTCATAATTTATTGATAAATTAACATTTTTTCAATTTCATACAGGATGATAATGGAAAAACCAGCCATTTCACGGGTGGCTTTCGTTATTATTGTTGTATATCATCTGATTTACAAATGTCTTGAAATAATAAGTCATTTATAGTAAAATAATAATATGATTTATAAATTTTTGCTTGATTTGTTTAAACAATGATATTTAAATGTTAATTTTTCCAAAAACGGAGGATTCAACATGGTTAGTAATTTTGGATTGGTTATGAGAGAAATCAGAAGTAAAGCAGGAGATTCGCTACGCACATGTGCAGCAAAATTAGATATTTCTGCCCCTTTTCTTTCAGCAATGGAAGTTGGTCGCAGACCTATTCCTTCGCACTATTTAGAAAAAATAAAATCAATTTATGATTTATCAGAAGAAGAGTATACTGTATTATATAATTCTGTTGTAGAAACTAATAAACGTGTTGATATTGGAATAGATAGAATGACTGATGCCCAAAAAGAAGTATCTGTTACTTTTGCTCGAAAAATTGAAAATGCTGATTCTGAATTAGTTGAGAAGTTAAGAAAGGTATTGATGGAATCAAATGATTCAGATTAACCACATCTTAGCCAAAGATACTGTCAATAGTGCTAATAGTATTAAAGAGTATGAATTTTAAAGACCAAGCATTTCCAATACTAGAGATATTAAAACAATTTTTCCATAACAGAAAATGTATCTATTCAATCACTTGGATATGATTACCTATACTTAAAGAAAAAGTTAAATCATTAAGAGAAAGGACAAAAGAAATGGCAAAAGAAATTAAGGTTATATTAGTTGATAAAGATACTATTCAAATTGAAGAAGATTCAAATGCTGGTGATTATATTAAGATATCTAATATTGCCAATATAGATGTTGAAAGAATTAATAAATTAATAGAAGAAGGAAAAGATGATCTATATAATAAAAAACTAGAGGAAATTTTAAAGCAAGAAAAGAAAAAATATGATGCAGAAAAATCACGAGCTCTAGAAGTGCAAAAGTCAGAATATGATTTAAGAATTAAAGATTTTGAAAATAATGAGAAATCTTTTGAGAATAAGAAACAAATAGCTATAAGAGAAGCATTAGATAAGCAAAATGAGCATATTCAAAAATTGAATGAGGAAATTGCAAAGAAGAATGCAGAAAAATCTCAAGCTTTAGAAGAGCAAAAGAGCAAATATGAATTGAAAATTAAAGATTTAGAAAGCAATGAAAAAGCATTTGAAGATAAGAAAAAAATAGCAATTCAAGAAGCATTGGATAAACAAAAAGAAGTAATTCAAAAGTTAAATGAAGAAATTGCAAAGAAGGATCTTGAAAAAGAAAATGCTTTATCTAAGCAAAAAGACGAATTAAAAGATGAATATAGTGCCATTATAAATAAAAAAGACGAGGAATATAAACAACTTAGTATCGAATATGGTGTTTTAGAAAATACAAAAGTACGTATGAGCAATAAGGAAATTGGCGAAGATTTAGAGCAATTCTGCAATGATGCTGTTATTAATCTAATGCAAATTGGCTTTGATAATTGTACTTGGGAGAAAGACAATACTAGTGTTAAGGAGTATAGCGAGACAAAAGGTACTAAAGCCGATTTTATTTTTAAAGTTTTTCTTGATAATGCTCATGAACATGAACCTTTGACAACAGTTTGTTTGGAAATGAAAAATGAAGGATTAGAATCAGAAAACAAAAAGAAAAACTCCGACCATTTTGAAAAACTAGATAAAGATAGAAAAAAGAAAGAATGCAAATATGCAATTCTTGTCTCAAATCTTGAAATGGATAACGACAATATTTTGCCAATATACAGAGTAAACCAATATAATGATATGTATGTCGTTAGACCGGCTTACTTAACAACTTTACTTACAATAATTACTTCTTTAACAATGAAATTTAAAAATATTATATTGGCAAGTAGAAATAGAAAATTAGAATTAGCGAATATAAATGAATTTATTACTGAATTTGACAAATTAAAAAATACTTATTTAGATAAACCGCTAGATGCGCTTCAAAAAGAAATTGATGGAATTAGAAAAGCAAATTCTAGTATTCAAGATGCTGTTGGAAAAATAAATACTCATTGCGACAATGTCATAAGCAAGTATTTAAATGATATTACAGATAAACTTGATAAATATTATAAAGGAATTATTAAATCCTATAAAAAGAATTTAAATCAAAAGTAAAGGAAGACATTTTATGATAGTCTATAGTGAAACTAAAGGACAATTTAATAAAGATGTTATTAATAATTTGATATCAGATAAAATATTAGCGAAACTTCGTGAAAAGGGAATCAATGGTGGAAGTGATTCTGAATTTAATAGCTGGCAAAATTCTCTTAAGTTTATGTCAAATGTTTTAACTGATGGTGATATTAGTGATGATGTAAGTGTTTCTATAGAATATCAAATTCCAAGAACATCTAAACGAGTTGATTTTATTATTGCCGGTAGCGATTATAATGAAAATGATAATGTTGTTATTGTGGAATTGAAACAATGGGAAAAAGCTGAAAAAGTTGCTGATGAGATGCTTCACAGTGTAAAAACGTATGTTGGAGGTGCAGACAGATTTGAACCACACCCATCTTATCAAGCATATGCTTATTCATTGTTTATCAAGAACTTTAGTGAAACAGTACAAGATGAATCTATCAATGTAGTGCCTTGTGCATATCTTCATAATTATAATGACAAATATATTGATGCTTTAAGTGACAATATTTATAAGTCTTGGTATGAAGAAGCACCTTTCTTCATTAAAGGAGAAGAACAAAAGGTAAATAGTTTTATTAAGAAATATGTAACAAAGAAAACATTGAATGGTGATATACTTTATAGAATAGATAATGGTAGAATTAAACCGTCTAAATCATTGCAAGATTCTATTGTGTCTTTAATGCATGGCAATAAAGAATTTATGTTACTTGATGATCAGGTTGTTGCATATGATATTTGTATAAAAACAATGGACCAATGTTTAAAGGACAATAAGAAAAGAACCATCATCATACAAGGTGGTCCTGGAACCGGTAAGAGTGTTTTAGCAATCAACCTTTTAAAAGAATTTATTTTAAAGGATTTAAACGCGAGTTATTTGACAAAGAATAGCGCTCCACGAGAAGCGTTTACGCATTTGTTATCACACTCTGATTTAAAGAAAGAGATAGCAATTAAATCACTATTTAGATCACCTTTTGGATTATGCCAAGCTGAAAAGAATTTCTATGATTGTTTAATAGTAGACGAAGCACATAGATTAGTTAGACAAATGTATGGAGATTTTCAAGGTGAGAATCAAGTAAAAGAATGCATTAATGCATCGCTTTTAACAATATTCTTACTTGATGAAGACCAACGCATCACGACTAAAGATATTGGATCAATAGATGAAATCATAAAATGGTCGACTCAATTATCATCTAGATTAATAATGAATGATGACTTAATCTTGAGAAGTCAATTTAGATGTAATGGTAGTGATGCTTATGTTCAATTTATTAATAATTTACTTCAAATTAATAAAGAGCATGTAGACATTGACTTTGATGAATTCAATTATGATTTTAGAGTCTTTGATAATCCAAATGAATTACGAGATGAACTAAGAAAAATAAATGACATCAATAATAAAGCAAGAATGGTTGCCGGATATTGCTATGACTGGGATGTTAAGAATCATCGAGGTGAATATGATATTTATCTTGAAGATGGATTTAAAGCTAAATGGAATTTAGATGGAGATAAAATTTGGGCCATCAATCCTAAATCATTTGAGGAAGTTGGATGTATTCATACAGCTCAGGGATTGGAATTTGATTACGTTGGTGTATTAATTGGTAAGGACTTATTATATAGAGATGATAAAGTAATTACTAATAAAAATGCAGTATCTACTGATGATAAGTCTTCTGGTATCAGAAGAGCAAGGGAAGATGTCGCAAATAAGTTAATATTAAATACATACAAGACATTACTTACAAGAGGGCAAAAAGGATGTTTTGTATATTGCGAAGATAAGGAATTAAGAGAGTACATAAAATTAACTTTAAAAATGTGAGGATATTATGGAATATGAAACTGATAGATATCATATTGAGTGTATTGATGGCATAGAAGGAATCAAAAAGTTAAAAGATAAATCTGTAAAACTAATGTATGGTTCGCCTCCATATCCGAATGCAAAAAGAGATTATTGTATTTGGAGTACGGAAGAGTATCTTGGGAAAATAATTCCATTTATTAAAGCAGTTTTACCAAAATTAACTGATGATGGTTTTATAGTCATAAATGTTAAATCAAATAGAGAAAGAGGGGATGATTCTCACTCTTCTCGCAGGTCTTTGGTTGTAGAAAAATTAGCAATAGCGTTGGAAGAGGAACTAAACTTATATTGTGTTGACATTGAAATATGGATAAAATCTAATCCTGTTCCAACTGGAAATAGAAGTTCATGTCAAGATGCTTATGAGCAAAATCTCTGGTTTTCTAAGTCGCCAAAATGGAGTATTAATATTGATGCAATTCGCAGACCATATGATCCAGACACTTTGAAGATGTATGAAAATAATACATTTAAACCTAGAAGAACCGGAACCAAATATGTTTCAAAAGTGAAAAAAATAAAGCCTAATCCTTTAGGAGCGCTACCTTTAAATATAACATATATTGATCCGGTTAATATTATTTATGGAGGTGTTTCTTCTAAAACTCAAAATCATCAAGCTGTTCAACCGGCTTATTTACCAGCTAAATACATAAAAGCCACTACCAAAGAAGGTGATTTAGTATTGGATCCTTGGATGGGATCAGGAACTACTGCGCAGGTTGCTATTGAATTAAATAGAAGATTTGTTGGTTTTGATATCTATCCAGACTACGTAACTCTTGCATTAAATAACATAAATAATTTGGAGATTAAATAAATGAGATTGGATGATTATAATTTCAATACCTCTTATTGTAAAAAAGATGTAGATGTTTATGAAGCATTTTATAGTAAATGTATGAGTTGCTCTACTCATTATGATAGGATTACAGGTTATTTTGGTAGTACTATCTATTATATTATTTGGCCATCACTAAAAGAATTTATTCGAAATAATGGAAGAATTAGATTGATATGTTCACCTGTTTTATCTGATAATGATATAAATGCTTTAAAAGAAGGATATAATTTAAAAAACTCATATAATGAGTCTATTTCTAATACCTTGAATGAGATGTTAATGGATTCAAAAATAGAGAAGCCAACTAAAGCATTGGCATATTTAATAGCTACTGGAATCGTTGAAGTTAAGATAGGAGTATATATTCCTGATACGAATTCAGATATAGAAAGATTAGTTCATGATAAGACCGGTATTTTTTATGATGATTATGGAAATATAGTTGGATTTCGTGGATCAGTTAATGAGACATTTGCTGGACTTTCAAAATATGGAAATTCCGAGTCCTTTGATGTATATCCAAATTGGGAAGACACTAGAGACACAAATAGGTGCATGAAGGATTTTAATTCATTTGATGAGATATGGAATGGAAATTGCAGCGCTATAAAACTATATGAAGTTTCGAAAACTCCATTTGAAAATTTAGCAGAAAAAATTTCTAAAGCGGAGTGGGAAATTTTGCTGGATGAAATAACAGTAACTAATGAGGAGGAAGTAGTTCCTAGATGGTATGCTGAAAAGAAAGGACGTTCAATTCGCAAACATCAAAAAGATGCCTTATGTAATTGGGAAGACAATAATAGACGTGGTTTGATGGAAATGGCTACAGGAAGTGGAAAAACTTTTATAGGATTGTGCGCCATAAGGGACGCTATTAATCGTGGGGATATTCCAATTGTCTTTGTTCCTTCTAATTTGTTATTTCAAAATTGGAAGGATGAATTAAGAAAAATGTTTACTGATGAAGATATTTTTGAACTGTTGTGTGGTAGCGGTAATAAAAAGTGGAAAGAAAATAACTTGTTACATAAATTCACATCTGGTTTTTCATCAAAAAAAAGATATTTAATCTGTGAAATTGATGCTGTCATTAGAAATGATTATTTTATTAATAATTTAGACAAGTCCTCAAAGTATTTATTTATTTTCGACGAATGCCATTCTGTTGGAAGTTTAAAAAGACGAAAAATACTTGAATTTAATTCCAATTATAGATTAGGTTTAAGCGCCACTCCGCTTAGATATAATGATCCTGCAGGGAACGAAGCAATAATTAATTACTTTGATCGAGTGATTGAACCTAGATTCACGCTTTATGATGCGATAAAAGAGCATATTTTAACTGAATATGTTTATTATCCTTGCGTAATTAGGTTGAGCGAAAACGATCAAAATAAATGGAATCTGATTTCAAAAAAAATATCTATATATATTAGTAGAGAAATTTCAAAAGAAAGATCTTTTAAAGAAATAATGAATGACACTTTTATTCAACAAAAATTCATACAACGCGCAAGAATTATTAAAAGAGCAGAAGGAAAAGTTGATAAAGCAGTAGAAATAATTCGTAATAAGTATAAAAATGGACAAAAGTGGATTGTTTATTGTGATAGTCAGTATCAAGTTAATGAGTTAATTAAGAGATTATCGCAATACAAAGAAATAATATTGACTGAGTATCACACGAATATACAAGGTAGTATGAAGGAAACGCTCGATTACTTCAAAGAATTTGGAGGTGTATTAGTTTCAATTAAATGCCTTGATGAAGGAGTAGATATTCCATCTGTTACGCATGCATTAATTTTAGCATCCTCTAAAAATCCAAGAGAGTTTATTCAACGTAGGGGTAGGATACTAAGGTGCTGTGAAAGAAAGAATTATGCATATTTATATGATATGATAGTTACTCCAAATCCGTTTATGTTACATGAGGATGATAAGAGTGTCTCAATTGTTATTTCAGAATTATCAAGAGCAAAAGAGTTTGCCACGCATGCTAAAAATAGCGACGAATGCATAAATAATATCAACCAAATAGTAGATACATTTGGTATAAACAATATAGAAGAATATGCAGGAGGAGGAATAGAAGATGAATTATGCTAAAGATGATTTAATTAAAACTATAAATAAAATTCGATTAGAAGAATTCCCAAATTTAACTGATGATATAGTAAATCAGATTATACTTATAGAAAAAGAAAGTAGTATTACTTCTACACCATCTGATAAAAAGAAAAAAATAGAGGAATTAATTAATAATAATTATCATTTTTTAAAAGAATACTATAAAGGAGATAATAATGTTTAGATTTCAGCGTATAACTTTGAATAATTTTGGTTGTTATGGTGGTGAAAAATCAATTGAGTTTCCTAATGAAAATGGAGTAGTTATAATTTGGGGAGAAAATGGATTTGGGAAAACTACATTGCTACGTGCTATTCTTTTTGCTTTTACTGGCAAACTTGAAGATATACCAGATTATGATGGGCAAAATCATAAGTTTAAAGATGTAATAAATAGTGATAGTTGGAAAAGTAAGGAATATTTCTTTAGCGTTAGAGTAAAATTTATTTATAATGATGATCATTATGAAATCGTTAGGACAGTAAAAAAGAAAGAAAATATAGATGTACCTACTTCTGACAATGATTATGATGTCAAATTTGGAATACGCCAAGAAACGGTATCGCTTCCACAAACAGATGCAGAAAAGATTAAGAATGCTGTAATGCCTGATGGCGTTGAAAGATTCTTTATGTTTGATGGTGAGTATTTAGAAAAATACGAGAGTTTATTATATGAAAAGTCATCTAATATGCATATTAAGGAGTCAATAGAGAGAATACTAGGTGCTCCTGTATTAAAAAATTCATATAGTCATGTCTGTGATATTTTATCAAAATACGAAGATCAATACTCAAAAGAATTGTCAAGAGACGAAAAAAATAAAAAATATTCATCTGATTTGAATAAATTAAATGAAGAAATGCAAATTCTAATTAGTGAAAAAAATGATAAAGATGATGAAATCGCTAATGACAATAAGAGAATTGAAGAAATAAAAACTTTGTTATCAAGTAATAGTGGTTACAAAGAAATTCTTGAATCCGAAGAAATGCATATTAAACAAAGAGACAGACTAATTGATGAACAAAAAAGACTATGGGCTGATGTCAGAAAAATTATAGATAACAATCTAGTATCGCTATGTTATAATAGGGTAAATGAAACTATACAGGATTTGAAGTCTAGACAAATGGATTTATCAAAAGAACACACAAAACATGCTCTTTTTGTTGAAAACATAAAATTAAAAGAAGAGGCAGAAGAAAATTGTTATTGTGAAATCTGTTTGCAAAAGTTAGATATTGAAGCTCAAAATCAATTAAGAAATCAATTAAATGAATTAAAAAATAAAAACTCATTTGTTTTATCGGATGAAGAAGAAAACGAATTACGTCTAGTGACATCTCAAATTAATAATCTTGAAAATCTTAATATTCATCGTGTCGTTTTATCAGAAAGTATTTATACATTAGAAAAAACGATAGCTGATAATGATATAGAAATTGAAAAACTAAATGAGCTTATTAATACTGATCAGTCACAAAGAAGATTTTATGAGAGCAGTGATACAAAGAATGGAATTACTCCAGAATTAATAAAAAGTTTAACACGTGAATTATCTTCAATTGAGGAACAGTTGCCTATGAAGATTAGACAATCAAATAATATAGAAGATATTAAGATGAAGAGTAAAAACGATGAAATAGACGCTTTAAAGAAGAAAATAAAAAATGATGTTTCTTCAGAAGAATTAGAAAAATTAAGCACATTGATAAATATCTATAAAGACTTAACAAAAATATTTAGACGTGGAATAGATGATTATACACTTGTATTAAAAAACAAGGTAGAGAAATGTGCATCTGATATTTTCTTAAGTATCAGGCAACAAAAAGACTATAATGGCCTTGAAATTAATGATAATTACGGGCTACAAATAATGCATGAATCCGGAGATAGGGTTCCAGTTAAATCTGCAGGTTATGGTCATATAGTTGCATTGTCACTGATAACTGCATTACATATGAATGCTCCAGAAGAAGGACCTATAGTTATGGATTCTCCGTTTGGTAGACTATCATTTGCACATAAGCGTAATGTTGTTAGACAATTACCTAATATGGGACAACAAGTTATTATGTTATTATATGACGATGAAGTTCCGAGAGATGACATTGTTAAAATTTTGGGTGATAGATTATTGAAAGAATATAGATTAGAGCATTCATATGCTTTCCAGACAAGTTTTGGAGATTAGGAGTTAAGAATGGGAAAATTAATTGGAGAGATAAGTATATCAGAAAAATCAAGTGAAATAATTAAAAAAATGAGTAATGATAAGGATCGCTCACTAGGATACTTTAAAGATGAGAGTGATTTTGGTAGATTTGCTCTTGCATTTGCGATTTCTAAGAAATTAGATTTAGACTTTGATTCAAAGACATACAAATCACAAAATTCATTAAAAACTAAATGGCATTATGCTTCTATAGACTCTAATGGTGAATATGATACTATCTTAAAAAATATTCATCCAGAAATAATAATCGATAATGATTATATAAGTGCATTAATTGATTATACAATAAAGTATATAGATAAAGAATTTTTCCAAAAAGGAATATACGAGATATCGCAAATTGTAAAATAGTGGTCAGAAATTGTTTGTAAAAACATTAGTTTATTTATATACATATAAAAGTGTGCGAGGAGAAAGATAATATCTTTCTCTTTTTTTATGTCCCAAAATTGATACATATCCTTTGATATAATCATAGCACACTAATAGGAGGACATTATGGAAAAAGATTTTTTAAGTAAAGTGTATGGATATAAAAGAATCAAAGAAGAATTGTATCTAATCAGAAATTGGTATTTAAATAGTGATAAGTTAAAAGAAAAAAGAGAATTATTACCTAAAGGAATCTTATTATATGGAGAACCAGGTAATGGTAAAACTAGAATAATCAGAGAATATTCAAAAACATTCAATTATCCTATATTTGTTATTGAAGGAAAGAATGATAATGTTCAAAAAGAAGTATGTGATATATATGAACAAGCAAAAAAAGAAAAACATGCAATAGTTGTAATAGATGAATTAGATAGATTAATCGATAAAGATGATAAATTAATAAGAATCATAATGTCTCAATTAGATGGATTTGATGCAAACACAAATATATTAACTTTAGCAACATGTAATGAATATTACAAAATGCCAGATGCTTTAATAAGAGAAGGAAGATTTGATAGACATTTCTATATTGGAATAACTGATGGAGAAATGGAAGATATAATAAGATCATTTTCAACTGATGCTAAAATAATATTAACTGAGGAAGAAATATTAGAATTATCACAATGTTTGAATTATTACAGCACAGGAGAAATAAAAGCAATTTTCAATAATGCTTCATTAAGATATGGGGATGACTGTACAATTGATAATATTATCAATACAGCAGACTTCTTAAAAACTGGGTATATTGGTTTAGATAAAAAAACAAAAATAGATAAATATATTGCAGTTCACGAAGCAGGACATGCAATATATTCATATTTCTTTTGTGATAGTCAAAGATTTTTAAGAATATATTTTAATGATGAAGGTGGATGTACTATTTCTAAAGATATAGATAGTAAAGAAACAATAGAAAGTAGAATCAATAAAGTAAGAATGAGCTTAGCAGGAATTGTTGCTGAAGAATTAATATTTAAAAAGCATAGTATTGGTTGTAGTAACGATTTAGAAAAAGCACATAATTTTGCTTTTAGATTAATGAATAGAGCATGTATAGAAGGTTTGGATAGTTTTTGCTCACGTGAAACATATTATGATAGAAGAAATATATCAGAATATTCAAGTAAGATTATTGATAAAAAGACTAATAAGTTTTTAAAAGATAACTATAAAATAGTAAAAAGAAATTTAAAGAAATATAAAAAACATATATTATTGGTAAGTGATTATTTACAAGAACATCGAGAAATTAAAAGAAATGATTTTATTAAATTGTTGAGTACACAAATATAAATAAGGAATAAAAGAAGTTTGATTAAATTCAAACTTCTTTTATTGTTTTAGTAATTTTATAATTGATTTATTTAAATATATAAGTAGGGGAAAATAATATAATTTCTTTAAGGTCAAATTTTGTAGCCTTAAAAGTGAGAAATCGAGGTCGATTTTTTCGACCACGATATTATATATAATTGATAATGTGAATGGAATTCGAAAAGAATGAAATATGATTAATCGTGAGGTACAGAAAATTCACATCACAAATGTGATTCACGTGCGAAGTAAAAGCATTTCGTGAGGTCAAATTTTTGACCTCATGAAAAATAATCATAATAACAGGAATATCTTGATGTCAAAAAAATAACGTCAAATATTAAATATTCTTATGAGGTCGCAAAATGAGACCTCATAAATTAAAATAGCATATGTTAAAAAATATGTGGTTTATTGCCAAAACTTTTGATTACAAATACGATTTCAGTAAAGATGTATAATAACTTGAGGTCAAAATTTTTTACCTCAAGATTGAGGGGAGTAAGGAGCCTTCGATATTTCAATTTATATAGAATACTAAATAAATAACGTGGTGTAAAAATTTCACCTCGACTATTTAGTATATATGTTTAAATTGGATATAATCTTGAGGTCGATTTTTTCGACCTCAAGTGGAAAATATTATCATGAGGTCACAAAATGTGACCTCATGAATTTAGATAGAATATGATTAAAAAGTAATATGCTTCTTGGCTAAAAATTTTTACTGCAAATAAGAATGCTTTGATGGAAAATAATAATTTGCGGTCACATTTTGTGACCGCAAGAAGGGGATAATGATGGAATAAAAAGGAGGATTAATATGAACAATAATGATATTCAAATCTTAGACAAACAGACAATTGAGTCAATGATTTATACTATAAGAGAACAAAAAGTAATGTTGGATTTTGAACTTGCTAGAATATATGGGTATTCTACAAGCAGTTTTAATGAACAAGTCAAGAGAAATATTGAGAAGTTTCCTGACAGATATAGATTTCAAATAAGAAAAGTAGAAATTAATACTTTTTCAAGGTCGCATAATGCGACCTTGAAAAAAGAACGAGGTAAAAATTATAAATATATGACCTATGCCTTTACAGAACAAGGCATTTATATGCTAATGATAGAAAAAAGGAGGACTATATGAACAATAATGATATACAAATTTTAAATAAGCAAACAATTGAATCAATGATTTATACAATAAGGGGACAAAAAGTAATGCTGGACTTTGATCTTGCTAGAATATATGGGTATTCAACAAAAAGATTTAATGAACAAGTGAAAAATAATATTGAAAAGTTCCCTAAACGATATAGGTTTCAACTCAAAGTCGACGAACTTAATATGGTTTTGCGGTCGAAAAAATCGACCGCAAATACAATAACTATGAGACGATATCTTCCTTATGTCTTTACAGAACAAGGTATATATATGCTAATGACTGTATTAAAAGGAGATTTAGCCACTAAACAAAGTATTGCGTTAATAGATACTTTTAAAGAGATGAAAGATTATATTATTGAAAATAGTAATTTAAGTGATATTAATGAAATATTAAAACTTAATAATATTGTGAATGAACATTCTAATAAGATTGATGTAATTGAAAATAAATTAAATGTTGTTATGAAGAATTTTATTGATGAAGATACTTTCAAACATTTTGTGTTTCAAAATGGGAAGAAGATAGAAGCTGATGTTGCTATTCAATCAATATTTAAAAGAGCTAAGAAAAGTATTATTGTGGTTGATGATTATATTGATATAAAAACTCTACAATTATTAAAAATTGCGAAAGAAGAAGTTAAAATAATTATTATTAGTGATAATAAAGGAAAGAATAATATCAATAAGAATTTCATTAAAGATGCTAATTTAAATATTGAATTTAAAAATAATAAAATATTTCATGATAGGTATATTTTCTTAGATCATAATATTGATAGTGAAGAAATATATCATTTAGGGGGATCAATAAAGGATGCTGGTGGAAGAGTGAGTGCTATTAGTAGAGTTTATGATTTAAATATTTATAAAAGCAATATTAAAAAAGCACTTAGTCATGAAAACATTGAAATTGAATAAAAAGATTGGTGAAAATAATATAATATGTTATAATAATAGTATAAAATGTCACCTAATAAGATGATTAATTGTTTTATTAGTGATGGGAGAATATAATTATGAAAAAAATATTAATATTTATATTATTATTGTTTGTTGTTTTCATGTTTGGATGTAGTGATAGAAATACTGAAAAAGATAATGATAAAGAAAACAATAATAAAATTAAATTAGAATATAAAGAATATAAAAGTAGAGCATCTTTTTTTAGATTTAGTAGTAAAGTGAATAATTTTTATGTTGTTAAATCATGTGAAGAATTTAAAGAATTAGATGTAGAATCTATCCTTTTATACAATGATTATTATAATTCATATAGTCCAGATTATTTTAAATCATATGATTCAGAATATTATAATTCTAAAGGACTTATTTGTTTTGAAATAATGGAATCAAGTGGTGATAATGTTCATTCTTTAGATATTTCTTTAGATAATAATATTATTTCAATTGATTATAAGCTTACACCTCCAGATTTTGGTCAAGATGATGTAGCATATTTTCTTGTGTTAGTAGAAGTAGAATTAGATAAGATTGATAATATTGAAAAAGTTGAAATAACCGGTGATAAAGAAATTAAACTTATTAAATATTCTAAATTAGGAAAAATGCTAAAGATTGAAAATGATTTTGAAGATGGAATATTACATGGTAAAGTTAATGGATCTTATGGACTTACTTATATTGCACTTCCTTTTGAATATACACAAGGAAAAATAAAAAATTCTATGGTAAATTGGTCATCAAGTGATGAGGATGTTGCCATTGTTAATAATATTGGACATGTGCGATTTTTAGGTGCTGGCACTTGTGAAATAAAAGCTAGCCGTGATGGTTATTTTGATACTATTCAAGTAATTGTTGAAGATAATAATGAATTAGAAAAATATGAATTATATCGTAATTTATTATTACGTGATAATATGAAGGGACTCGAATTATATTGTTATAGAAGAGAATATAGTAGTAAATATGATTGTGTATTGCTTACTGGTACTAATAGATTTAAAACTGTAGATGAAATAAAAGAATTACAGGATAATTTAGCTTGTCCACTTGGTATCATGAAAAATTTAATCACTATTTATGCAAGTGAAGAAAATAAGAGGAATATGTCAATCACAATTGTGTCTAATCCACCTACAGATGATGAAATTCAACATGTAACTAAATTATACGAAAATGAATTAGAAGCATTATATGTATATTTAGGTCTAAGAGAAAAAAGTAAGAATTGGGTTTTAAACCAATTTGATTTAAGTGGAGAAAAACATATATTTAATGGTGATATTAATCTAGATTTCACTGATGATTGTATTATGTTAACAATGATGCATACTGAATCTTATCCAATATTAGAGGCTAGTGATTTTGGTATTGATAATATTATAAGAGTAGATTATATCGCAGAAAGACCAAATGATTATATGTATCAGCAAGGTACAGCATATAAGTATACTCAAATTCTTGCTATCTATGTTAAACCAAGAGGAAAAGAAAAAATATTAGAATATATAAAAGAATTAGAAAAACTAGAATTTGTGAGAAGTGCTAGCCCTAATATGTTAATGTCAATTGATTAGTAAGGTAGTAAATAAAAATGAAGAAATTATTGATTGTTGCAAGTAGTTCATTTATATTTCTATTTTTTACTTCTTTAATATCAATGTTCTTAAATATATTTGAATTTAAGAATTATGGGATTAGTTTTATAATTGGATGTGGAATAATAATATTATCAATTGTGTTTTTAATTTTATATTTAAATTTAAAAGTGCAAGTAATATTATATTTGATATATTTCATTAATATTATCGCAATGGGATTTTTAATAAAAACATGGCATATGTATAAAGGATATAATTTAGATTTATCTGTGTTTTTATTAATATCACTTGCATGTATTGGATATCTTTTAATATTTTATTTATTATCTTTTATTCCACTTTTTAATAAGCATTTTAAAATATTTGTTGCTGTGTATCTAATATTATCAATTATTGGATATGTGATTCTTATTGATCTTACAAAGACTGATTATTTATCTACATATGGATATTATATGATAATCGAAATTGGATTTATTTTTGCACTTAGTATATATTCAAATAATATTAAAGATTTAATTAAATCTATTTGTGTTTCTACATTTATGATAATTATAGTTGCAATTATCATGATTATAATTATGTTAGATGGAGATTTTGATTTAGATTTTATTGATGGTGATTTAGATTTTATGTCACCTAAGGACCAAATAAAAAGAAATAGCCAGCTCAGATGAGCTAGCTATTTTTGTTATTGTTTTGATTTTAAAATGATACGACCTAACAGTGGTCTTTTTGATTTATATATTGCGTTTTGTGGGCATACCTCAGCACAGCACCAACATCTAATACAAATGTTTGATTTCAAATGTGGGTATTTACCTTTTTCAATCTTCATTGTTTTTACGGGACAGATGGTAGCACATTGACCACATTTGATGCACTTATTAATATCAATTTGTGGATGTTCAAGGAGCATGTTTCTCACAAATTTATGTCTTAAGAATTTAATACCAGTGCTTCCTAAAGAATCTTTAGGTGCAAGGAAGTGAATATCATCAAAATCAGAAAGTGGATTTCCTTTTATTTCAATTTTATTGATGTCTCCTTCTCCATAGCCTCTATCATTAGCTATTTTGTTGACATATAATTTTTCATAATCAAGATGAACTAATTCTACAGCAACTCTATCTATACTTACAGCATCAGTTGATGATATTATGCAATTAGCATGTTTAGCTTTTCCACCACTTGAAGGGCCTTCGCCTTCAAGGCCAATGATACCATCTGCAATATGGAATAATGTTTTATCTTTAAATGATTCAAGAAGGGCTCCATATAAATCATTTAAAGCTTCCCCGAATTCTAGTGGGTTTGATGCCTTTGTGTGCCATGCTGATTTATTCAGTCCATAAATTAGGCCAAAGAAATTCTTTTCAGCACAAGTCATATATGTAAGTGAATGGGTTTTAATTTTAGGTAAATTGATTAAAAGGTCACAATCTATCATTTGACGAGATACTTCAAATTTAGAATATATTTTAGGATTTGAATTTGTGATTGTGGTAAAATCAGTTCCTTCTAATATTTCCACATTTGCGTTTTTAATTGTGTCATATAAACCACATTTTTTAAGTGTTGGGATTTGATCACGAATAGCAGGATTATCACCTACAATTACATTTTTTGTGATTGGTAAGATTAAATCAAGGACTGCTTGTAAAATGACAGGATGTGTTGTTATTCCTTTTTCTTTTTCAAATGGACCAACAAGATTTAATTTAATGAATACTTTTTTTGTTGAATCTAATTTATCATATATATTAAATTCTTTAAAAGATTGATCAATTAAATCTCTTATTACATCAATATTATAATCTTCACATTTTTGAATTAATACCATAAATTTCACCTTTTTTAGATATATTATATCTAATTTAAGTTAAAATTTCAATTATATGTTATAATATATTTATATTAGAGGTGTACTATGGATGAATTAAATGAAAAAGCCAATGTCTTTGATTATCTTAATTGGCGTGGAGATTTAAGTTTTAGTCAAGATAAAATCAATAAAATTGATTTAGCAATCTTCACCCAAATTGCGATTACTAATTTAAAAGGGATTGTGAATGGAATGGATGATGATGAAGGTTTAAGCATCTATGATGCCTATGAAGCCTTTAAAAAAGAAAAAAGAAATAAAGAAAAAATTGGTTTAATCATTCCAAGTACTATCATTAGAATGTTTAGTAAGGTACATAAGCTTAATAGATTTAAAAATGTGAAGGCTATGTATTATTTAGAAGATATCGATATTGAAAAAGAAATTCAAATATCAGCAACTACCTTTAAGATTAATGATAATGAATATGTTATCGCCTTTTCTGGTACCGATGATACTATCATCGGTTGGAAAGAGAATTTCAATATGATGTATAAATTTCCAGTGCCTGCCCAAATTGAGGCTGCTAATTATGTTGATGGGGTAATTGAAAAACATAAAGGTGCTAAATTTTATATCACTGGACATTCTAAGGGTGGTAATATGGCTCTATATTCAACTTATGCTTGTAATATTAATAACTTCAAACAAGTTGAATATAGTATCTCTTTTGATGGCCAAGGCCTAAGCACTAAAAATGAAGATTTCTTTGATGAAGATAGAACTAAAAAAATTACATCGATTGTACCGACATCATCAGTAGTTGGGGTACTTTTTGATCATAAAGAGAAAATCCAATATATTAAATCTAATCAAAATGGCGCATATCAACATGATGTCTTTTCTTGGATGATCAAAGGAAATGATTTTGTGTATGAAAAAGGACTTACAAAAGAAGGACAAGCAGTAAAAGATAAAACAAGAGAAGTTATGGAGAATATGACTGAACTTGAAAAAGAAAAATTTGCGAATAATTTGTATACACTTTTATGTGCTGGTGATTCGAAAGATTTAATTAGTTTAGATAAAAATAAACTTAAACTTTGGGAAGCTTATTTTAAGATGAATAAGGAAGAAAGAAAATATTTATCTGAACCAATTAGATTATTATTAAAAGATAAAAATATTCGTCTTACTGTCTTTAACACATTCAAAGGAATGATTAATGATAATAAGAAGAATAAGAAAAATAAAAAAGAATAAGTGATAAATGGGTCAAAAGTTTTTTGACCCTTTTATCATAAAATGAATAATATTTTTTAATCTTCAATATATGTTTAAGTACAATTGAAAAAATAATAAAATTATGGTAAAATACTAAATAGAAAAAAAGAGGTAATTTATGGCAAAAGCAATTCTTATCGATGGTAATAGTTTAATGTTTAGATCATATTATGCAACAGCATATACTGGTAATTTGATGAAGAATTCAAGTGGCTTGTATACTAATGCTGTTTTTGGTTTTTGTAATATGATCACTAAGGTACTAGATAGTGAATATGATTATATCTTTGTTGCTTTTGATAAGGGTAAGCATACTTTTAGACATCTTGCATATGATGATTATAAGGGTGGTAGAAAACCAATGCCAGATGAATTTAGGGTACAAATTCCTTATATTAAGAAATATTTAGATGTATTAAATATCAAACATGAAGAATTAGATGATTATGAAGCTGATGATTTAATTGCATCTGTTGCTACAATGATGAAAAATAATAATGTTGATGATATTATGATTATTACTGGTGATAAGGACTTACTACAATTAGTTGAAGGTAATGTTCATGTATCACTTACTAAAAAAGGTATTACTGAACTTGAAGATTTCAACAAAGATAATTTCTTTGATTTGATGGGTTTTAATCCTAATCAAATTCCTGACTATAAGGGCTTAAAGGGTGATAGTAGTGATAACCTACCTGGCATTAAGGGAATTGGTGATAAGACTGCACTTAAATTACTTGCTGAATATAATAGCTTAGAAAACATTGGTAAAAATGCAAGCAATATCAAAGGTAAGACTGGTGAATTAATTAAAGAGGGTATTGATATTGGTTTAAAGTGCAAGGAACTTGCGACACTTGTTAGAGATATTAAACTTGATTTTAATGAAAAAGATATTGAAAAGAAAGATTATGATAAAGATAAATTAATTGAATTCTATAATGAATTAGAATTTAAATCTTTCATTAAAAGATTAGAAAATAAAGATGGAGAAACATCTAATGAAGAAATAGTTGAAGAAAAAGTCGAAGATGTTTTTGTTGATTTTAAAATAATTGATGATATCAATTATGATTTTTCTACGCTTGGTGATAGATATCTAATATTAGAAGATTATTTAGATAATTATTATAATAATGAATTTTTAGGTATTGGCTTATTTTCGCCATTTAATGATATCTTTGATAATGATATCTTTGTACCTTATGATGTTGTAATAAAATCAGATTCTTTTAAAGAATATTTAAAATCTAATAATAAAAAGATTACTTTTGATTATAAGCGATTATATGTAGAGTTGAAGAAACATGATATTGAAATTAATAATGTTAGTGATGATTTATTACTTGCTGCTTATTTAGTTAATCCTAAATATGCAAGTGATGATTTTAAAGAAGTTATTGATCATTTTAAGAAATTTAATATTGAAGCTAAGGCTGATATTTATGGTAGTGGTGCTAAGATCCATGTACCAGATATTGATGTTTATGCTAGATATGCACTTAAGAAGGCTAAGTGTTTGTACTTAGTTTTAAAAGATATCACTGATAAGATTAATGAACTTGAGCTTAATGATTTATATAAATTAGAAATTAATTTAAGTGAAGTATTAGGTGATATGGAAATTGATGGTTTGATTGTTGATCGAAATAAGTTGATTAGTGTTGGTGAAGATTTAGGTGAAAAACTAACAAAGGTTCAAGATGAGATTTATAAGCTTGCTGGTAAAGAATTTAACATCAATTCTGTCAAACAATTAGGTGAAGTTTTATTTGAAGATTTAAATCTTCCTCATGATAAGAAGAATAAGACTGGTTATTCAACATCTGTAGAAGTTTTAGAGAAATTAGCATACAATTATGAAATTGCAGCTAAGGTGCTTGAGTATCGTGCATATTCTAAGTTAATATCGACATATGTTAATGGCTTGGGTAGTCTAATTGATAGACATTCCTTTATTCATCCACTTTACAAACAAGCACTTACCCTAACTGGTAGACTTTCAAGTGTTGAGCCTAATATTCAAAATATGCCAATTAGAACTGAGCTTGGTCAAATTATTAGAGATGTGTTTACATCAAGATTTAATAATAAGATCTTAAGTGTCGATTATAGCCAAATTGAACTGAGAGTGCTTGCACATATGAGTGATGATCAACCAATGATTGATGCTTTCAATTCTGATAAGGATTTCCATAGTGAAACAGCATCTTATATCTTTGGAGTGGATGCAAAAATGGTAACTAAGGAAATGCGAAGAACTGCGAAAGCAATCAATTTTGGTATTGTGTATGGTATGAGTGCTTGGGGATTAAGTGAAAGTATTCACATTAGTCCAAAAGAAGCAAGTCAATATATTTCTAAATATTTTGAAAGACATCAAAAGATTGATGAATTCTTACATAAGGTTATTAGTGATGCTAAAGAATGTGGTTATACAAAAACGATGTTTAATCGCCTTAGATATATTGATGAGTTAAAGAGTATGAACAGAAACATCTATAATTTTGGTGAACGTACTGCGATGAATGCACCTATCCAAGGTAGTGCTGCTGATATCATCAAAATGGCAATGGTAAATGTAAGTAAGGCCTTGAAAAAGCATAATTTAAATAGTATAATGATAGCCCAAGTTCATGATGAATTAGTTTTTGATGTTTATCCAGGTGAGGAAGAAATATTAGAAAAATTAGTTGTTAGTGAAATGGAAAATGTTGTTAAATTAAAAGTTAAATTAATTGCGAAAGCAAGTAGTGGTGAAAGTTGGTTATATGCATAATGCCTGAACTTCCAGAAGTTGAAACCGTAAAGAATATCTTAAAAATTGATATTATTGGTAAAAAAATATTAGATATTAAAATCAATTATAATAAGATTATCAAAAATGTTAGTGAAGAAGAATTTAGAAATTCTTTGATTAATCAAAGCTTTATTGATATTACAAGACATGGTAAATATTTAATCATTGAACTTGATGATTATTATTTAATTAGTCACTTAAGAATGGAAGGTAAATATTTCTTAATGCATGATGAAGAAATATCTAAGCATGATCATATTATCTTCTATTTTAAGGATAGTAATTTAAGATACAATGATACAAGAAAATTTGGAACAATGCATCTTTATAAGAAAGATGAATATAAATATGATGACTTACTTAAATTAGAACCATTAAATAAGGTGGGTTTAGATCCTTTTAATATTGATTTAAATGATTTATATGAAAGTATTAAAGCATCTAATCGACCAATTAAATCTGTATTGTTGGATCAAGAAATAATATCAGGTCTTGGTAATATTTATGTTGATGAAGTATTATTTATGGGAGGAATACATCCAAACACAATCGCAAATCATTTAAATAAGGATGATGTTAAATTATTATTAGATAGTGCGATTACTGTTTTAAATAAAGCGATAAGCTTAGGTGGTACAACTATCCATTCCTTCCAAAGTAGTCATGGTATTACTGGTAGATTTCAAAATGAACTACTCGTACATACTAAGGATGTGTGTCCAAAATGTAATAATAAGATATTAAAGATTAGAGTAGGCGGTAGAGGCACATATTATTGTGAGAACTGCCAGATAATAAAATAATATTCGTATTTACAATAAATGTTGAACGTGTTAGAATAAAAGGTGGATTATATGATAATTATTGGTATAACTGGGGGAATTGCCAGTGGTAAATCGAAAACATCACAATATATAAAATCACTAGGATATAAATTATATGATTGTGATAAAATAGCTCATGATATTTTTGATTCAAATGAAGTACAAAAAGAAATAGCAAGTACTTTTAATATTAAGGGTGATATTAAAAGAGAAGAGATTTCGAAAATTGTGTTCAATGATAAAAATAAAATGGAAGAATTAAATAACATCATGAGAAAAAGAATTACACTTAAGATGATTGAATTATTAAATAGTGAAGAAAATAATAAAGAAGATCTTGTATTCTTTGATGTACCACTTTTATATGAATGGCACTTATATGATATGTTTCAACATGTAATGTTTGTGTATGTTAGTAGGGATGTACAAATAGAAAGATTAGTTAATCGTGATAAGATTAATAAAGAATATGCTCTTAAGAAATTAGATGCACAAATAGATATTGAAGATAAATATAAGCTTGCTGAAAGAAGGGGCGATTTTATTATCAATAATAATCAAGATTTAGATAATTTATATAAAGAAGTAGATAGAGTACTTAGGGAGATAAAAAATGACTTTTAAGGACTATTTTTCCAAAACATTTGAAACAAGTGATAATCACCATATTCCTAGTCTTAAAACACATTATTACAGATGTCGTAAAGATGATGTAAGTAATGCTGTTTTTAAAGTCTTAAAAGACTTTAAAGCAATAGTTAGAGATTATAATGAAGAACGTGGTGAGATTGTATGTGATGCTGCTGATTTCAGTGGAATCATTACTATCACTGCTGTCACTTTCACAGAAATTGCGTGTGATATCAAGGTTTTGACATACAATTTTTTACCTACTGCCAAGGGTAAGAAGGTGATTGAAAAGTTCTATAGTGATCTTGATAAATTAGTTCCTTTAAAGGGCCTTGGTCTTCATGCTAGTTTTTAATGGGAGGAAATATGGCTGAATTAATGTATGATGAATTTAAAATTAAAAATAAAATCAATATCAATAATGATGATATTAATGCACTAACTCATTTATATCTTCCATTAATGGGTCTTGATAGCTATGCACTTTACTTTGCGTATGTTACTTTAGAGAAAAATGAAACATATACTTTTAAATCATTACTTGATATCTTGAATTTAAGAACTATGACTAGCTTAAATAAAGCATCAAGTAAACTTGAAGCTTTAGGGCTTTTAAGAGTCTTTAAAGATAAGAATGATAATTATTTATTTGAAATTAGAAGACCAATGTCAATGGATGTATTCTTAAAGGATGAGGCACTTTGTGCATTACTTGCATCGAGTATTTCTAATATTGAAGTTGATAAATTAAAAGAAAAATATTTAAATAAGAATTCAAGATTAAAAGAAGTTACTAAATCATTTGAAGAAGTCTTTGATGTTAAAACAAGTGATGATTTATCATTTATTAAGACACTTGTATCTAATGATATCAATATTGAAAATAAAGAATTTAATTATGCTTTATTTAAGATGTTATTTGATTCTTCTTTTATTGGTGATGATGTATTAGAAGATGAAACATTCAAAAAGAATATTATTCATATTAGTTTTGTGTATAAATTAGATGAGGAGATGATGCATGATGCATGTATGTCTTCTTTAAATGTAGATAAAGATTTAAGCTATGCTTCATTAGCTAAATTTGCGAAGATTCAATATCGTAATAAATTTAAGAATGATAATCCATCTCTTCAAACAATCGAATCTGATGATTATCTTAATAGTATTAAAGATGATGAAGTGCTTGCTTTATGTAATCATTTAGAAGCAATGAGTCCAAGTGAGGTTTTAGAATATTACAATGGTGGAAAGAAGGCATCGGAAGCTGAAATTGCGATGTTTGATAAATTATCAAATGATACACATACACCTATCCCGGTAATCAATTTAATGATTGTGTATTCTGTTGTTACTAAAAACGGAGAAATACCTGGATATGCTTATTTTGAAAAGATAGCATCTACTTGGAAAAGGGCTAAAGTTAAGAATGTATATGATGCTATCAATTATATGAAGAAGAAGGCACAAGAAAAGGAAGAAAAAGATAATACAACAGTATCAAGAAAGAAGAATGTGAAATTACCTGCTTGGTATGATTCTTATAAGAAAGAATTAGAAAAGAAAGAAAGTGAAAATGAGAATCTAAAAGAAGGTAAAGCAGTAGATATTTTAGAAGCTGCAAAGGGATTATTTGGTGATGATGATGAATAAAATACTTGCTGAAATTTTAAAAGATCCAGAACTTAAAAAAATAGTGGATACTTTAAGTGATGAAGAAATTGAAGATAATCTTCTTGTTTTATACAAACAAAAACAAGATAATGATTATTTAAAAGAAAATCCTGGTTTTTTAATTGATAATGATGATGTATATATGGAATCATATTTAGAAAAAAGAGGAAATCAATTAGTTCAAATGTATCGTCCATCAAAGAATCAAGGCACAAGACTTGAATGTTTGTACATGCCTGAGGTGAGTGATGATAAGGAATTATATCCAGCTGAAGAGAGAGCCTTAGTATTTAATGCAATGCAAGAAATTAAAAATTCTGATAAGGGCTTGTATTTATATGGCTCATATGGTTCTGGTAAAACATATCTTTGTATGCGATTTGCGAGAGAACTTGCGAAAACTAAATCTGTGATTTGCGTATACTATCCTGAATTTATCAATGCGATTAAGAATAATATGAAAAAAGGAAACAGCATTGATGATTTAATTGATCGAGTTAAAAAGGTTGATATATTATTAATTGATGATTTAGGTCGTGAACAAAATACTACTTTTAATCGTGATCAAATCTTAAGTGTCATTATTAATTATCGTTATCAATATAAATTAAAAACAATTATAACTACTAATAGAAGTATTGATGAATTAGATGAACATTTAGCTGAAACTAGTGATAAGGTTGATAAAGTAGCTAGTGGTGCTATTACTGATAGAATCAGACATATGATGAAGATAGTAGAACTATCTGGTAAAGATTATCGATAAATTCTGGTTTATGGGTATGGGAATAGATAAGAGTAAACCTGGAAAGAAGATATGTTCTTAACTTGTTTTGTTTGTTGGTGAAACGTTGAAACGGTATGTTCGCTTGTCAAAAAATAGAAAACAGATCTAAAAAAATGATTGCTTAGAAATATCTAGGCAATTTTTTATTGTCCAATAAATGCGAGTTATTGAACAATAAAACGCAAAAATGAATTTTTTTGTTCCATAATTGACATTTATCTAAATAATTGATAATGTGTTTAAAAAAGCACTTTGTTTTTATCACAAATTAATGAGGTAAATACATTACGTATTATTTTTTAAAATAGTTTCAATTCCTAAAAATACTAAAAATAGTTGAATTAGGAATTGATATGTGATATACTATAAACGTATTGAAAGGTAGTGAATGATATGCTATATAAGAGGACTATACTTGATGAGATTATTAATTCTATTGATGAATATCCAGTTACTTTGATTACTGGTGCTAGACAAGTAGGAAAATCCACTTTAGTTTCTTATTTTGAAAACAAAGGCTATAAGTATATTACTTTTGATGATACAGATTTATTAGCTAAAGCAAAAGAAAACCCTAAGAAATTTATTGAAGAACTTGGATATCCAGTGATAATTGATGAAATTCAGAGGGTAAAAGAATTGTTTATTGAAATTGAAAATGCAGTAAATGACTATAAAAAGAAAAATGGAACAATCGCTACAAATGGGATGTATATACTTACAGGCTCTCAAAAATTTCATTTAATGAAAGGTGTAAGCGAATCTATGTCTGGACGTGTAGGAATCATCGAGATGGAACCATTAAGTCAAGCGGAGATTAGAGAGTGGCACGAAGAACCATTTGTTATTGATAACGAGTTATTAATGCAAAAAACTAATGATAGATATCTAACACAAGATGACTTATATTTATCTATTGTAAGAGGATTTTATCCTGCAAGATGGGAAATAGAAGGTAAACCCATCAAAAATTATTATTCAAACTACCTTAAAACATTTATTGAAAGAGATGTGTCAGAATTAATTAATATAAAGGATTTACGAAAGTTTGAAAACTTTATTAAGGTTGTTGCTTCACTAACTGGTGAAGAATATAATGCAAGTAATATATCTAAGATTATTGGAATTGATTATAAAACTGTTGATGCTTGGCTAAGTATATTAATTGTAAGTAATTTAGTTACACTGCTTGAACCATATTATGAAGACTCAATTAATAAAAGAATTGTAAAAAGAAATAAAATTTACTTCAACGATACAGGACTTGCTTGTTATTTAATTGGAATTGATTCGCCAAATACTTTAAAATTATCTGATTTTAAAGGAAGACTTGTTGAAACATATATACATAATGAAATATGTAAAAGTTATAAAAACAACAATGTTGAAGTTCAATTATTTTATTATAGAGATAATAATCAAAATGAAATAGATTTTATTATATTAAGAGATGGTAATTTATATTTTATTGAGGCAAAATCAGGAAAACAATATGGCATTAATGATATTAAAGGATTTAAACAATTGCTAAATACAAAATATAATATTGCAGGCCAATGCATAATTTGCTGTGCTGAAGATGCATATAGGATTTCATCACAGGTATATGCATTTCCAATAAAATGCATATAGAATTAGTGGTTAATACAATACCTAAATATAATTTTATCAATGATGATATAGTTATAGATTTTGAATTATCACATACAATGAAATAAAGGAAGTATACAAAACACAAAGACTTTTATAGTGAATTATATAATTCACAATTCAATTAAATGTTCTATAAATAAATATGGGATTTGTTTTTGGAACGCTATAATGGATGATTATTGGATTTTGAATTGTATTTATGTAAAAAAAACAATAGAAATAAATGAAAATAGAGGTTACCATATGACAAAGTTTTATTTTATCCGTCATGGAGAAACTGATTTTACTTTAGCAGATACAAAGATATATAAGAATTGGGGTTTTAATATGCTTCCACTTTCAAATAAGGGAGTAGAACAAATTAAAGCTACAGCAAAAGATA
>JAEEHM010000058.1 GCA_016280895.1 Bacillota bacterium
AGAATTATTATAAACATAAGGATATGATGTCATTTATTTTAAAAATTATTCCCCTTTTTAGGATGTTTTGTTCTATAGTATTAGCAAGTGTTACAATGTTTCTTACAAATGAAGTTACTAATACTATTATATCTGCTTATTTTATGATTACTATTATTGATTTAATCTTTACTGGAATAATCAATACTATCTATGAAAGACATTAGTTTTATTCATTATAGAAAAATAAACATTAATCATATTAGAATATTACTTTGTTAATTTGTTTTACTAGTGTAAAGAGGTTGTATTTATGAAAAAAATATTACTTATTATAATTTTATTATTGAGCATATTATCATTATCATCTTGTAAAAAGAAAGAATTATTAGGTGCAGTTACTACTTTTTCAATTAATGATAATTTAAGTGATGGTAAGGGTGAAAAAGTAAGAGTGATATTATTATATGGACAATCTAATGCAACTGGTTGTTCAAGTGTTAAATATTTACAAGAAAAAGATAATGAAACATATGCATCAACAAATAATGGTATAGATAATGTGTATATTAATTATTGTTGTGAAAATGGTTCTAATTCTTCAAATAATGAGTTTAAAATTTGTGCTTTAGGATGTGGTGCATCAAGTGAACACTTTGGACCAGAAGTAGGAATTGGTTTAACTTATAAAGAAAAGGGATTGAAATGTTATATCATAAAATATTCATGGGGTGGATCTGTCCTTGATTATCAATGGATGAATGGTAAATATAAGCGTGGTGAATTATATGAAGCTGCTATTAATTTTACTAAGACATCTCTAGATTATTTAATTAGTGAAAATTATGACATTCAAATAGATGCTATTTGTTGGATGCAAGGAGAAAGTGATTCTAATTTTAATTTATCTGATAGGTATTATAAAAATACAAAAGAATTTGTGAGATTTTTAAGACATGATTTATCTTCATATCAAAAAGAGATTGATTTTATTGATGCTGGTATTAGTGATTCTCCTTATTGGACAATGTATAAAAAGATAAATAATGCGAAAATAAAGTTTAGCAATGAAGATGATCATAATTATTATTTTGACACAATTGATGCTGGACTTCATTATGATCAAGAACCAATTGATGGACCTGATATTGCCCACTTCGATAGTGAAAGTGAAATATTACTTGGAAAGTTATTTGGAAGTATTGCGATAAATAAAGAAGGCTCTAAATTATAGAGCCTTCTTTCATTTATTCTTCTACTTTAATTGTTTTTGCATAAGTCATAAAATCATCTTTATATTTTTCAAAATCTTTCTTTAGACATGCAAAGTTCATAACATAGAAATATTTTTCTACTTTAACCACTAACATATAAGTGTATTCTACATTATCAACAGTATTATCGTAATATGTATACGCAAATGAAGAACCATCATTAGATGTTTCAAGATATGAATAATCAGCTGGTTTGCCATTGTAATTTAATAAGCTTTCATTTCTTAAGTGGTCTGCGAATGCTTGATGATCTCCTGCTGAATATCTAATTGTAGATGGATAATCTTCTTTGTTGAATCTATTTCCCATAAACATTGCGTTTTTAGATACATAGTAAAGTTGCGCATTATCGGCTTTACTCTTTTTAAAGCTTGTTGGAAGTGTTACACTAATTCCATTTCCACTTACTTCCCTCGTTCTTGTTGAACACGCTGATAAAGTGACTGCCATTAGTACCAGCATAAATAATAATATTATTTTTTTCATTTTATACCTCCAAAAAATCCTTTAATATTATACTCCTTCTATAATAGGTATTCAAGATGGAAATGATTTCATTCTTGTTTGATAAAATTCACTTATGAATATATTATAATTAATTAGATGGTGATTATTTTAAAATAAATCTTAGGAGGAAAGAGCATTGAATATTTATGCCAAAAAGTAGACCTAGGTCTACTTGATATACACTTAAATTAATATGTATCTCTTTTTGCCTATGTCTACTTTTATTATATCATTATAAGTTAGAGCCTTATTTTACATTTTTATGCATTGAAGAAATCATAAAAAAGTGGTACAATAGCAATTAGAAAGGACTAATAAAATTATGAGGAGAAACATCTTTATTATATTGGGGGTAATTATTGCTTTTAGTTTTTCTTTTTTCCTAAGTGCATGTAAAAAAGAAGAAAAAGAAGTAAGTATTAGTTTTAACGAAGAAGCCGTTAATATTAATGTAGGTGATACATATAATATTAATGTTGTTGTAGAAAATGCGAAAGCAAGTTTTACTTATGATGTAGAAGATGAGACTGTATTAAGTGTTAATAATGGTATTATTACTCCTTTAAAAGAAGGAAGCACAAATGTGAAAATCAAGGTAGTTTGTGATGATAAGAATCAAACTACAAAAGAATTCACACTTCAAGTTAATGTAAGTGATAATCGAGAATTTACTATTACTTATAAATCTAATGTTGATGGATTTGAAAAAGATGCTGAAAAGGTAAAAGTAAATACTACAATTAATCTTACAAATCCTAATAAATTAGAAGGATATGAATTTAAAGGATGGAGTTTAACAAATTCACTTGATGCTACATTTATCACTAAGATTGAAAATATTAGTGCTGATGTTGAAGTGTATGCAATATATGCACCAATTGAATATAATGTAAGATATGTATTAGATGGTGCTACATATGAAGGTGCTAATAAAATTAAATATAATGAAGTTCTTAAATTAGGTAAGGCAACAAAGGATGGTTATAAATTCTTAGGTTGGCTATATGATTTAGAAAGTACTGAATATATCACAGAAATTGAAGGGCATGGTGATGTAACATTGTATGCAAAATTTAGAGAAATAAAGGATTTACCTGCTGGTGAATATGCAATTGATTATAATTTAAATGGTGGTAAGTGGCTTGTTATTTATTATACACCTGCTGAAATTGGTGCTGAATTTACTGCTGATTTTAATAAATACACAAAATTGAATTTAGAACCAAAGGATTTAGATACAGATCATATGTCTGGTAGTAAGATCGGTGATTATTTAGGAAGTAGTGAAGCTAAAACTAAATGGTCATGGTTAATGAAAGGCTTACTTGCTGCTGCTGAAGGACCTGAAGAATATGCTCCTGAA
>JAEEHM010000059.1 GCA_016280895.1 Bacillota bacterium
AAACCAATTCTAAATATTTCTAGATAAACATAAGCTCTTTTTGATAATCTAAATAAAGATAGCCTAATAATACTTTTCCTCATCAAAAACATTGAAAGTAAGATAATAAAACTGATACTTTGTGATACTAGTGTTGCAATTGCAGCACCACTAATTCCCAAATTAAATCCGTATATAAATAAAGGATCAAGCGCAATATTTAAAAGGCCTCCAGTAGTAAGACCAATCATTGCAAGTTTTGCTTTTCCTTCTGCTCTTAAAATATTATTAAGCACGAAAGATGATGTCATAATTGGTGCACCAATTACAATATATCTAGCATAATCTTCCGCGTATGGAAGCACTGTTGGCGTTGCCCCTAAAACTGAAAGCATTGGCCTTAGAAAAATCATTCCAAAGACTAGTAATAATGTTCCTAAAAATATAGCGCTATAAAAAGATGTTGAACCCACTTCTTGGGCATCATCATCTCTTTTTTGACCCAGTAAGCTAGAAATATAGCTTCCTCCACCCATACCAAGGGTAAAGCCAATTGCTTGAACTATCGCCATAAAAGAAAATACAACACCAACTGCACCAGATGCAGATATTCCAAGTTTACCTACAAATGCAGTATCTGCAATATTATAAATTGCAGTTACTAGCATACTAATTGTTGTAGGAATAGATAGATTAATAATTAGTTTCTTTATTGGCGTATTAACCATCTTATTAAATTGAAATTCTTCTTTTGTCATAATGATACCTTTTTATGTTAAATATTATACTACAATTTATAATTTATCCAAAGAAAAAGTTTTTTAAAAATGTTTTCTTCTTTATAAAAATCACTTATTCACATATAATAATCCTATTATTTATTATATTTTACTAACAGACTATTTCCTATATTCGTAATACTTTAAAATAAAAAACTATTATTACAAAATGTAATAATAGTTTTATTCTCTTTCTTATTATATATTAATCAGCAAGAGTTCCCATAGGATCCCAAGGATTTAATTTGATTGGTTTTGTTTTTAAAGCCTTTAATTGTTTTTCAGTTAAGTACTTTTTATTAACAACGGCTTGGAATACAAAGTTATCAAACCAAGAATCAGTCATTAAATAATAACCTTTATCGCCTCTTTCTGTACCCCAAGAATTTTCTATTTTCCACTTAGATGGTTTGCCATCTCTAAAGCTAATTCCAGTAATAACCATTGCATGATTCATAGCACTAACATGATAGTTCAACATATCACCTTTATCCATGCTCATATCAAGACCAAAAGCGCCTTTATAATCGAATGCTTGATCATCCCAAACATAAGTACCATCATTGAATTTACCACAATCACTACCAAACCAGATTACTTCATTATCTTTTAGTTGTTTAACACACAATTCTTTAAATTCATTCATTGGTAAATTCAAATAGAAAATATCTCTTCCGCCTACTACATTACCTACATATTTAACAGTAAATGTTTTATAGAAAGGTTTATCAAATGTCGGAGCATTAATAATAGATACATAATCATCTAACATATTACCAATAAATTTTTCTTTAAATTCAAGTGGTGTTAATCCTTCTTCTAAATGATATTTCTTATCTTTATCTACATATTCAAAATCAAATTTTTCAACAGGTTCACCTAAACATGTACACATGAAACCATACATTTGTGATAAAGTCTTCTCTTTCAATTCTCTGATTTCTTTCATCTTATCTTCTTTAGCTAATTTTTGTGCTTTAGCTGCAAATTTTCTAATAGAAGTTGCAATGACATAATTCATAGATCTTGTATTGGAACTTTGATATGTTTCATCCATAGCCATCTTAGGAACTATACCATATTTATTGATGATATTAACAAGCATATCCCATTGTCCACCATCTTGGATGCCTTCACTTAATATGCAATTTAAGTTTCTATCATCATAATCTTCTTTTACAAGTTCAATAACAGATTCTAATTTATAATTAATCTTTTCAAATCTATCCCAAAATGAAATGTAATTTTGTGATAATTCAAAATCATCTAAATTTAGTTTTTTAGCAATGATTTCTCTTAACACATTCATACCTGCAAAGATCCAACATCTACCACTTGCTTTTTGATTAGTAGCAGGCATTGTTTTAATATCAATTTCATATTGAGGTAAAGTTAATACCTTTCTTTCATTGATTCTAATTGATGATGTTAAGTCATTCTTAGCTAACACATTTTGCATTACTTTATTTTGTGGATAAGATGCAAATGCTTTACTGAATTTCTTTAATTGTTCTTGTTTAATTTCCTTCATAATTCCTCCTATTAAAATTTCACAATTCTATTTTCTTTTCCAAACTCAGAAAAAATAGCTTCAGCACTTTCAAAATATAATACTTCAGTATTACCATCATTCTCATCATACATGCCTCTTAGATAAGGATTCTTATCTAGCATGTCTTTTCTAGCTTCATATCTATCATCTTGCTTTAAGATACCTCTTAGTCTTAACCATTTTCCATCTTTAAATGCACATATCTCAACATTAGGATTTTTTTGAATTTGTTTGAAAACATCCTTCTTATTTCCAGTTTGAATATATAAATGGTTTTCAAATATTTCAGCTGTTCCAAATGGTCTAACTCTTGGCTTTCCATCTTCTACAGTAGCAAGATAATACACACCACATTCTTTTAAAAATTTTAAAACTTCTTCCATATTATATACCTCTTTTTTATTACTTATTCCTTATACTAGATAGTCAAACAAAATTTTGAAAGTAAAAAAACTACTCAAATTATATTCAATCACAAAACTATTTTAGATATACTATTATCGATTAATACCATTGTTTTTTCTATGCATATACTAAAATTATAATGTCAAAAAACATAATAGTACTCATTAATGGTAAAATCACAGTACTATCTTTTATAAAAGAAGATACTTATTCCTTCTTTAATTGATTCTTAATGTTTATCTAATATTATTTATCTATTGATTAAATATTCAATTTTCATCCAATTTATTAATAATATATCTTATTATATCTATTATACTAGATTTTCCAATATTTGAATGTGATGCAAAAATTATTTGTTATTTCTAACACTATTAATAATCTAATCATTTACCTTCTAATAAAATATCAATATTATTCTTAATAAAGTCAGCATATTGTTCTATTTGAGCACTACAAGATGTAGTATCACAAAATACATTTTTTTTCAATTCCGTTAATTCTCCCTTATTAAAAAAATCGCAATTAAAAATATTTTTTCTATTTCCACAATGCGTGATAATCACCTCAACTGAATAATTAAAAAAAATATTTAAAAAACATAAAAGTTCTATGATTAAAGTTCCATTTGAAAATACTAATTCGATATCTCCATTTCGTTCATATTTTTTTATTTTAAAATTATAAGATTTTAGAAAACTAAATTCTTTTATCATTTTTTTACTATTCATATATATTAATAATTTCCTTAAACAAATATAAAGCAAATAACGTTTCCATAATTCATAATTGCAACACTATCCATAGCATAAAAAATACTTCTTCCGCCTATTTTACCAACATCCAAACCAATATCGTATATTGTGACCCCCCATTTCATCATCCTATTAATCCATCTTTGATTATGAGTCATTGCCTTTGATAATGCATATTATAGCATTTACATTCATATTATACCACATAACGGTTTTATTTCCAAGAAATTAAACTATGTTTAATATAAAAAGGTAAGCCTACCCATAGAGTAAACTTACCTAGTTTTTGCTTGTGAAAGTAATTTGCTTTTTGTTTTTAACTAATTTTTTCAATTACATCACATATTTTGGTATTAGGATAAAATCTAATAATATAGGTTTCTCCCAATTCGACATCTTTTACATTTAAAACTATATACTCATCTTTTTCAATTAAATAAAATTTTGGTTTGTTATTTTCTTGTCTACCGCTTCCGTCATAATCAAAACGAGAAACAGTAAACTCAACAACTTTTGCTTTTTCTTCTATATATGTATTGTTAGCTACATAATTATAATCTTTACAACATAATGCAAATTTACTAGCACACAATGTACTTAAAGTAAATGAAACACATGAGCAAACAATTAATAGAATGATACCATATTTCTTATCTAAAAATATTTTTTTTGCAAATACAAACCCTAAAACAAATAATGAAACAAATATAATCATTCCAATTAAAGTTAAGTAAAATAATGTCCAATAATTTTTAACCATTCTTATCTTCTCCTAAATATACGAATATAACGATCTGAATGTAGATCTATAGAAACACTTTCCTAAATCTACTTTTAAATTTAGTCCAAACATATTACTCTTCATAACATTATTTGAACCACCATATGTTACTATTCGTGTAATAACATCATATAAATATTTATCACGATTAAATGTATTGCCTCTAGTTCCCATCTTAACTAATTGATTAGCTGCTGGTCTGAGAGCAACGTCAGCCGCAAATTTTCCTGCTTTTGCCAATCCTGCAAATTTGCCAGTGACGCTACCTAGCGAACCAGTCAATCCATCTTTGATTTTAAGCAATTACAGCAATAATTTTTCATTATTAAAATACCCTTTGAGATAATAACATACTATAATCAGCAATACCTAATTATCTACTTCAGTGCTTTAATTCGTGCAATAATTTTGTCGTTACTAAGCATATCTTTTAAATAATACAATTTTTTGTAGGACTCATCAATCGTTATTTCACTATGCAATAGTTTTTCTTTTAAATCTTCAATACACTTTGCAACTTCCTCTATAATATCAATAGTAATACTATCATTATATTTACTTTGATTGATATACCTAATTAGTATTTCTCCTATTAAAATCTTAGTAAAAGTATCGTCATTTGAATTATTTAAGTAATCAACTAAAAAATGTATTGATGAATTTAAATCTAGTTTACTCACATATCTATCAATTAATGAGAACCTTTCAAATCCAATAGAATCATTTATTCTTCCCTTAATGTCATTGCACATTTCTTGTAACCATTTAGCTTCAACATCTTTTGGAACTTCAAAAGATTTATATTTTTTATATACTCCATCTCGTTCCATTTCAAAAAAATTTCCGCCATACATATGGAAAAGAATTTTTGCTTCGTGTTCTTTTTCTTCGTTAAACATATTTATCTAAATCATAATTACTGAAATACCAAGTTTTGTTAAATATGCCACTTCATTATATAAATATCCAAAAATATAATCATTTGTGAGAACAAAACTTCTTTCATATTTTTACCTCTTATATATTATATCACATTATAAAAAAATAGGCTACATAAGTAGCCTATTAAAATTTATTTTTAATAATTTTCTTTTCTAACTTCAAAATAACTTTGTGGATGTTGACATACTGGACAAACTGCAGGAGCTTTTTTACCAATTACTAGGTGTCCACAATTTCTACATTCCCACATTGTTTGTTCGCTCTTTTCAAATACTTTTTGCATTTCAACATTATTTAATAATGCTAAATATCTCTTTTCATGAGCTTTTTCAATTTCACCTACAGCTCTGAATTTAAATGCGATTGCTTTAAATCCTTCAGCTTCAGCTACTTCAGCAAACTCTTTATACATATCAGTCCATTCATAATTTTCACCATCAGCTGCAGCTTTTAAGTTTTCAGCTGTAGTTCCAATTCCACCTAATTCTTTAAACCACATTTTAGCATGTTCTTTTTCATTATTAGCAGTTTCTTCAAAAATAGCAGCTATTTGTTCATAGCCTTCTTTTCTTGCAACTGATGCGAAATAAGTGTACTTATTTCTTGCTTGTGATTCACCTGCGAATGCAGCTTGTAAATTTTTTTCTGTTTGACTTCCTTTTAGTTCCATATTTTTACTCCTTTGTTTTAAGAATTAATATTTTTAAATTCTTACAACTAATTATAACATTTATAATATTTTAAATCAATATAAATGCATATTATATATTTATTATTAATCTTATTGTTCTTTCATTTATTCATATAAAAAATGCTATTATATTGTAAAATATGACATTTTGTGCTATAATATCTATGTTGTAATGAAATATACAAAAGGAGATTTTTATGATTTATAAAACAATTACAAATTATAAGGAAGCAACAAAAGACTTCCTTGAAAATGAGAAGCAATTCCATTTAGGTGTAATCCCTACTGAACAATCAAATCCAATCACTAAGAACTTAAGCGCAACAATCGAAAAAGATACTGCTAAAGGTGTTAAAACAATCTTCCAAGCAGATAAATATATTGCTAAAGTTGCTGGTGGTCAATTTGATACTCCAGAATTCCAAGCTTTTGTAGATGACATCAAGAGATGTATGGATGAAAGAAGAAAAGTAGTATTCTCATCAGTTGGTGCATCAGGAAGAATGGCAATCCAAATGGATGGAGCATGGAGAAAGTTCTGGCAAGATTTAGTTGCTAAAATCCCAGCACATCGTTTTGAATTCTTAGAAATGGCTGAAGTTGTATCAAGTTTCACAACTGGTGGTGATAGAGCACTAGTAAGATCAGTTGAAAACTTTGAAGACTATATGACATTTGGTGCAAGACAAGTTGATGAAGCTGATATGAAACCAGGAGATGTGCTAGTAGCACTTTCTGAATGCGGCTTGTCTGCTAGTATCAATGGTTCAGCTGTAAGAGGCTATGAACTAGGAATTAAAACTTATTATTTATTCTGTAACCCAGAAAAGATTTTAAGAAAATATCTAGACCGTGCTCGTGCTGTATTTGAATGTATCGATGAATATAATAAGAATAAGAAAAAAGGTAAAGACAATGGTAAATACATTGTGAAAATACCTCTATTCGTAGGTAACATGGCAGTATCTGGTTCAACTAGAATGCAAGTTACAACTGTAGAATTACTTGCAGCTGGTGCAGCACTAGAAGTTGCAGCTAATAGATGGTTACAAGAAAATCTAACAGAACAAGAATTATCAGTTCTAAACTGTGAATTCTTGAACTTACAAGATTATGCTAACGCATTTGTATCTATGAATAAACAACTAACATCTGGTAAAGCTCTAAAAGGTCTTGCTAAGATGGTTGAATTCGAAAAAGATACTTATGAAGCAAAAGGTTTAGTTACTTATATCACTCATGATTATCTATTAGATATTATGACTGATACAACTGAACGTCAACCTACATTCACACTTCCTCCATTCAAGAAATTTGCTGATAAAACAAGTGAAGTATCATGGGCATATATTAAAGACCCACTATATCCAAACGAAGTTGCTTGGGAACAATTATTCCGTCGTCCAATTAAAGGCTTAGAATGGACTAAAGAAGATTATATCGAAATGAAAGCATCTCAAGATATTATCAATAATCCTCCAAAAGTAGCTGGAGCTGAAGTATTAGAATATGTAATTGGTAATGAAGATGATCCATCAAGATATTCACGTAAAGTATCTAAATTAGTATTAATCGATATCAATGGTTCAGCAACTCCTGAAATCGTAGCATGGTATAAGAAAGAACTTGTTAAATACTCAGGTGGCTTAGTATTAAGATTTGGTCAAATCCCTGCTGCTAAAATTGATAAAGATGAAATTAGAGTACCAGTAGAACTTCCAAGAACATGCACAGATATTATGTATCACTTACTAGTTAAAGTATGCTTCAATGCAATCTCAACAGGTACAATGGCTAAGATGGGCCGTGTATGGGGTAACTGGATGATTCAAGTACTTCCAACTAATAAGAAATTAATTGACAGATCTTCAAGAATTATTGCTAACTTAGGTAAGATTCCTTATGAACAAGCAGTTGAAGAATTCTTCAAATCTTATTATGCAAGAAAACCAGAGGATGAATATAAGAATTCATATGTTGTAGA
>JAEEHM010000060.1 GCA_016280895.1 Bacillota bacterium
TCTCAAGGGCAGATAACTCCCCTTTTTAATGGATTGAATGGATGGTGATAAATTATGGCAAGAATACGACAAGCTAAATCCGAAAGAGAAATATCTCATCTTACAGTTGGAAAAGTAAGAAAAGAATACAATCTTTTGGCAGATGAATATAACAGAATAATTGAGCAGAAAGTTTTGCTTTGTCCAAAATGTAATGAGTATAAATTAAGTGCAAAAGATGGAAAAAAAGAATTCTATATTGATAGTAGATGGGCAACAGGTTTTTTCCCAATTTGTAAAGATTGCTTAAAAATGATGGCTGAACAACGAAAAGACCATCGTTTTCCTGCAAATGAAACAAAAGAATCTGTACAAGCAGTATTAAGATTGATGGATAGACCTTATATTGATAAATTTTACGAACAATGTAAAGAAAATATTAGAAATAATAATGCAGAGTTGGGAATATATGATGAGAATCCATCAGTATTTGCATATTATATTCGAGGAATTTCTTCTCTTCCTCAATTTAAAAATAAAAAATGTTGGGCGGATTCTGATTTTGGTAGCAATGCTTCAATTGATGATTTTGCTGAACAAATTGTTTTTGATAAAGACACTATTAATAATGGGCGAAAACGTTTTGGAAGAACATTTTCTGAGGAAGATTTGATGTTTCTTGAGACAGAATATCAAGATTGGATTTCAAGATATGAATGTAATACAAAAGCTCAAGAAAAAGTATTTAGAGCTTTATGTTTAAATGAATTACAGCGTACAAATGCAATAAAAAAGGGACAGTCAACTAAGGATTTAGATAAAGCTTATCAAGATTGGTTGGACACTGGAAATTTAAAACCTAAACAAAATTCAATGGATGCCTTTTCAGATGCTCAAACTTTAGGCACTTTGATTCAAAAATATGAAGAAGAACGTCCTCTTCCAACTATTGATTCAGAATTAGAAGATGTTGATAAGATTGGTTTGTATATAGATGTATTTTTTAAAGGGCATTTATGTAAAGTTTTAAATATTAAAAATAGGTTCTCAAATATATATGAGAATTTCATGCAAAAATTTACAGTTAAGCCTCCGGAATTTAATGAAGATGAAGATAGTGAAGCTATTTTCGATAAGATTTTTGGAGGAATTGAAGATGGATAATGAAAGTAATATTAAAAATATAAAAACTATTTTTAAAGAGAAAACAGACCGTTTAATGGAAGGTATAGGTTGCTGGGCTGCATTTTATCGAAAAAATCCACAACGTTTTGTAAAGGAATATTTAAATATAAATCTTAAACTTTTTCAAAAGATTTTGTTGTATATAATGATGCAATGCACAAATATTGTCATTTGTGCGTGTCGAGGAATCGGAAAAACTTGGATTGGTGCATTATACATGGTTGTAAGATGTATTTTATTTCCCGGAACTAAAATAATAGTTGCATCAGGATTTAAAGAGCAGTCGCTTGAAATAATACAAAAAATTAAAGATGATTTTTTGAAAAATTATGATTGGGGTTCTTCTAATCTAAATCTAGAAATAGAATATATATCTGATTCTATAAATAAACCTGAATGTATTTTTAAAAATGGAAGCTTTATAAGGATTGTTACTGCAAGTGATTCTGCTCGACATAATAGGGCAAATGTTATTTTTCTTGATGAATATAGAATGGTTCCAAAATCAATTATAGAAACTGTTATTAAAAAGTTTTTAACAGCTCCAAGACAACCGGGTTATTTAAATAAACCTGAATATAAACATTTGGCAGAACGAAATATTCAAGTTTATGCTAGTTCTGCTTGGCATTCTAGCCATTGGTCGTATGAAAGATTCAAATCATATTTTGCAAATATGTTAGATGATAGTAAGAAGTATTTTTGTGTTGATTTGCCATATCAATTAGCAATAATGGAAAATTTATTACAACGTGAACAAGTTGAAGATGAAATGTCTGAAGCTGATTTTGACCCTTTTTCGTGGGAAATGGAAATGTGTGGTTTTTGGGCTGGCAGTAATGGTGATGAATTTTTTAAATATGATGATGTGGCAGTTAGAAGAAAGATAAAAAATGCTTTTTATCCGCTTGAAATTTATAAAAATCATCATATAGCAATTCCTGAACTTATGACTAATGAGCGAAGAATTTTATCTGTGGATGTTGCGCTAATGAGTTCTAGAAAAAATAAAAATGATGCTTCTGCGTTATGGATTAATAGTGCAGTTCCAACTGATAATAACGATTTGATATCTAATTTTGTATATGGTGAATCACATGAAGGGCTAACAACAGATGATTTAGCTCTTTTAATTATGCGTGATTTTTATCAATTTAAATGTACAGATTTAGTACTTGATACTAATGGTGTTGGCTTATCTGTTTTTGATATGCTCATTAAGCCGCAATATGACCCTGATTATGGTGTGACTTATGATGCTATGACTTGTATCAATGATACTGAAATGGCTAAACGTTGCAAAATTAAGGGGGCAAATAAAGTTATTTGGTCTGTTAAAGCAGATGCAAAATATAATTCAAATTCAGCTCAACTTCTTAGAGCTGGATTTTTAAATGGAAATATAAATCTTTTAAGAACAGATGTAGATGTTGATGATGAATTGAAAAAGATAAGAGGCTATAAACAATTTACCCAACGTGAACAAGCTTTACTAAGAGTTCCATATGTTCAAACAACATTGCTTGTCAATGAACTTATTAATTTAGAGCATGAGTTGAAGGGTACAAATATTCGTATCTATGAGCGTAGTGGAATGAGAAAAGACCGCTACTCTTCTATCATGATGAATTATAAAGTTTGTCAGGAGCTTGCTATAAAAAGAGCTCCTGTAAATCACGAAAATAAATTAGTTAATATGTTACCAATTGTAAATGCAAGACGAATTAGAGCAAATTAATAAGGAGGTGTGCATGGCACAAAAATATGATACTAACTCTTCAAGGGTTAAATCTTCGGCAAGCACACCGGAGAAAAAGGGATTATCTGCCAATGAATTAAGAGAATGGTGGGATAAATATGCTCAGAGAATAGAAAATTTTGAAAAAAATCAAGATGCTTTAAAAAAACTAAAGGATGTTGAAAAATCAACAAGATTTAAAACCACTTCAAGAATTACTAAAGAGAATTTAAGAACATATTTAGAAAATCCCTCAAGTAATGAAAAAGGATTACGAGATGTGTCTAGATATCTTGCAACACGTTGTCAAGTATATTATAGGCTTATTAAATACAATGCAAATATGTTTTGTTTAGATGCAAGAAGTGTTGTTCCTGCTTATAATCCTTCCGAAGAAGAAACGAACGACCAAAATATGATTGAAAGTTATTATAATACTCTTTCATTGTTAAATAAAATGGGTTTACAATTAGAATTTTTAAAAGTATATGTGACTTGTTTTATGGAAGATGTATTTTATGGAGTTTGTTATTTTGATGAAGATTCGGAACAATATCCTTCGATGTTTTTCTTACCTTTAAATCCTGATTATTGTAGGATTCAAGGAGTTTGGGAAGATGGAACATTTTCATATGCATTTAATATGAATTTTTTCAATCGTAATCAGGAGTTAATAGAATTATGGGGTGAACCATTTGAAAGTATGTGGAACGAATATCAATCAAGTGGTGTTCAATGGCAAACTGTACCGCAAGAAGTTTCAGTTTGTTTAAAGTTTAGAGCTGAGGATTGGGAAACTATTATTCCACCATTTTCAGGTCTATTTTCTGCTTTTTTGGGATTATTAGAAGAAGAAGATGTTCAAGCAATTGCAAGTGAAGAAGAAATATATAAATTGCTTGTACTTACTCTTCCATTACTAAAAAATACAAATTCTCCTGATGATTTTGCGGTTGACCCTAATACTGCTATAGATTATTTTAATAAATTCAAAAATTCTTTGCCGTCCTTCGTTGATGCAATACTCTCTCCTATTCCAATAGAATCAATTAGTTTTAATAAAGATGTTGCAGATGATACCACTAGAGTTCAAAAGGCTACAGAAACAGTTTTAAATTCTTCGGGCGGCGCTCAGATATTGAATAGTATTAATTTGAGTACAAGTGCCGCTTTTGAAGCAGTTGTTAAATCTGATACAGAATTTGCTATTTCTTCTCTTTTACCTCAAACAGAAGCTTGGGTAAATAGTTTTGTTGCAAGATATGTAGATAAACCATGTAAAGTAAAATTCTTTGAAGTTTCCATTTATACCAAAGATAAATTGCGAAAAGATTTACTTGAAAATGCTCAAAATGGATTGCCTACAAAGCTTGCTATTAATTCAATGAGTGGATACTCGGAATTAGATACTCTTGCTCTTAATTATTTAGAAACAGAAGTTTTGCATTTGCAAGATTCATTAATACCTTTAAGTACTTCTTATACACAAAGTAATAAACAAAGTGGTGGGCAAGAAAAAGATATTGATGAATTAACAGATGCAGGTGCAAGAACACGTGATGAAGATTTAAATGGTAAATAAGGTGGTGGAGTGAATGGAAGAAATAAAAACATTTGTATGTACTTCTGACGAAGAAACTCGCAAAAAATTAATAAAAGAAGGACTAATTGAAATAAAAAATGCAAATGGCGTATATACTTTTTTAGTTAATGGAAAAATAAATTTTGCTGTTGATGAAAAAAAAATTAAATATACGAATAGTTTAAGTATCTAAAGAAAGGAAAAGACATGGGAAATCGCATACTTACAATGGAGGATTTGGTAGAGTTTTGCAAAACTCAAAAAACATTTTCTTTTAGTGCGAAAGAATCAGGTCATCCTGTAGTTGTTAGGACTTATGGACATAAGCTTGAATATTCTTCTGATGAAGATTATGGATTGTTAAAAATGACATTGAAAGCTTGTCATACTGGTCTTAATAGAAATGGTAGTTTTATTTCAGATGCAGATATGCAAAAAGCTTTACCATCTTTGGCAAATAAACCAATTTTAGCTGAAATTACTAAGAATTCCAAAGGTGAAAAAGATTTTGGAACGCATGCAGTTGAAATGGTTGAAAATGACGATGGTGAACTAGAAATGTATTATCTAGAAAAACCTGTTGGAATAATTCCTGAAAGCTGTAATGCACATTTGGAATATGATAAAGATGAAAAAAAGAATTATGTTAAAGCTGATTCTTATATTTTTAGATATTATGGAAATGAAACTGCTTCTATTCTAGAGAGGAGAAATGGCTCTGAGGTTAGCGTAGAAATTGAAATTGAGAATATGTATTGGGATGCTAAAAATAATTATCTTGTTATAAAAGATTTTGTTTTTAATGGAGTAACTTTGTTATCTTCTGAGGTTGAACCCGGAATGAAAAATTCTCGAATTGATATTTCAGATTTATCGCACTACTCTTCTTTTGATTACACAAAAGAAATTTCTGACATGCAAGCACGTTTGGCTTATTTGGAGTCAAATTTTGCTATAGAAAACTCGAAGAAAGGAGGAAAAGTACAGAAAATGAACAAGTTTGAAGAGCTTTTAGCAAAGTATAATAAGACAATTGAAGATATTCAATTTGATTATGAATCTTTGTCTGATGAAGAACTTGAGGAAAAATTCAAAGAAATGTTCGATGGAAATGAAGACCCTGAAAATTCTGAAACTAATGAAACGGAAAGTACTGAAAGTTCAGAGAGTTCCGAATCTGAAAGTTCCGATGCATCGACTTCTGAATCTGAATCCGAATCTGATTCAAGTTCATCTAGTGAATCTGAAACTCCATCTCCTGTTGAAGAAGGTGTTCCTTCGGGTTCTATCTCTGATGATGATAATACTGCTCCAACTTCTACAAAGAAAAAGCCAAATGATTTTGCGCTTTCTCTTCAAGAGAAAATATCTGCTTTGTCTAATCTTGTAAGTGCTACTTATGAGGAAGAGGATAATGAGTGGTATGGTATTATTGCTTATGATGAATTTGTTGTAATGATTGGCTATTTTAATGGACGAAATTATAAGCAAAAATATACATCTGAGAATGGTGAATACTATTTAGTGGGTGATAGGGTTCAAGTTTATGAACAATTTTTAACTCAAGAAGAAATGGATGCTCTTGAATCAATGCGTCAAGAATATTCAAAGCTTGTTGAATTCAAAGCAAATATTAAAAAAGCTGAAATTCAGTCTGCTAAAGAAGAGTTATTTAATGATGAAAGATTCAGTTTAATTATTGATACTGATGAATATAAAGATTTGTTAAATAATGCAGAAAAGTTTTCATTAGAAGAAATTGAGACCCAATTAAAAGTAATTGTCGCAGATAGTTTTTTGAAAAACCAAGATTTTTCAAAATTCAGTAAACAACCAAGTGGAAAAATGTTTACTCTTCCATCAAAACAAGCCAATACAATTACTTCAAAATACGGTGGTATCTTTTCAGAAGAAAAATAATAAGTAATAGTTTGAGAATCGTTTAGACGGTTCTTTTTTTATGTAAAAAATTAAGGAGGAAAACATAATGGCTATTGATATTGTAAAAGGCAGTCACGGTTATGCATTTCCAGCTAAAGTATTAGCTGGAATGGGTGGCGCTCATCAATTTAATATTACAACAACAGCAAATCATGATAATGGCGAGCTTGTAAATCGTGGTGATTGGAATAGTTTTGACAATTATCTTGAGGCATCTGTAGCAGCACAGAATTCATTTGCTGGAATCATTCAGCAGGTAAATCCTGATGATTCACATGCATGGTATGTAGAAGTTACAGCTGATACAGACCTTTTATTCCTTTATAATGCACCAGTTAGTGAATATCCTGAGAAGGAATTCCAAGACCTTTCTCTTTTCTATAACAAGAGTGGTGATGTTGTAAGAGGTTACTCACTTCGTAAGGGCGATATTATCATGCTTTCAGATGTATTGTTTGATGGAACGCCTGAAGAAGAGAAAACTCTTACATACAAAAATGGCAAGTATGTAGTTGCAGAATAATCTAGGAAAGGAGAAAGAAAATGAGCAAAAAGAATTTTTCACAGCACGTTTTAAATGTGTTTGCAAGTCATAATACAACTCATGAGCAGATTTCTCAGCTTATGACAGATGTTGCTCTTAATCGTGAGATTTATGATGAGGCTACTGGAAGGGTTATCTCTAAGGCAGAAGCAAATCAGAAAATTTATAATTTCTCTCTTGAAATTCTTGGTATTGACAAGAATGATTCAAAGAAAGAAATGCGTAGAGCATTTAGAGACCACGGACGTGAGTTCTTTGATATTATTGAAGACACAATTGATGAAGTAATTTCTACAGGATTTGGAAATGAACCTTGGTTTAATGACCTTGTAGAATCTAAGAACATTAATAATGGTGATAGACAAGATTTCTTAGTTGAAAGTGATGCTATCCTTGCAGTAGCAAAAGCAGGCGTTTCTCATCACGACCATATTTTACAAAGAATTGGCAAGGGTGAAAGAAAGTCTATTCCTACTTCACTTTTTGTTGTTAAGATTGGTGAAGATATTAATAAATACGTCCTCGGACAAACTGATTGGGCTAAGATGGTTGAGGCTATTTCTAAAGCTTATATTCGTCAGATTCAGGAAATGGTATATTCACAGTTTTCTGCTATTTCATCTCAGCTTCCAGCAGCAGTTATTGGAACAGGTGCTTTAACAGGTCATAAAGATGATTTTGATGCTATCATCGAAAAGGTTAGTGCTGCTAGTGATGGTGCAGAAGTTATTATTTTGGGTACAAAGATTGCTCTTAAAAAGATTACAGTTTTGGCAGATGTTAACTGGGGTGCTAAAGACCAAAGAGATGCTATGATGAATACAGGTACTTTAGGTATTTATGAAGGTACTCGTCTTGTAGAAATCCCTCAGAGATATAAAGATAAGTCTCTTGCAGATTCAGCTAAGCTTATGAGTGATAAGAAGTTACTCTTCTTGGCAGTTGGAAATGGTGACAAGCCAATTAAGTTTGTTGATGAGGGAGATAGTATCATTACTGAGGTTACTGAGCGTGGTGAAGCTGGCGGACGTTGGGATGATTTAATGTCTTACGAAGTTCAGCGTAAAATGGGCGCAGGTGTTGTAGTTGGTAGAGTTATGGGTGAATGGACATTACCATAATGTATTTAGTATATATGGGGAGTAAGCTTATACTCCCCTTAAAAGGATGGAAAGGATAAAATCTAATGGGTAAATATGATACAAAAACGGATGCAGATGTTTCAACTGAAAAGGTTGAAGAAGTTGTAAAAGAGAAAAAAGAAGCTCCTTCAAAACGTACTTCTAAAAAAGTTGAAACTAAAAAGAAATTTGAGCCATCAAGTGAAATTGAATGTCGTTCAATTGTTCAAGGTCAATTATTTATGGATGGAACAAAAACAGGAAGAGATTATCGCTGGGAAGACTATGGTGATATTACAGGTGTAGAATATAGAGATTTGGTATCACTTGTTCATTCAAAAAGTGGGTATATTTTCAATCCATTTTTTATTATTGATAATGAAGATTTTATTAAAGAATTTCCACAACTACAGAAATTTTATAAAGAAAATTATTCTGTAAAAGAATTAAGTGATATTCTTGCTCTTCCAAATAGCGAAATGGTTAAAACTATTGAAATTCTTCCAAGAAGTGCAGTTGATACATTGAAGAAAATTGCAGTAAATCAAGTAGGAAATGGACAAATTGATTCAGTAAGAAAAATAAAAGCACTTGATGAAGTATTTGGTACAGATTTAAATTTAATTGCAGAAGTTTTTAATCAGTAAAGGGGGTGCTTATGCTACCCTATGAAAAAGTTTTTAGCAGGGTACGTGGACAAATAAACGACCCTAAAGAATTATCCTTAGATGACGACGATTTACTTGAACTATACACAGAACGTTTACATTCTGCTGTGGGAAATGTGCGTTTAAGAAATTTATTTTCTAAATTAACACTAAACGACCAAACTGAAGAAATTGATTGGGCTTTAGAAAATACTTTAACCGGCAGTAATGCTGAGATTGAAGAAGATTTTGTAATTGAACTTCTATCTCTTTCTATGGTTATTGGATGGTTAAAGCCACAAGTTGAATCAATAGTATATGTTGGTATGGCTATAGGTGGTAAGGAAGAAAAAATGTTAAATAATATGCACAAAACAAATGTAGAACGGTTGAATTATCTTGAAATTAAACTTTCGAAAATGATAAGAGACCATGGATATTTGTATAATGATTATTTGAGGTAATCAAATGAATTATTCGTATGGAAGTTTTACAGACGAACAAATTCAAGTAAATGAACGGCTTATGCATGCAGAAGTGCATAAGCTTTTATTGTATAAGGATAAAAATATTAATCAAAAGATTTTTGATAGCGAACATGATTTTTATTGCTATTTTAACAATCTTTTATATAGATTTGCTGGATTAAATGAACTACTCTTCTGTCCTGTCCAAATGGTAGGATTAATGGCAACATTACAATCTGCCTATGATATGGTTTGTGGTGATTCATTTAATTATTGTGAATATCGTCGGCTAATTCTTGATGCACATACATACATCAAAGATATTTTTTCGGCAGAAAGTGAGGGTGAAAAATGCCATCATTAGATATTGCCCGACGAATGAATCAAATAAAATGGAATGGTGCTCGTACAGTCGGGCAACAAATAAAAGAGCAGTCAGATTTTGCCATGGAAGAAACATGGTATCACGACCCTCAATCTAGAGTTTGTTATTTATACGATTATAAACATGATGATACACCTTTAATCAATGAAGGAATGAGTTTTGAAAATACAACAAAGCATAGAATAGATGCTAAATTTATTATTACTAAATATTCATCTTTAGCGTCAGACCAAGTTGAATATCATTTGATGTTTCGTCCAAGCCAAAAAGTAAAGTTTCAAGAAAATGATGAGCTTTATTATTTTGAAAGTGATTATGTAAATAAATATAAAAATGTATTTGCTGTAGGATTATATTGTGATATTCCTGACGATAAAGGCATATATCATCGTTGGCTTATAGTTGCAAAAGAAATTGCAAATCAATTTGTAAAATTTTCTATTCTCCCATGCAATTATAAGTTATGTTGGATAGAGAATCGAGATAATAAACGTATAAAAAGACAAATGTGGGGATGTTTAAGAAATCAAAATTCCTACACGTCTGGAATTTGGTCGGGTGATAGACTCGTATCTTTGGATAATGTTAATCAAATTTGGCTTCCAATAAATGATATAACTGAAAGAATTCATTATATTTCGGAAGACCATGAAGATAATCAACGTCTTATTATTTCTACGTTAAAGCCTTATCCTTCTGTATGGCTTGTAAGTAAAATTCAAGATTTAAATCCATTTGGAATATTGAAATTGACATATAAGCAAACTGTATTTGATGAACATACAGATTATATTGATTGGGAAACTGGGGATATGTATGCTGATTATTATATTAATGACATAGCTCCAATTGATGATAAACAATTTGAAGAAATAACATCCGTAATTACTGCTCTAAATAATCATATTAAAGTGGGCGGTTCGTATAAATTATTAACTGTAAGCTTTTCTGATAATGAAGGAAATGATATTACAAGCGAATATATTGAATTGTTGTCATTAGAAAATTGGAAATGTTTTATTGACAATGAAGAATATACGGATAATGAATTAATTACATGGCTGCCTCAAAACGAAAATAACAAAATAAAAATTAAGGTTGGTAAAGACTTATCTTTACTTACTAAAATTTTAAAAATTCAGTGTATAGTAAATGACATAATTGGTGAAATTGAACTTGAATTAAGGAATTAAGGGGGTATATGCATGGATATTTTAGATGATGATATGCTCCAATATCAGCGTTTTAGTACAAAAGATGAAATGCTAAATTCCTTACGAGCATATTTAGAAGAACCTGATGACGATACAATAAGAATTAAAAACAAAATTAAAACATTATTTTCTAATAGTCCTAAATTATTATGGGCTTTAAATAATGCAGATTTAGAAAGCCAGCTTTTTAATGAAGATGGAACTCTAAATGAAGATGGTGAATGGGATGCATATTTTGGTGATACATCAAATATACGTCCTTTTTTATTTTTACCTGAAACTCAAGATATTGTTAGTAATTACTTATGCTATCAAGTCACCGTTGACGAAAATATGCGTTATAACTCTAGTATGAAATACATGGTTATAACATTTACTATCTTAGTACATGAAAAAAATTCTTTCGATGAAGAAGTAGGTATGGCTCGTCATGATTTAATTGCAAGTATAATTCGTGAATTAATGGCATGGTCTGGAATAACAACTGCTAGTGCTGTGCCAATTTATGAAGGTGAGTCAGTTACTGATAATAATTACATAACAAAAGTTTTAAGATATCAAGCTAAGTTACCAAACAACCTTGTTGTTACAGATAATGTTGGAACTAGATTTGTTAATAAAACTAAGAGGTAATTATTATGATTGAAGGATTGAATGGAAAAGATGAATTTATAAATGTAAAAAGTTTGTTTAAACAAAATGTTGATTATTATACTAAACAAGCTGAAAAATACAATGTTGATTTTGATTTTCTTCGATTATATTTTGGCGAAGATTATCAGGTCAACGAACATATAGTTATTCATCAACCTACAATTCAAACAATTATCGATATGGGAGAAAAAGAATTTTATTCTGCTATTGCTCCATTTACGACAAATCCTAGTGCATTTAAAGTTCAATTATGGGATTTGGGTTATGATTGGAACAAAATAACGGATTTTGAATTGTTTGCATTGTTGATTAAAACTGTATCTATAGATAAGACAAAAATATTATTTGATGATATAGACTTTTCATCATTTGAATTATATGCAAAAGAAAATAAAAACGGTGAACCGATACCTGTTTTATATTCTGCAAAAATGGGCTTTGAAATTGATACGGAAATTTATTTAAAAATCCGAAAATATTTATGTTTTATGTTTAATGTAAAACTTGAAAATATGTTTGTGACAGGAAAAACATTAAAAGAAGAAATTGTGGAAAAAGAAAGAGCCGATAATGCTAAGAAATTAGCTGAATCTAAAGGTTCCAATTTACTTCAAATGATTTCTTTTGCTGTCAATCATCCCGGATTTAAATACAAGAAAAATGAACTACGAGATGTTGGATATGTTGAATTTATTGACTCAATAAAACGATTACAAATATATGAGTCTACTAGAGCATTAACGCAAGGAAGTTATTCGGGTTTTTGTGATACTTCAAAAATATCACAAGAACAATTTAATTTTATGCGTAGTGCAGATGAATAATTATTTACAAATCAAGGAGAAATCCTTGATTTTTTTTTGTTTAAAAATTTTAAGGAGGAAAAAGAAATGGCTTTTAGATTAGGTGATATTATCGTAAAAGATATTATTTACGCTCTTGCTTCTAACATTACTACAGAAGTGCCACTTTATGTTCTTACTCAGCTTTCTGAGGCTACAATTAATATTACATCTGATTCTAATGATATTACTGATAAAGACGGCAATATTGTCAAAAAGAACTATCGTTCGAAAACCGGAGAACTTGCCGCAACGAACGCATTTCTGAATGCAAATGTTCTTGCTGCTGCTGGTGCAACAACTGATATTGCAGCAGTAGATAATGTACTTGTTGCTCCAAAGATTATTAAGGTTCCTAAGTCTCAGGTTGCTGCTGTTTTAAGAGATGTAGTAAGTGGTTCAATTACTGTAACTCAGTATTTTGGTGATGGTGCAATTGGAACACATTATGAACTCGGTGTTGAAGCTTCTGATACAGAGTATGCAATTACAACAGGAAGTACAACTATTTATGATTTCCAAGACGTATCTGCAAGTTATGTAATTGCTGAGTCTGAGTCTGCATTCCCTGCTGTTGGTGATGCAACAAAGGGATATATTGATGCTTCTGATGGAAATGTTTATGTGTGGGATTCTACTCTTGATACTCCTGCTTATGTTCTTGATGCAACAAGAACAGTAAATGTATCAGCAACTCGTCCAACAACAGGCGAAAATGATGCGCTTTATCTAGCAACTGATGAGAGCAAGGTATATAAATGTGAAGTTACAACTACTCCTGATGGAACTACAACTGTAACTCTTCCAACAGACCCAGAGGCAGATTATTACATGATTAAATATAAGAGAACATTTACTGAAGGAGCTATTATTAAGAATTCAGCAAACAAGTTCCCAACATCTGTAAATCTTCTTATGAAGGTACTTTATTTTGACCCATGTTCAAAGGATACAGTAAAGGCTGCATATGTTGAACTTCCTTCATTTATGGTTTCACCTGAGACTTCTATTTCATTCAATCCTGAGTCTCCTACTATGGACTTTAATGGAACACTTGAAATTGATTATTGCTCAGACGACAAAGAATTATATAGAATTTACTTTGTTGATGAAGAAGATGCAGCATAAATGAATAAATTATGAGGGGGCTTAACGCTCCCTCATTTTTGATTGGAGGGAAATCATGGGGTTGACAAACCGAGTATGTAAAACATGCGGAAAAGAATATTATTATTGTTCGAACTGTGATAAAACTTTGAATTCGCCTCAATGGATGTTAATGTGGCATGACGAAAATTGTAAGAATGTCTTTGAAATTGTAAGTGATTATGTTCAAAAACATATTTCAAAAGATGAAGCAAAAAAAAGATTAAGTGCTTGTGATTTAACAAAGGAATATACATTCAAGGAGTCAATTCGTAAGTATATAGATGAAATAAATAAAGAAGATAAAAAACCTTTGGAAGAAAAAAGAAATGCACAACCAAAATCTCAAATCCAAAGAAATACTTCGAAAAGAAATCGAGATACTAAAAAGAAGAATTAATTATATGAGTGGCAGATAACCGTACACCCATAAAAATATGTACGGTTATTTTTTACGTTAAGGATTGAAAGGATAAAAATGAAAAAACATAATGATTATATTACATCAAATTATGATGAGGTATTAGAATTAAAAAGATGTGGTATTCGTTATACATTTGTAAAAGTTGTTGATGGAATTACTATTTGGAAATTTGATAAATCTCCTAGATTATTTGAGATATTGAAAAATTATTACATAAATAACGAGTATGTATAGGAGGTTTTATATGTATTTAGATAACGCATCTACTACTCCACTTTCAGACTATGTGAAAGAAGAAATAATAAAACAACTAGATAATTATGGGAATCCTTCTTCTGTTCATAGAAAAGGCAAAAAAACAAAAGAAATAATAAAAAAGGCAAAAAATGAAGTTGCAAATTTTATATCAGGTAATGCAGACAATATAATTTTTACTAGTTCAGGTTCGGCATCTAATAACTTAGTTATTAGAGGATTATCTGATAAGTATATGTATTTATATACTCCAACAAGTCATAAATCTATGCGACTTGTTTGTGAATCAAAACCATTTCATCAATCAGTTTTAATGAATAAAGATGGAAGTATAAATATAGATAATTTGAAGAAATTATTTGGAAAGAAAAAAATAGTTTTTTGTTATGAAATGGTTAATTCAGAAATTGGAGTAATTCAAAATAATGAAAAGATAATAGAATTAATACATGATATAGATGGAATTGTAGTTGCTGATGCGACTGCTTTGGTTCCACATTATCAATTAAAAGCAAATGAGTGTAAGGCTGATTATATAACTTTTTCAGGGCATAAATTAGGGGCTTTAAAAGGTATTGGTGTTGTTTACAATAATTCCATGGAAGAGTTGACACCATTAATTTATGGTGCTCAAGAACATGGTTTGTTCGGTGGAACAGAAAATTTTATTGGGATTGTTTCTTTGTCCAAAGCTTGTAAAAATTATAATTATAATGATAAAAATAATATGTATGTTTTACATCATTATTTGTCTGATTCAATATTAAAAATTCCTGATTCATATGAAATTGTTGGTAATTCAGAATTTAAAATTCCATTTATATCAATGTTTTGTTTTAAAAATGTACAAGGCGAAGAACTTGCTGAATTATTAGATGAATATAATTATCAAGTTTCTACCGGTTCTGCCTGCAATTCAGGTTCAAAAGACTTGTCTCCTACTCTTATTTCAATAGGTATTAATCAAGATGATATTTCTTGTTGTATAAGAATTAGTTTATCAGGATATGAAAGTATTGAAGATATAGATGAGTTTGTTGATTGTTTAAAAAGTAAGGTGGAAAAACTTAGATTATTTGAATAGGAGGTATAAAAATGACTTTATCTTTATTCTTATTTATGCTTACCTTTGGTGCTGCTATTACAGGACTTTTAACTGAATCTATAAAAAAGTTCAATGAAAATCAAAATCGTGAAACAAATCCTAACATTACTGCATTAATTTGTGCATTTGTAATAGGGGGAATTGGTAGTCTTATTGAATATAGTTTATTGGATATATCTTTGACATTTAATAATATTTTATGTGTTGTTTTAATGATTTTTTGTATTTGGATAGGTTCTATGATTGGTTTTGATAAAATTAAACAAACAATTGAACAATTAAAAGGTATGAAGGAGTAGCCTATGTCGATAACATTACTTGATTATCTTTTATCACTAAAAAATCAAGATACAAAACTTGTGATAAAAGATACGGAACAAAATTATATATGTACTACATTTATTGATTCCGCATTATATCTTGATTCAGATTTATTAAAACGAACAGTTAATAGATGGTATATTTATGGGGGCAGAATTATATATATTTATCTAGACGAAGAACATATTGAGCCTGTCATTCCTGTTACTGGTATTGAATTAAATGAAACTTCAATAGCTATAGATATTAATGACACAGTTGTTCTCTTAGCTCAAGTTATTCCAGAAGATGCAACAGATAAATCTCTTACATGGCTTTCAACTGATGAAGAAATTGTAACTGTAGAAAATGGTTTAGTTACTGGAATAAAAGATGGTACTGCATCTGTAATTGTAAGTACAGTAGATGGTGGTTATACTGCTACTTGCGAAATTGTGGTTATTGATGGAACAATAATTCCGGTAGAAGATATATTATTGAATGATTCTATATTAGAAATGAATGTAGGAAGTGAGGATATATTATTAGAGGCTACTGTTCTTCCTGAAAATGCAACTAATAAATCTGTTTTTTGGATTTCATCAAATGAAGAAGTTGTAACTGTAGAAAATGGTGTCGTTCATGCAATTTCAGAAGGAGAAGCTATTATAACAGTAGTTTCTGCTGAGAATTTTGATATTTATAAAGAATGTGGTGTTATTGTGAGAGAAAATCCTCAAATTGTGCATGTAACAGGAATTGAATTAACTCCAAATACCTTAGAGCTTACTGTTGGAGTTGAGCCACAAACTATAAATGCTATTATATCACCTGAAAATGCTACAAATAAAAGTATATCTTGGAGTTCGTCAAATGAAAATGTAGCTTATGTTTCAGATGAGGGTGTTGTAATTATTGTAGCAGAAGGTACTGCTACTATTACTGCTATAACTGTTGATGGTGGTTATACTTCTACTTGTGAGATTATTGTAAATTCTGTAGAACCTATAATAAATGTAACAGGAGTTTCTTTATCAGAAAATTCTTTGACATTATCAACGAGTAGTGAACCCGTTGAACTTGTTGCAAATATCGAACCAAGTGATGCAACAAACAAAGAAGTTACATGGTCTTCTACTGATGAACAAGTGGCTACAGTATTAGATGGTGTAATTACAGTAGTTGGAGTTGGTGAAGCAACAATTAGTGTAACTACAGTTGATGGAAATTATTCTGATTCATGCGTTGTAATAGTTGAATAGTAATAGATGTGATTTATAGAGGTTGTCATAACGACAACCTCTTTTTGAGGTGTAAATTATGGTTCAAATAAAACAACAAATTGCAAATAAAAATAATTTTGGTTCAGTACGAACTTTAGACAAAATTAAATATATAGTAATTCATTATACAGGAAATGATGGTGATTCAGACGAAAGTAATGCTAAATATTTTAAAAATAATATTGTAAAGGCATCAGCTCATTATTTTGTCGATGATGATAGCATTACTCAATCTGTTCCTGACAATTACGTTGCCTATTCGGTAGGTGGTAAGAAATATAATAACAAAGGAGGTAGATTGTATGGTACTGTTAATAATTCTAACAGTATTAGCATTGAGCTTTGTGATACGGTCAAAAACGGTATTGTCTACCCTTCTCAATCAACCATTAATAATGCTTTAGAATTAGTTCAGTTATTAATGCAAAAATATAATATTCCAGCCCATAGAGTAATACGTCATTATGATGTTAATGGTAAACCTTGTCCTAAATATTGGGTTGATGATAACAAATGGGAATCTGATTTTCATTCAAAAATAGGAAATATTCGACCAAATGGAGGACAAGATAAGAACCCATATAAGGAACCAACAAAACAAGTTACTTCAAAATCAAATGCTCAAATAAACGGGCTTTCAGTATATGAAAATGAAGGTGAAGGTGTTAAATGGGTTCAGTGGGAATTGGCACAAGTTTCGTCTGATTTTAAGGAAATATTATATGAAAATGGTGGAATTGATGGAAAATGTGGAAATACTACCGTAACACTTATTAAAAGATTTCAAAAGAAATATGGTTTAGAAGTTGATGGTATTTGTGGGAAAAATACAAGAGCCGCACTAAGCGCTAATTGAAAGTGAGGTGATTAAATGGCTACTGTTGAAGAATTACAAGTTACAGGTCGTAAATTTAGAATTTGGGATGCTGTAAACAATATATGGAAACGTATTAGTTATTGGACTAAATCAACAGATGTTGAATTTAATGATGGTGTTAATGCAGAAGACAAAATTAGTCAAATCAATACAAATATTGCAACTGCTAATACAAATATAACAAATTTAGATAATAATAAAATTAATAAATCTGCATTAACATTTACTCTTTCAGGTAATGATTTATATATAACAAAAAATTATTAAGGTGGTGAATTATGAAAATTGTTTCTAACCTTAATGGTAATACTAAAACAACAAGTTATGGTAATAAGTTATATTACAGAGGTTCAACTAATGAACAGTTTAAACAAATAAAAAGGGCTTTTTATAGAGAATCCGAAAATAGTAATTATACCCAAGTATATCTTTTTGATGAAACTCCACCTGTAGTTACAATTACAAGTAGTAGTGCAACAACAATTAATCCATCTTATGCTCTAACTGCTACAATTGTTGATACACAATCAGGTGTTGCATCCGTTAAGGTTAACGGAGTTGAAGTTGGCGCAACAACAAGTTTATACCTTGTATATACATTACAAGAAGGTTTAAATACTTTTACTATTGTTGCAACAGATAATGCGGGAAATAGTTCATCTGCAAGTATATCAATTGCTTATGTTGTTTCTGATAGAAATAATGTAAATCGAAATTGGTCTGATTCAAGAGATAAAGAATATTATAGTTATGGGCCTTATGTATGGTATGCTGGTCGAGAAGTATATGTAAATGGAAGTTGGGTTACATTTTATGAAGAAGGTTTAGCTGGAAACTGGACTGGAGTTTTGCCACCACCTTATAGTTATGTTCAAGCCACTGCATCTATAGGTATAGGTATTTTATTACCTAGAGGATTATCTTCATGTACTTTTGAAGCAAGTTCAGATTCAGATGGTATAACTATCGGTCAAGTTCGTGTTTGGATTACAGATGATTCAACGGGACAAACTGTTGCTGATTCAGGTACTCAAATACGTGGAGCTTCTGTGAGTTATAACTTCCCATCTTCTAATGCTAGTCATACTTTTTCAGTTCATGTTTCAGGAAATGCAGGAAAATATGAATATGAAACTGCAAGATGTGGAGTTGGAATATCAAATTGGTCGTTTAGTTGGGTTCAATAAAGTAAGAAAGGAATAAAAAATGCCAAATTCATTATTGCCAGTAAATTATCAAAATGAAATACTGAATGCACGAATGGGCAATCGTCGGCAGTATGAAATAATAGAAAATAATAATGGTACTATTTCATTTATTGATGTAACTGAATATGACCGAGAGGGTTCAATATTTGATGCAGATGATATAAATGATATTTGTACTGCTATTAATTTAAATATAACAAATATTGCAGCTTTAGAGCAAGCTATTCCACTTGACCCTGTAACAGGGGTAAAGGGTTCTGCTGAAAGCGAATATAGAACAGGTAATATAAATATTACAGCAACAAATGTGGGTGCATATACTAAAGCCGAAATTGATAGTTTAATTGCCGGTATTGGTGGAATGCATTTTGAGGTTGTAGATTCTCTTCCAACACAAGATATATCTACTACGGCAATATATTTAGTTCCAAGTTCAAGTTCTAGATATAAAAATAGAAAAGATGAATATGTATATATACCTGCAAATGCTTTTAATCCTTTGGGAAATGAAGCACAATTAGTTTCTGATTATTCAAGCTTGCCTGCTACCGGTCAAGCAGATGTTTACTATATAACATCTGATGATAAAAAAGTTTATATATATGAAAGTGGTTCATATACAGAAGCAACTAATTCTCCGGCTCATTTTGTATCTACTCTTCCATCTCAGGGTGTTGAATTAGATATATATGTTCTTACAACAAATAATTCAGTTTATCAATATAAACAAGAAGCTGGTTGGGAGCAAATTGGTTCAACATCTGTAGATTTGTCAAATTATTACACAAAAACAGAAATTGATACCGGTGCATTAATATCTACTTCGGAATTTGGAAATTTGACATAAGGGGGTGATGATATGACAAGAGGAACAACCCCTACTCTCACATTTTATTTTGGTGATGATGTAGATATGAGTTTAATTGATTATGGAGAAGTAACAATTAATCAAGGCGAAAAAAATAGAATAATTAAAAAATTAGTAAAAGACGTTGAAAGGAAAGAGTTCAACGTCTTTTTAAATGAAAAAGAAACTTTATCATTGAAGGCTGGCTTATGTAAAGTGCAAGTAAAAATTAAACTAAATGATGGGGCTATTGTTGCTTCAAGTATTGAAACATTAACTGTTAATGAAATATTAAATGGAGGTGTAATGCTATGAATTTACAAGACAATAATATCTCTTTAAAATTAGATATTTCATTACCTAAGAAAAATAAAAGTACGTTAAATGAACAAGTTGTTACATATGATGGAAATGTAGATTATGAAAAAAATGTAATAAATAAGCCAAGATTAAATGGTAAAGAAATAGTGGGTGATATGACCGAAGAAGACCCAAATGTACAACCTATTGAATTAAATGAGTTAAGCAATATATTCGATACTGTATTTAATTGAAAGGAGTGAAGAATGAGCGTCAAAAATTATTTAGATAAAACTGGTACTTTATATGAGTTAGTTAAATTAAAAAATCTTCTAACATCAACATATGTTGCAAAAGATGGCGACAAAGTTTTATCAACTAATGATTATACAACTGCTGAAAAAACAAAATTATCAAATATTGAAGCAGAAGCAAATAAAACAATTGTCGATGGTACTATTACAGAACACGGTCAAAATCCTGTAACGGGTGAAGCTATATATGATGCTCTTGAAGGAAAACAGGATGTTTTAACTGCGGGTACAAATATTGATATTACAAATAATACTATATCTGTTACAGGTGCAGTAGATATTGATGATAGTACGACAGGATTAGATACTACTTGGTCTTCAAGTAAGATTAATACTGAGCTTGGTTCTAAACAAGATACATTAACGGCAGGAACAAGAGTGACTATTACAAATCAAAATGTTGTAAATGTTTCATCTGAAATTGATGATAGTTCTACTACTGCTGCTAATACTTGGTCTGCCGACAAGATATCATCTGCAATTTCAGCAATTGAAAGTGTAAATTTTGAAAAAGTTCAAACACTTCCTAGTTCTGATATCTCAACCCATACTATTTATTTAATTTTAAAATCATCATCTGAAACAGGCAATATTTATGATGAATATATTTATGTAAACAATAATTGGGAAATAATTGGTACTACAGCAATAGATTTATCAGGATATGTTTTGGAGTCTGATTTAGTAGCAATAACAAATGCTGAGATAGATGCTATGTTTGAAATATTTGAGTAGATTGGAGGTTAAAATATGGCTTTTAATCTTCTTTTAAAACCGCAATTAGAGCGTGTTATAAATACTTTAGAGCCTCAAATACATACTTATGCAGTTTCATCAACCTCAAGAAATGTTGTTGATAAAGTAGCTGTTTTAAATGGTTTTATTTTAGGGTCAGGGGCTAAAGTATTGGTAAAATTTACTGATACTACTACCACTGACCCTTCAAGTGGAAATATTACATTAAATGTAAATTCTACAGGTGCAAAAACAGTAAAAATAAGTGAAACAGATGAGATATGTACATACGAAAACGCAAGTGCTTTTTGTGACAACAAGGTTTATGAATTTGTTTATGATGGCACAAATTGGATTTGGATAGCAAATACCGTTTTAGATGCTGATGTTTTAATTACAACAAATGAATTTGAAAGTTTAATTCCTTCAAGCGGCTCTGAAATTACAAGTTTGGCAAGTTGGTTTAGTACTGAAAATTCAATGCAAAACTCTCAGATTTCTAGTTTATCTTCTAGTGCGTCTGAATTGGCAAGTACTGTATCTTCTTTATCAACATCACAAAGTGAAATTGATAGTAATCAAAATAGCTTATTATCTTCTCTTTCAACTGCAAATAGTGAGTTTACAAGTGAATTAAATATACTTGGTTCAGAAGTAGCTGATAAACAAGATGAACTTACTGCTGGTAAAGGTATAACTATAGCAAATGATGTTATTAATGCTGATACAAATATATTTTATGGTACTTTAAGTGAATGGGATGAACTAACTTCTGTTCAAAAAGCAAACTATGATTATATTTCTACTCCGGAAGAAGATGTTGTTGATAATGATAGTGGTTGGCTTCAAGTAGGAACATCGGGTTTATATTATCGTAAAGTTTATAAAACACTTTTTATTAGATTTTCAAATATAAATATTACACGAGATGGAAATGTTGCTATTGTTGAAACGCTTCCGCAAGAATATAGACCATCATATGATTTTCTAGGAACTGCTTTTTATTCTAGTTATGGAGCAACAAAAGCAACTTTAGTAGTAAATACAAATGGAACTGTATATTTAAGTGGTTTAGCATATGAAACAGCTACTACATTAAGTAATGTGTATGGTTATGCAGTTGGTGTTATATAAACAAAATAAAGGAGAATTTAAATGGCATTATACAAAAATAATAACAATACACCTGAGTTAATAGCAGGCGGAACTAATTATGCAGAATGTCCAATTGGTACAATTCTTCCTTTTGGTGGTTCTGTAGCGCCCGCTGGTTGGTTTTTATGTCAAGGTCAAGCAATTAGTAGAACAATATATTCTGATTTATATTCTGTGATAGGTACTAGTTATGGTGTTGGTGATGGTTCAACTACATTTAATTTACCTGATGCTAGAGAAGTTGCTTTAGTTGGTGCTGGAACAAATACGCTCAATGCGAGCAGTATTACAAATCATAACGCAATAAATCTAGGAGCTTTTCAAGACGACCAATTACAAGAACATAATCATTATAGATTTTCAAATACAAATGGTGGGTCATACTCTGGAGCAGGAGGAACAGGGTTTTGGACTCCTACTAGCACATCTAACGATTATGGGCAAGTAACGGGAAATATTTATACAGGACGCAAAGGCACAACAACACATGGAAAGCAGCTAGGCGTTAATTATATTATTAAAGCTAAATTAATTGGGGTTCCTACTGATTTTATTGAAACTAGGGATAAATGCGAAACTGTAATAACTGTTACACAAATGAACGTTGCAAAATCAATAGATATAAGTAGTTATAGTTTTTTGGTTATTTCTGTAATTATAAATAGTGGAATTAGAGTTGGGACAATTACTATTCCAACATCGTTTTTATCCAGTACAAGAGTTTTTGAAATAGGAATGTATGAAAGTTCATCAATTAATACTGCTTGTTCAATATATATAAGTTCAACTGAAATAAGAGTTCCTAATCATATTACTACGGGTTGGACTTTTAGCGGTGTAGAAGTATTAGGAATAAAATAATGTTGGAACATAAGTAATGTGACTAAAATTCATTGTGGCTATGTAAATATGGTTACAGGAGGTAATCTAACACGGCATTGCTATTATAGATAAAAATTTTAGGAGGATTATAAATGAAATATTTTGTATTAGAATCTGCTATTGTTGATGGCTCACAAGCTAATGCATTAACAGTTAAAGATGATTTTAATGAGGCTCGTATGCTTTTTCATCAAATTAGAGCGGCTGCATTAGCTAATTTAAATGTAACATATGCTATTTCTATGATAATCGATGATGAAGGAAGGGTTTATGAATCTGAATATCATGGAACTACGCAAATAGATGAAGATATTCAACAAGAAGGTTAATTTTTTATAGATTTAAAAGAATAACTTAAAGAAAGGAGCGTGATATCTTTGGGTTTTCATGAAAATTTATTTGAATCATTTCAAAATTTTAAGACTGTTTATTTAGATGGTTTGTCAGCAAGTGTTTTAGAAGTTGCAAATATAACAAATTCACTTAGTACTGAAAATTCAACTCAAGAATCACAGATTACTAGTTTATCCACTAGTGCATCTGAGATAGCAAGTACAGTATCTTCTATGTCGACAACTCAAAGCACTGTTGATAGCACTCAAAATAGTTCACTATCTTCTCTTTCTACTGCAAGTAGTGAACTATCAAGCGAGGTTGCCGTCATTAGTTCAGAGGTTGCAACAAAGCAAGATGAGCTAACAGCCGGTACTGGAATAAGTATTACAAATAACGTAATTTCTGCTAACGCAGGAATTAGTTTGACTAAAGTACAAACTCTCCCAACACAAGATATTTCAACTACTACTATTTATTTAGTGCCGGCATCAAGCGCAGGCACAGACAATGTTTATATTGAATATGTCTATGTAAATAATGCATGGGAAATTATTGGAAGTACTGCTATAGATTTAACAGATTACTACACTTCTTCTGAGGTCAGTAGTCTTCTTACTTCTATGGCAACTTCTCAAAGTACTGTCGATAGTACTCAGACAAGTGAGCTTACAAGTTTGTCAACTGCTGAAAGTGAACTTTTTAGTGAATATAATGTTCTTTCTAGTGAGGTGGCTGAAAAGCAGGATGAGCTTACAGCGGGTGAAGGTATTTCTATAGATGAATTTAACGTTATTAAATCAACAGGTGCAGTTATATATGCTAATGCCCTGTTTCCAAGTGGAAGTTAGAAAGGGGTGGTTTAATTGGCAACTAATGAATATACAAATGTTGCGGAACTTATAAAGGATTATTATGATGCGCCCGTTGGTTCATATTTGAATAAATCAATAAATATTAACAATGTTACTTTAACATGTGATGTTTATAGGGTGGCAAATAATACTGTTTTAACATCATCTGTTTTTACAGGTTGTACTGGAAATGATGCAAATACACAGATAATTATAGGTAACAATATGTCTGTTGCAAGTGGAACTACGCTTACTCCACCATATAGATGTAAGGGTATTTTTATTGGTGATGTTGGTACTTTTACTAATAGTGGAACTATCTCAATGACAGCTCGTGGTGCCAAAGGTGCAGGCAAAAACATCAAATTAACTAATAGTTATTCAATTAGTGCTAATGGTGGTTCGGGTGGTGCAAGCGTTACTGCTATAAAACAGAATGGTAATAATGGTTCTTCTCCTTCTAGTGGAATTTTATCTTGTGGAGGCGGAGGTTCTGGTTCTGTTTCTACTAATAATCCCGGAGGTGGTTCTTTTAGTAAAACATCAGGTGCCGGTTCTGCTGGAACTTCCTTTTCAGGCGGTTCCGGTGGTGGTGGAACAGGTTGGCATGGTTATGGAACTGGAAACCAAGAAGCTACTAGTGCATCATCTAATGGTGGTGCTGGTGGTTCCGGTGGTGCAGGTTATCAATCTAATGTAGGCGGCACTGGTGTTGCTTCGGGTGGCGCAGGAAATCCTGCTGGTGAAGATTATTTACCAAGAACAGGCTCTTCGGGTCTTCCTTCATTTATAAATAATTCTCCTAATGGAACGGGAGGATTAATAGTTATTTTAGCAAGCAAAATAGTATCTTCGGGAAATATAACAGCTAAGGGAAGTCAGGCTAATTCTATTCAAACTGCGAGTACATCTTATGATAATGTTAGGTATGGTGTGGGTGGCTCTTCTGGTGGAGGTTGTATAGTTCTTTTATCTAGAGAGGCAAACATAACAGGAACTAATTCTGTAGCAGGCGGTATTAGCGGAACATCTAAAGGAACTACCGGTGGCGCAGGTGGTGCAGGTGTGTATGCTTCGTATATAGTTGATGACCTAATCTTGGCAAATCTACCAGTTGAGATTGCTATTTCAGATACAAATCACCTCGATAATATCGAGCCATCAGAAGGTGTACGTTTACTTGGTATGATGGATGATGATGAATTGTATTATGAAATTATGGGTACTCGTCATAGTTCGGGTTCAGGACATATATTAGAAGATGAAGAAGGAACTGCGCTTACAAAGCGTAAAGCTCTTGCTATTAACTCCCCTCTTACTGTTGAAGATGATTCTGTTAATGAAAAAACTGATTTAGGTGTTGATACAGATGCAGATTTAAGTTCATTTCCTATTCCACAAGGCGAAGCTGGAACAAGAGGTGTTCCTGTAGGAGCGGTTATTAATTTTTTTGGTGATAGTGCGCCTGATGGATATTTAGCATGTGATGGTGCTGAATATAATAAAGCTGATTACATCGCCTTATCTGCTCATCTTGCAACATTATCTACTGCAAGTCAATATGTAGGTTCAACTTCTGATAAGTTTAAAGTACCTGACTTACGAGGTGAATTTTTAAGAGGTACAGGAACTAATGGACATACTAATCAAGGTAATGGAGCGTCCGTAGGTAGCCATCAGGACGCTACTGTAATACCAACTGTTGATAAAGATTTAAATTCAAATTGGGTAAATATAAAAAAGGGTTCTGTAGATAATATGGATAAAACTTTTAGTGGTAGTCAAACTGCATTACATACTGGTGCAGGTGGACAATGGAGTAGTTCTGATATATATGCTTACTCTACTCGCCCTACTAATACGTCTGTTATGTATTGCATTAAATATTAATACTTTATACAGTACATAACACTTGTCATGCTCCTGAATTATTGTTAAAAACATTTATTTTTAAAAATTAAATATAACTATGCTAAGGCTATCGTTTGGTAGCTTTTTTTGTTAGAAAGGAGAATTTTAATGGCTAATGATTCAGTTATTACTCAGCAAAAGCTGAAAGAATATCATGAAACCTATGTCTATCCATTTTTGAATGGTATATCAACAAAAGGCGACCAAGCATTTGTGCCATGTGGTAAGATTGAAGGATTTATGCGTACTACTGCGCCAAAAGGTTATCTTGTTTGTGATGGCACAGAATATTTAAAATCCGCATACCCATCTCTTGCTGCCCTACTTGCCTCTGTTGATACAGCCCAAAGTACAACTAATTTTGCAGGTAGTGATTCAGACCACTTTAAAGTACCTGATTTAAGAGGTGAGTTTTTACGTGGTACGGGCACTAATGGACATACAGACCAAGGAAGCGGTGATGATGTTGGCGTACATCAAGATGCTTCTGAAATTGCTCCAATTAATACTACTGGAAATAATAAAATATCAATTAGAAAAGATTCTTCTTTGGACTGGGGTATTCAAAATCAAGATTCTAATAAAAACGTTGTAAGTGGTTATACTATATCTGCAACAGCTTCATCTTCGAGTTTGTCTAATGCTTTTGCGTATAATACTGTTCGTCCTACAAACACCTCAGTACTCTACTGTATAGCGTACCAAGACTTGTATCTTACACCAGGACATACTTATAGTACAGATGAGCATGTTGTGGGTACATGGATTGACGGAAAAGTTTTGTATGAAAAAACCATTTTTTTAAATTTACCAACATGGACTAGTGGAACACCCGATTATTCAACAAATGCCACAACTAATACGCCTATAGGCGCATTAATTGATGATGTTGCTGATTTAAGAATAAAAATGAAAGAACATAATGGTAGTCAATCTTGGTTTTCTAGCCAATACGGTTTTGCTAATTCGATAACAACTTCAAATACACCAGTTAATACCTTTCGTTGTTCTGTAATTGACAATAATTCATCTAATCAAGATACAAAAAATACTATATATTTAGGTATTAATAATGCAAGTTATTGTAGCGGAACTTACGATTTTTATGCTACTGTTCAATATACAAAAGTTACCAATAGCTAATTAAGACGCTTTAGTATAACGAATAGTTAATGCACTTATATGAACAAATCCAACATCACTATATACTTCGAGATTATTGGAAGAGCCAACTCTTAAAGATATTGGCAAATCTATTCTTGGCGTTTCATTCATTCTGCATATTTCAAAGCTAGTTAAGGTTTCAATTGATGCAACAAAAGCATCTGTTGTAACTGTTGTTCATGCATTTGCAGTAGCTACAACTTTAGTATTTAGAAAAATGGTTTTTTTAAAAAATTTAATATAACTATGCTAAGGCTATCGTGAGGTGAGTTTCTTAGAGGTGCAGGAACTAACGGACACACTAATTTAATTTTGGTGCTTGCAAAAGTTAAATGACTTAAAATATTAATTGCGTTCTATACCTTATAAAACCCCCTTTTATAAAAATTTTTATGATATTATATTTTAAGTAACAGCCAAAATTTATATAAATTTATTTTAATAAAATTGATAATTTAATAAAAATTATTTTAATAAAATCGATAATTTAATAAAAATTATTTGTCAAATTTTATTACTCGAACATTATATCACATAAATATTGCATACTAATAGACGAGTTCATATTATCGAGTAAGTGTTCTGTACAAACTTGACAATCAGTATAGTTTTTAGCAAATTGGTTAAAATCAACATTGTAAATATATTTTGATTTCAATACAATAAATGAAAATTTTATAACTTTTAAAATACTCTTCTATTATCTTTAAATGAAAAACAAGTGAATATTTAAGGATTATATGGAGAGTTTTCTAAGATAAAATATAGTTATAAAATAAAGAAATGGAGACAATGTTGTGAAATCAATAGGCAGATATATCGAATGTCAGCTCAATATTTTTAGAAATGAGTGTAACTTTTCCGATGAAGAATTAGAGTTTTTCAATTTAAAAGCGAAGGATTTAACTATTGTTGAAATCTGTCAAGAAATGAACATTTCTAGGACTAAATATTATTCTTTAAGAGATAAAGTACTAGATAAAATGTTTGAAGTTGATAAGGTTTATAAAATATAAAAGTAAAAAAATAAATTTTAAATAAGATAATTACAATACTAAAAAGTGTAATCTTAGATATATAAACAGAATTTACGACATTATAAAGCGCCATATAATTTACTCAAAGAAAGAAATTTGTTTAGTACGGAGTAAATTATTATGGCGTTTGTATTTTATAACTTAAACCCTGATGATTTAAGAGTTGGGGATTGTGTTGTAAGAGCAATTTCAAAAGTTGAGGGAATGGATTGGTATGACACTTACATTGAGATAACTTCTCAAGGAATGGAAATGAGTGACATGCCCGATTCAAACCGTGTTTGGATGGCATACTTAAAGGATATTGGATACAAGATTACTCTTCTACCTAATGATTGTCCTAATTGTTATACAATTGAGGATTTTACTAAAGACCATCCAAAGGGAAAATTTTTAGTTGCTACCGGAAGTCATATAGTTGCTGTAATTGATGGAAATTATTATGACACATGGGATTCAGGCGCAGAGATTCCAATTTATTACTTTGTAAAGGAGAGCGACTGATGGCTGTTTATAATCCTATGTTTCAAAATTATGGCAATCCATATCCTATTAATCAGCAAATTATGAATCAAACTTCTCAGTTTCAGATTCAAAATGGTGGCTTTATATCTGTTGCATCGGAAGAAGATGCAAGAAGATATCCTGTTGCGCCGGGTAATTCAGTAACGTTTAAAAATGAGAATGCTCCGTATGTATACACAAAAACAATGGGCTTTTCTCAATTAGATAGACCTTTGTTTGAAAAATTTAGGTTGGTCAAAGAAGAAGATATAAAGGCTTGTGACGAAGAAAGAAATGATGATGCTTCTAATGATGAGCCTATTACATATCTTGTGCAAGAAGATTTAGACCCACTGGTAAAGGACATTAAAAATATTCAGACCAAAATCAAAGAAATTGATTCCGTCCTTGAAGGGCTTAAATCTTCTTGCGAATCTTCTGTTAAACAAACTACTGAAACAAAAGCAACTAGTAAAACGGCTTCAAAAGGTGGTAAATAAAAATGTTTGATTTTATGGGTTTTACAAAGTTTATACAAAATCCAATGGAATTTTGTATGAATAAAATAGGTATTCCAAATGGTGCTATTAATTCTATAGACCAAATTCCTCAATATTTGATGAATCAAGGAAAACTTACTCAGCAACAATATAACGATATTATTAAAGAGGCTAATCAATTGCAAAAGAACCCACAGTTTTTGCAATTTCTAAATAGATTTAATTCTCCACATTGATACAACTTCGTGCGCACGAATTGTATATATACCGGCTAACAATAGGTGTTAGTCGCTAACCGTAATAGTTTAACGGTAGAAAGGAGGTAATCCGAATGGGATTATCAGAGAATAACGCAACATCACCTCTAGTAATGCCTGTTTCACCTATGTATGGTGGTGGAGCCGGGGGTTTTGGTGGATTCGGTGGTGACTGGGGAAGTCTTATTGTTTTATTCTTAATTGCTGCTATGTTCGGTGGATTTGGCGGCGGATTTGGTGGCTTTGGCGGTGGAGCTAATGCCCTTGGATATGATTTCCCATGGCTTTTAAACGGTCAGCAGAATATCAACTCTAATACAAACAACGGATTCCGTGATGCTATGATTAACGACGGAATCAATTCAGTTCAAGCTAGTCTTAATGGAATTTCCACACAGTTATGTAACGGTTTTGCCGGTGTAGAGCAAGGTGCAAATACTCGTCAGATTGCAAATATGCAGACGGCTTTTGCTAATCAGGCTGCAATGTCTCAGGGCTTCGCAGATGTGGCAAGTCAGCTTGCTAATTGTTGCTGTGAAAATCGTTTGGCAACTTGCCAGACACAGAATATCATTCAGAACGAGGGCAATCAGACACGTTTCGCTGATGCAAATAATACAAAAGATATTGTTCAAAGCGTTAGCACGACAGGTCAGGCAATTCTCGACAAATTGTGTCAGCTTGAACTTGATGGAGTTAAAGCACAGGTTGACGCTAAGAATGACCGAATTGCTGAACTTCAGACACAACTTAATATGGCAAATCTTAGAGAGTCTCAGACAGCTCAGAATGCGTTTATTGCACAGGGCTTAAATGATGAAGTAGACCAGCTCTATAATAGACTTTCTAATTGTCCAGTACCTACTACTCCTGTTTATGGACGTACACCTATCTTCACTTGCAACAATAATGGTTGCGGATGCGGATGTAGTGGACAGTTCTAAGGGGGTGACATCATGGCTGAATATATAGAGAATGCTGCTCAAAATGTAGCGCTTAATAATCCTATTATTTTTGACTCTTCTATTCCATGTAACCGTGGTTATGTATTACATAATGATGGTACAGGAGTTTTTATTCTTCGTGGTGTTACTAATAATTGTTTTGCTAGATATCAGGTTACTTACAATGGAAATATTTCAATTCCTGAAGGTGGTGCGGTTACTGCTATTGCAGTTGCCATATCAGAAAATGGCGAAACAAGACCAACAAGTGAGGCTATTTTTACTCCACAAGCAGTTAATGAGCAAGGAAATGTTACAAGTACTGCTATTATTACTGTTCCAAAAGGATGTTGTTTTAATATTGCAGTTCGTTATGTTGATGCGACAGCTAATGATGCCGCTGTAACTCCTACTCCTACTATTGTGGTAAGTAATTCTAACCTCGTAATAAACAGGATAGCTTAGGAGGTATTATATGAGAGTATTATATGATTTATGCGATATTCTTGAAGATGAACTTGAAGATATCGTAAAAAGTGGAGATATGAACCCTCAAGACCTCGAAATGGCAGACAAAGCTGTTGATATAATCAAAGATATAAAAACGATTAAAGCTATGGAAGATGCCTCATGGGATAGCGGATATACTAGAGATAACTCTTCTAGAATGTATGATTACGATGATGGATATTCTATGGCTCGTGGTGGACGAGGTGGTGGTCGTTCAAGTAGAGAAGGTCGTGGCGGATATACAAGACACGATGAAAAAGAAATGCTTGAAGACAAAATTGACGAACTTAAACGTCAGCTTAATCAGATGAGATAGGAAAACTTGAGTGTGGCAGGGAAACTTGCCGCACTCTTTTTATATAAAAAAGTTTTAAGCTTTTTGGAATTTATTTATTGTGAATTTGGTATTAAATAAATTATAATAATAAGCAATTGTTAAATTTGAAATTTACAGTTTTAAAAATAAAAAAATTAATGTTTCTTATGGAGATAAATATGTATAGAAGAAAATTGGAAAATATAGTTGATTGGATAAGAAATGATAAAAATCATACATTATTGGTTACAGGTGCAAGGCGAGTAGGAAAAACATATTTAATTAGAGAGGCATTAAAACAAGAAAAATGTGATTATATCGAGTTGAACTTTATTAAAAATAAGGAACTTGCGGACATTTTAAAGAATTATAAAGATGTTGAAGATTTAGAACTTAGATTAAGTTTAACTACAAACAAAGAACTACAGCCGGGTAAAACTATTTTCTTCTTTGATGAAGTGCAGGAAGTAAAAGATATTGTTACAATGTCTAAATTTTTGGTAGAGAAAACAAAATATAGATATATTATGTCGGGAGCATTATTAGATACTGAGTTAAACGATTTGCGTTCAGCACCAGTTGGCTATATGAATATTATCAATATGTTTCCTATGGATTTGTATGAATTTTATAAAGCTGTAGGTATACAAGAGAATGTAATTGAAGCCGTTCATAAAGCGTTTGATAATAGAGAAACTGTAGATGTATTTATACATGATAAATTAATGGCATTATTTAACATCTACATGATAGTTGGCGGTATGCCGGAGGCAGTTAAGGCATATATTGAAACTAATGATTTGCGCAAAGTTTCTAAAGCTCAATCTAATATTATTGAATTATATAAAAAAGATTTCTCAAAATATAGTAAACTAGAAAATCTTATTTTGAATGAAGTTTTTGATGCAATTCCAGAGGAATTAAACAAGAAAAACAAACGATATTATATTAAACATATAAATGGCAAAACTACTTTTGATTCAGTTAAGATTAATTTCGAATGGCTTAGTAATGCAGGGGTGACAATACCGGTTTATAAAGTGATAGAGCCTAAAGCTCCTCTACTACTTAATAAAAAACGAAGTATATTTAAATTGTTTTTATCTGATGTAGGATTATTAACAAATATGTTTTCGGATGAAACAAAGTTGATGATTTTAAATAATGATAAAGATATTAATAATGGTGCTGTCTTTGAAAATTTTGTTGTACAGGAATTGATTTCACGTAAAAACAAGTTGTATTATTATGATGATAAAAGTCAAGGAGAGGTGGATTTTATAATCGAATATCATGGTAATGCACTTCCAATAGAGGTGAAATTAGGAAAAATTTATAAGAAACATTGTGCGTTAAACAATCTTTTAAAAAACAAGAATTATGAAATCGATAAAGCCTTTATCCTTAATAGGACAAATATATCTGTGGAAGGCGAAAAAATTTATATGCCAATTTATATGATTATGTTTATTGAGATGGCAAAGACAGATATGATAATAAAACCTAATTTGGATGGGCTATGCGTATAATGTTATTGGAATGTAAAAAAGTGTACAATACAAAGTTTAATATCTATTTAGATATTTGCTTCACATCTTTATGATGTGAAGCTTTTTTTTGTACTCTAAATAATTAAAAAACGGTAGTTTTTAAATAGTATTAATTCAAATTTAATCAAAAATAGTGATTTTCTAATAATTTTAAAACAAAAACACCCTAAATATTTAAAAAACAGTGATTTTTCAAAAAAGAAAGGAGGAAAGCTATGGTTAAAAATAAAATTAAAATATCTAAAGAAGGGAAAAAGAAAATTGAAGAACACGCTTTGAATATATGCAAAAAATATGCAAAGCATGTCGAAGAAGAAATGGTAAAAACATATGAAGAGCAAATTGATAAGTTTTATGCTGACCCAGAGTATAATCCTCCTTCAAAATATATAAGACATGAACAAAGAGGTTTTGAACGAGGAATGGAAAAAACATTTGAGCCGGTATACAAGGAAGAAGAAAAAAAGTTTAGAGGTGGAATTAAAATTTCTACAGATAATATGTATCCGGGTGGAGTTAAATCGTCTTCTGTCCCATTAAGAGAACGAGCGGGATATCGTGGAACTCAAAATCAAGTTCTTAGTACTTTCTTAGCTGGATTACATGGCCCTTTATATTATAATTCTATGGAATCCGCTATGATTTCAGATTCTTTGGGTACAAATTCTGCTCTTTATAATAATATAAATGCTTTCTATTTTGGAAATAGTACTAGCCCAATGCGTGTTTCACAAAATAAATTAATGGAACTTCGTGAAGAAATAAAAAAAGATATAAGCAAAAAGTGAAAGGTGGTGGATTTAATTGGCTGATTTTGATTTAACTCTAGGTATTGGATATAATACCAAACAATTAAACGATGTTTGTGATGAAATAGAACAACAATTAAATAAAATTGAAGCTCAACCTCAAATTGCACCTGATACTCATAAAACAATTATTGAAACTAAAAGAATGATGCGAAATATAGTATCAGATGTATTAGATACTGTATCTAAAATGCCTGTTTCAGAAGTTACTGCGGGTACTATAACAAAAGTTTTTAATGAGCAATTTGAATTAATTGGAAAAAATATAAATAAAATAACTAGCGGTGTTGAAACATCATTAGAACAATCTTTTAAAAAACAACCGGCATTAAAAAATGAATTATTAGCTCCTTTAACTGAAAAGTTTAAAGAATTAAATATAAGTGCTGAACAATATAGTTCTATTATTGAAACTGTTATAGCTAATGCAGACAAAATGGGAGCGTCTGTACGTATAACTGAAAATCTAGTTAAGCAATATCAAGAAATGCTTTTAAACTTAGAGGGAATTAAAGATAGTCTTAAACAAGTAAATTTAAGAACTATGTCTGATGATTTTATTGCTAGTATTGGCGATATTGAAAAAGCTAAAAATGTTTACGATGAATTATTTGCATCTTTGAAAAATATTCAAGGAGCAATTAAAACTGAACAAGGAATGCTTTCTCAGGCTAGAAATTCTTCTGAAGCTGTTGTTTTTGAAACTAGACTTAATGAACTTGAAGCTGAAAGATTAAAAACTGCCATTAAAATTCTTGCTATTGAAGAAGAACGACCATCATGGTTGAAAGAAATACATAGTTTTAAAAATATTAGTGGATTATATGGGCAAATAAATGATTATGCTGATGGTTATGATGTATTGCAAAATAAAATCGGTGAAACTACAAATAAATTACGAGAATTTGCTTATTCTGCTAAAACAGTTGTAGCCCAAGATTTACAAGTTGGAGATATATTAAATGCTGGTGCAGTAAATACTAAAATTGAATTACAAATTACTACAACAACAGAAGAATTAATTAATCAAATCAGACAACGCTTGGCAGAAGTTCAACAACAGATATATGATGCTACTTCATTAGTAATTCCAATAAAATATGTAATAACTACTAATGAAAAAGATGTTCTTTCAAATACTGAACGAAGAAATCTTGAAAAAAATATGACTAAATATGTTCAGTCTTCAAAAGATGATGTTGTTGTTGATGCAGGAAATATATTTGCCGATATTGAAAAACGCGGTGTTGATACTGCTAATTCGGTTGCTAATCAAGCTATTGAAAGTATTCAAGATATTTTTAATGATAATAAAATAGATATACAATTTGACACTTCGAAAGCAATAAAAAATTTAGAAGAAGCTATATCTAATAAAGAATTATCAACTGAAATTGATTTTTCAAAAAATCTTGAAGAAGCAAATGAACGTGCAAGAAAATTACTAGAGTTGTTTGAGCAAATGACAAATCAGTTAAAAGAAGCAGATGTTATAGCTGATGATGTAGTTGAATTAAAGCCTAGTAAATATAGTTCCGAAAATATTGTTCAAATGACTAAAAAAGCTTTAGATGAAGCTAAAAAGTCTGTTGAAGAATTAAATAGTTATTTTGTACTACATCCTGTAGAAATTCAATTTGATGCCAAAAAATCGCTTGATAACTTTACTAATGAAATTTCAAAGCATGAATATAAGGAACAATTTGATATTGCGACTTCTTTAAAAAAAGCTGTAGACTATTCCGCAAAATTATTAACAAATTTAAATAATATTCAAGATATTGATTTTAAAACAAATTTTATAACTGGTTTTGATTTTGCAAATATGTTAGGTAACATAGAAAATATCACCGTAGAATTAGCTAGCATTGCTTCTATTTTAGAAAGAATTCAAGATGCAAAATTAAATCAATCTATAACTTTTGACTTAAAAGGTGCAAACGAAACTGTTGATAAATTAAGCGACAGCATTGAAATACTTGCGAATGAACTAGCAACATCAATTAATACAAATACTTTTGGCGATTTAGATACTATTACTGATAATATTGCTAATAAAGTTACTAAAATAAAAAACGCTGTTAATAATATAACTATTCGAGAAGGTGTTTTAAATTCATTTAAAACATTACAGGAATCAATTGATGTATTAAGCAATACTAAACTAAGGAATTTTACAACGTTTGCAAATACTATTAAAAATTTGTCTACTGTAAATTCTAAAACACTAAAAAATATATTTGCAACTTTTAAACAAATTAATCCTGAAAATATTGATAATATATCAATTATTAGTGAAGCATTAAATAAATTAAAAGATGAATTGGTTGAATTAGATAAAACCTCATTTTCAGGATTTTTAAAACAATTGGAAAGTATTTTAAGTAATTCAGAAGCTTTAAAATCTTTATCTAATATAGTTGAAAAAACAGGAACAAATTTAAACAATATATCTAGAGAGTTATCTAACGTTGATGCTTCCTATGTAAACGAAGTAACTAAGATAGAAAATAAACTTGAATTACTTGGACGAGGTAAAAATGTCTCAAAATATACATCGGATTATGTTGAAAGACTTGATAAATTAAACGAAAAAATAAGAGAATTTAATTTTGAAGTTGAAAGAATTAATAATTTAGCTCCTAATCTTGTTTTTCAATCAGATAAACAACGTATTGAGAAACTAGTTGAAGAAATTAAAGAAATGAATTTTCAATTATCTGAAACTAGTAAAAAAGCTACTTCTCCTGCAAAAGAAAATGCAATTTTGAAAATTAATACTTTTCTACGAGAATCAAGTAAGCTTACTAGAGAAGAACGTCTTCAATTGGAACAATTAATTAATAGATTAAATAATCCAAATCTTTCTCTTGATGAATTTAGAGAGATAATGACTTTGTTTAATAATATAAAGTCAGAAGCTGTTCGAGCTGGTAGAGCTGCTAGTAGTTTTTTGGATGCAATTAAAAATAAATTAAAATATGGATGGGCGCAAAGTATTGCTATGTTTTTGAGTTTTTATGACATTATAAGATATATTAGAGAAATATCTTCTACTGTCACAGAACTTAATAGTAATTTAATTGAACTTGCAAAGGTATCTGATACAAGCATTAGAGAACTATATAATGGATTTGATGATTTTGGAAATATTGCAAAAGAAACTGGCGGAACAATAAATGATATTATTAAATCTACTGCTGATTGGGCTAGAAATGGTTATAATTTGCCCGATTCAAAAGAGTTAGCTCGCTTATCTTCTATTTTTCAAAATATAGGTGATGGTTTATCAGAATCCCAAGCTAATGAATATTTGGTTTCAATTCTCAAAGGATTTAATCTTGAAGCAAATCAAGCATTAGAGATAATGGATAAAATTAACAATGTTTCAAATAATGCAGCTTCAAGTGTGTCAAATATTGGCGAAGCATTGGAACGTTCGTCATCTTCTTTCGGTGCAGCTAATACAAATTTAAGTGAAGCTATAGCACTTCTTACATCTGCAAATGAAATTCTTCAATCGCCAGAAGTTGTTGGAACTGCTTTTAAAAGTATGTCTGCTAGATTGCGTTCTTCGACTACCGAATTAGAGGAACTAGGAGAAGAAACAACACTTACAACATCAAAATTACGAGCTTTAGTTCAATCTTTGACTGGTGTTGATATTCAAAAAGATGAAAATACATTTAAATCAATTTATGATATTCTACTTCAAATTGGTGAAAAATGGCAAAATTTAACTGATATAGAGCAAGCAAGTTTATCAGAGGCATTATTTGGAAAGAGAAATTCGCAAGTTGGATTTGCAATTCTAAATAATGTCGAAAGATTGCAAGAAATATATGCTCTTGCTGAGAATAGTGCTGGAAGTGCTATGAAAGAGCAGGAAAAATATTTGCAAGGTGTACAGTATCAAATTGATTTATTTAAGGCTAGCGTTGAAAATCTTGTAAATGATTTTATGTCTTCTGATGTTTTAAAGAAAATAATTCAAACAGGTACTAAATTTATTGACATATTAGATACAATTATTAGCAAACTTGGTGCTATTCCTCCTTTAGTTACAGTAATAGGTACTGCTATAGGAAGTAAATTTAATCCATTATATAAAATATTTTCTTCTTTTTTATTTCCTCAAACTACGACACCATTTGTTTTTACTGTAGATACTGATATTGGAGCTTTAGCTTCTTTGGGAAAAGTAAAAGAACTAATTAATGAATACAATACTAGTTTTTCAAATTTAGAAAGAATAACAACTAATACTCGATTAAGTCATGAAGAATTTATTGCAGAAGTTAATAGAGGAAATCCAGTATTGGCTTCTTATTTAAGGATTTTAGGAAGAGATTCTGCGGCAACTTATAGTGCTTATAGACGAGAATTGATTAGAACAACTCTTGCAACTTCTGCATTAAGAGTTGCAACAATGGCTTTACAAGGTATTATATTTGGCGTTATAACTGCGGGAATTTCAGCTCTTGTTTCTAAGTGGAAAGAATATCATAAAACATCCGAAAAAATAATTGAAAATGGCGAGAAGGCTCGTCAAACTTTAAAAGATGTAAATAACGAGTTACAAAATCAACAGAAAATTGTATCGGATTCGGCACGCAAATTTGCTTTGTTATCTCAAGAAGTAAATCAACTAACTGGTAAAAACATATCTTTATCAGATTCAGATTATGAAGAATTTTTAAGAATAAGTAATGAATTAGTTGAAGTATTTCCAAGTCTTACTCATCATTATGATGAAAATGGAAATGCAATAGTAGATTTAAGTGGAGATGTTGATACAATTGTTGGTTCTTTACAAAATTTGGTAGATGTTGAGAAACAATTAGCTAAAGAAAAAGTTATAGAAAGTTTTGATGATTCTATTGAAGGAGCATTAGAAAAAGATAAAGAATACGCTAAAGAAATAGCTAAAATTGAAGAAGAAATCTCGCTAAAGAAATATAATATAGAAAAAATACAGTCAGGTTTAAAAAAAGGTGAAGTACAAAGGCAAGATATAAAAGATTGGGAAAAATTCTTGCTTACGTTGGAAGGACTCAATATTTCTTATAGCATAAATGATTTGCAAGATATTATTACTTTAACTAATCCACTAGATTCTAACACTATTAAAAATATAGTAAATACATATGATAGTGAATATCAACAATTACTTGATAAATTACAATTGAAAGCTATTGAAAGAAGTAAGGAAGTAAATACGGTTATTGTTGAAACATTAAAAGCATTTTTAGATTATTCAGATATTGATGAAGAATTAAAAACTGCTTTATCAAATATTTTGACAAACTTTAATTTTACAGAAGCAGGTTTAGATGAAACTAAAGAAGTTCGTGATTTTATTGAAAATTTAATTGTTCAATTTTCTACTATGCCAAAAGCGCAACAAGAAGCATACGTTTTAGCTTTTGATTTAAGAACACGTTTTAATAATGATGAAATATCTATTAAAGAATATGAGAAACAATTAAGTAAACTTCTTTTGCTTACTGATAATTTGTTTTTTGATACTGACCCTGCGAAAAATAAAAAACAAAAACAAGAATTTGTAAAATCTCTTGCCGCTGTTTTTGATTTAGACGTTGATTCTAGTGGTAAAATTGTTAATAATGCAGTTGATTCACTAGCTAAAGAATTTCAAAATGCCGGACTTGGGAAAAAAGTATCTAAATCTTTAGCTAAAAGTTTAACTAAGACAGAATTAGAAGAAGCTTTGCAATTATCTGATGTTGATTGGAAAGAAATACTTAAAGTTGAAGATGGAGAAAAAACTGTAAAAGATTTTGTATCAATACTAAGACATTATCTCAATCAAAAATCATATAAAATTAAACTTGATACTAAAACTATTGAAAATACAACAGATGGTATAAAAGAATTACAATCAACCTATCAATCTTTATACGATAAAATGTCAGAAGGTAAGGTCGGAGAAGACCTTGCTTTTTTGATGACTGATATTGAAGCTTTAAAAGCAAAGTTAGGTGACGTATCTTCTTATCAAAATATTTGGGATAATTTTTTCCGAACAATGACAGATGGTAATCACACATTTGAAGAAATGCGTGATGCATTAAATGAAGTTCTTTCTGCTTATGTTAATGCTACTGTTGATTTACAAAATTTTGATGCCGCTGAAGCTAAAGCGTTATCTACTCAACTTCAACTTGCGGGTGTAACTAAGGAATCTGCTGATGCTTATGTTCAAGTATATGTTGATAGAGCCGAAGCAGTTCAGTATGCTACAGAAAAGGGTTATGATTTTGTAGCCCAAATAGATAGTGAAGATTTGGCATTTCTTGAAGAAGCAGAAGCCGCAGGATATAGTAAAGAACAATTAGCTTTATATGCACTTGAAAAACAAATTGCTAATGGATTAGTTATTTCAACTGCTGCTGATTGTGAAAATCTTATACAACTTGCAACTGTAGCTGGCGCTACAAGCGACCAATTAGTTAGACTTAATAAACTTAAAGCTCTATTAGCAAATATTCAAACTGAAATTGATGCTCATCCAAATGGTATTGTCGCTGCTGCGTTAAGTGTATCAAAAGGTTTAGTACAAACTGAATTTGATAATTTAGTTAATGATGTTTACGCAGATGCTAAAGCAAAAGCTGCTAATTTCAAGTTTAGTGATAAAAAAGGTAATTCTTCTAAATCCGGTGGTGGCGGTTCAAAAGCCGACAAAGAAGAAGACCTTTGGAAGAAAGCATACGAAGAAGAATTAAAAGCATTAGACCATCTTCACGAGATGGAACTAATAAGTGATATTCAGTATTACGAAGAACGTGAACGATTAAACGATAAATATTTTAAAGACAATGAAAAATATGCAGAAGAATATAATAAAAATCTTGAAGAGATATACAAAGGTTTTCAATCTGCATATAAACAATATGTCGATGATATGTCTGATTATTGGAAGAAGTCTTTAGAATCGAATTTAATCGATTTTAAATCATATTGTTCGCAAATGGAAACTATGTTAAATAGTTTGCATGATGCTGGAAAAATAGATGATGAAACATATTTTACAAAATTAGGTGATTATTATGGTTCTATAATAGAAAACTATGATAAAGCTATTAATGCCGCTCAAAGAACAATTAAGAAGCGAATTGATGCTTTAAACGATGAAAAAGAAGCTTTAGAAAAAGATTATCAAAATAGAAAAGATTTAATTCAAAGACAAATTGATGGAATTAATGAGCAAATCAATGCAACACAGAAGGAAATTGATAAACTTGAAGAAGCAAATAAACAACGTCAAGCGGCATTGGATATGCAAAAAGCTTTATATGAACTTAATAGAGCTGAAAATCAACGCCCTGATTATGTGTATAATTCGGAAAAAGGTTTCGTTTATCAAAATCGTGATACTGATATAAAAGCGGCACAGGAAGAACTTGATAATCTTCGTTATGAACAACAGATATCAATTTTAGAACGAACAATTACTACTTTAAATGAACAAATTGATAGCCTCAATGAACAGATTGATGGTTTGGATGAAGAATTAGATAGATTAACAGATGCTATTGATTCTCAAATTGATAAACTTCAAGAGTATTCTGACAAATGGGGTGAAGTTAGAAACAAATATCAAGAAGCTCAAGAAGATATAATTGCTACTGCTATTTGGGGTTCAGATTGGCAGAATGAGATTCTTTCTATGAATGAAAGCATATTGGTTGATTTTACAAATAATTATACTGATATGCAACAAAAACAGGTTGAGGCAGCGGTTAATGCAGCAAATGCAAAAATAGCAGCTTACAATGCTGAAATTAGAGCTTTAAATGATTTGAAAGAAGCTCAAAAATCAGCAGAAAAAACGGCTACAAGTAGTGCTGTTGCTAGTTCGACAAATGTTTCTAGTGGAAAAGCCAAAACTACTATTCCAAAAGGCGGAAATAAAAATAAAAATCCAAGTCCATCAGACAATAAAGCAATACGTTATGCTTATAAGGTAGGCTCTACTATTCATTATGTATATGGTTCAGGAACCGATAATGCTTTACCGGGTTATCATGAAATTGCAGAGTCAGGTGATGAAATTGTTCTTGATAACTATGGAAATGCTTATTTGGCAAAAGGAAGGCAATTGCATCGATTTGAAGGTGGCGAGAAAGTTTATAATGAAAATGAGACTAGAGAATTATTAAGAGGTAAATATTTACCAATTGATTCTCTTTTCCCAAATTATTCTGATATGCTTTCTAAAATGTCTAATATGCAAATGTCATTTAGTGGAATTGGTAATAGTGTGGTTTCTAAAAAGCCATCTTTGGGTGGAAATACTGAAATTACAAATTCATTTACTGTTACTATTGGTGATATAAATGTAAGTGAAGTAAATGATGCTAGTGCTTTAGCTAAAGCAATTACTAACAAATTACCAAATGCCTTATTACAAGAATTAAACAGAAAGTAACTATTAATGGGCGGTGCTTATGCGCCGCCTTTTTTGAGAGGAAATTGTCATGGAAATAAATAATAAAGAATTGACGGAAATGGTAAATGTTTTAGCTAAACAAATTGTAAATGTAGCTAAAATATCATTTACTGAGTACAATCGTACTTTTGTTTCCGTGATAAAAGCTATAGGAAGTAAAAATACATATACAATTTTAGATGAATATAATATTGAAAGAGTTGTTCCTATGGGAGTTCCTTATATTTCTTTATCAATAGGACAAAGGGTTTATGTAACTGTTCCAAATGGAGATATAAATAAAATGTATATAAGTGGTATTTATATGCAAACAAATAGAGGTCAAGTAAATATGGGAACCTCTACTATTTCGCCTAATTCAATCGGTGCTTATTCTTCTGCTCAAGTTGATAATTTGTTGTCTGACAAAGCACAAAAATACCATGCTTCTTCTTCAACAGATTTTGGACTTGGAACAGGTAGTTTATATGGGCATGTAAAAGTTATAAATGGATTAACTCAAAATTCTCATGTAGATGGTACTGCTCTATCTGCTTATCAAGGAAAAGTTTTAAAAGGATTAATTGATGATGAAATTATTGATAGAGGTGCAGCAATTAATGATTTGAATGCAACTGACCCGTCGGCTAGTGGTTCTTCTATTTCATTTATAGATTCTGTTTCACAAACTAAAGGTAAAATTAGTGCTACAAAAAAAAGTGTGCGCATTGCATCATCAAGTCAAACTGGAGTTGTTAAGCCTGATGATGAAACAATTGCTGTAGATTCAAATGGTACTATATCTGTAAAATCTGTTGCTGATAGAACTACTAGAAGTACTCTAGATTTAATCGATAATACAGACATTATAACGTCGGAAAATGCATCCAGTGGATTTGATAGTTCAAATAATATATTCAGAAGAAAAGCATTATATATATGGAATTATATTAAATCTAAAATTTCTTTAATGTGTGGGAAAATTATAATAGCTACAGATGAAAGTTATAATGCTACTTCTGTAAATCCTATTGTTTCAGCAACATATAAAAATGAAGATGGTTCAATAACATTAAATGCTAATGGAATAATATCTATTGTTGGTACTGATTCGGCTGTAAATACAAAACCATCTGTATCTATTGGAGCTAAAGGTTCAACGTTTATTCATGGTGGGGATTGTGGCACTACATTTCCAGAGGAAGCAAATATTTATGACGATAATAATTTATATTTATTGTCTGATGATTCTATTTGTCTGTATCCAAATTGTAGTAGTGATTCTTCTACTATCTCATCTCCTATTACTTTTTATGAAAATAGTATAGGTGGTGCTAATTGTAATTATTATGGAACGTGCGATACTCAAGATTCAGAACCCGATAAAGAGGTTATTGTAACAGATTCTAATTTTCAATTAGTAGTCGGTGCTATAGTTGGAATTAAATTTGATGAAACGAATTTAGCAAATAACATTACTTTAAATGTAAATGATACAGGTGCTATATCAATATATTCTAGTGGTGCCGTTGTAACTACAGGTGATGGTGGTTGTATTGCGAACTATGTAAGTTTTTATATGTATAACGGTACTTATTGGTGCAAAATGTTTTAGCGGAGGGATTAAAAGATGTCAAAACCTATTATATATAGCTTAGATGCTATGTCTTACGAAGAAGATAATATGATTCCCTTCACTTATTCGGGAGGAATTATAAAAAAAAGTGAGATTAGAATATCTAATTCTTCTGATAATGAAGTAATTTATAGCGGAACTCAAACTTCGGGAAGTACTCAATTTTTGTTGCCGGCAGATTCAATAGATGTAACTACTTATGGTACTCAATATTATGTACAAATAAGAGTGACAGAAAATGATAATACTAAAAGTTCTTGGAGTGATACAAGATTTGTATACTTCATTACTACTCCTACTTTTAGATTTTCTAATATTTCAGAAGATGAAGTTATTGGACAGTCATATGTTGAATTGCAATTATTATATTATCAATTAGAAAGTGAACAACTTCAAGAAGTAATATATTATCTTTATGATTCATCAAAGACATTATTAGCTTCAAGTGGTGTTAATTATGATGTTTCAGTGCTTAAATATAAATTTAATGGGCTTACTGATGGAATTTATTATGTAAGAGCTAAAGGTGAAACAGTCCATGGCTATCAAGTAGATACAGGGTATATTAAGATAAATATTGATTATATTATACCCGAAACATTTTCAAACTTTTATCTTACAAATAATTATAATTCAGGACAAATTGAATATGAAACTAATATTATATCTGTTGATTATCATGGTGATGATGAGTTTGAGTATGAAGATGGTTATATTAATTTAATTGAAAAGACTTTAATTTATGATAGAGGATATAATGTAGCTGATAATTGCACTTTCATCATTAAGGGAAAAGATATGTACAGAAGTGAGGTTGTGTTTTTTTCCTTACATGATTCAAATAAAAAGTTTGGATTTTATATAACAGCATATATTTATGATGATGATAAAATTAGATATAAGTTGGTAGCCAATAACGGTTTAGATAATTATATCCTATATTCTCCTCCTATAGATGAACTTGAGTCGTCTGATTTAGTTGCATTTTGGGTTAGAAAAAAAGAAAGTATTTATTCATTCAAAGTTTATATAAATGAAGTGGAGGTGGTATAAATGGTATTTTATGGTACTACATTTATTGGTGGTTTATATACTGCTCAACCTACTCCAACTAATGCTGAAAATTTAACCTATTTGACATTACATGGTGGAAAATATAGTGATTTGTATGGTACAAAAGAAGTTGAATCTCAACCTACTCTTGATATACCTGATGAATGGAATTGGAATACAATAATGCGTGCTGATTTTTCAACTGGAACTACAGTGGCGGGTAATGTTGATTGGTTAGCAGAAAATGTATCTGTTGTAGCTATTAAACGAAGAATTCAAGGTACTTTTGATTGGTATACCGTTGCAACCTATCCAATTGAAGTTGAGGAAGATTTTACATTTAAGGGAGTTGATAGATTCAATCAATCAAATGTTACATATGAATATGCAATTGTTCCATATGATTTAGAAAACAATCCGGGTGTTTATAGTATAATACCTGTGGATTCAAATTTTGATGCTTTATTTGTAGTAGGAGCTGATGCAACTTATAAAACTTTTCATACAAGTGGCAATATAGACACTACTAGAAATATAACAGGAAATTATAATGTTCCGTTAAATGACCGCTATCCAGTTTTCTTCCATTCAGGTTTAATGAATTTTGATTCAGGTTCAGTAGATGGAGCATTTTATGATTTAGATGAAGCATGTCAAATGGTTGAAGATGTTGGATATTTTTATAAAAAAGGTCTCATGGATTTCTTGACGGATGGAAACCCAAAAGTTTTAAAACATTCAGATGGACGAATTTGGCTTATACAAGTCGTTCCGAGTCCAACTGATAGTGCTCAAAATACTTATAAAATTAGAAATATTACATTTAATTGGATTCAAACAGGTGAACATGATGATAATGAGGATATGTATTGGGCTAATCTAAATGATGTTGAAGAGATTTATTGGGATAGAATTTAATGGAGGTGAATAATTATGGGTGTAACTATTACAAACGAAGATATTCGCCTTATAAAACAACCTAGTGTTGAATGTTTTATTAAAATATCGGTATTAAATGATGACGGAACTGTTCTAGATTCTTTAGATGGAATTATACAGGGTGGTTCTAATAGTGTTGATGCTAATTCTGACATTAGAAGGACTTGTAATTTTATTATTATTCCAACAAGAAAACAAAATATATCTGTTAACGAAACATCTTATATATGGCTTAATAGAAATATAAAAATGGAAGTTGGAATAAAAAATACTAGAACAAATGAGATTAAATGGTATTCTCAGGGTCATTATATCTATACTGATACAAGTGGTAATTACGATTCAAGTACTAATACTCTTCAAGTAAATTGTGCAGATTTTATGGCTTTATTAGATGGCTCTAGAAATGGTGTTTTAGGTCAATTACAAACTATTATCCCTGCTTATAAAGAAAATTCTACAACAGGTGAAATAATACAACATAATTATATTAGAGATGCTATTATTCGTACTGTAACTCAGTTAGGAAGAATAAAAGATATTCAAGTTGAGGATGTTGGTGAGTATAAAGGTTTAGAATCTAAAAATCCTGAGGGTTATATTGCATACCGAAATGCTAATCCAACATGGAATTGTATTCCGTATGATTTAGAATTTTCTAGTGGAGATACTGTTTTATCTATTCTTACTACATTAAGAGATTTATACCCAAATTATGAAATGTTTTTTGATATAAATAATGTTTTCGTATGTCAAATGAAACCTAGTGGATATGATGATGATGTTGTTTTAAGCAATGAATATATTCAACAAATATTGATTTCTGAAAATACAGAATCTACTAGTAGTACTTTTACAGAAGTAAAAAATATATCGGAAGTATGGGGTGATATAATTGAAGCTGATTATTATACAGAAAGCGGTGTTACTTATACTAACAATACCTATGTTGTACCTAATAGTGCTTATGTAGACCCAATTGCCGGTGAGCCAAAATATTATAATGGTGATAAAATTGCTTTTAAAGTTCCATTAACTAATCAAGCAAACCCGTTAGTTAATATAGCAAATTTGGGAGCAATTCCTATTTATGATGGGGAAAATTTGAGTAGATTAAAAGCAGGTGTTCTTGTAACTGGTCGAACTTATACTTTTCAAATAAAAAGAAAATATGTAAATGGAAGCTATGATATACGTGCAGTTTATTTAGGACAATATCAACCTCACGGAATGACAGTTCTTTTAAATTATGAACATCATTCAGAAAGATATGTTGTTCCAAGTGGAATTGAAGTGGAAAAATATAGTCCTGAATATTTTTATGAAATGTATGATATTTCACCAAGTGCTCTTACAAGAACAATTAATGAAGATTCTCCATTTGCTATTGAAAGAATTGGGTCAATTTTACAGGTTGAAAATAAAGAAACTTGTACTTCTGATGATTTGGCACTTGCTCAATCTAATTATAATAATTTTGTTTCAACTAGATTAACCGACAACATTACAATTACTACTCTTCTAGCTCCATTTTTGGATGTTAATATCAAAGTTTCATATAAACCATATAATGCTGAAAGTGCAAATCAATACATAATCGATTCTATATCACATGATTTCCAAAATGGAACAACTTCTATTACAATGCATAGATTTTATCCACTATATTCGTGGATTTAGAAAGGATATATTATGGCAAAATTTACACATGAATATTCTAATTTCCCCGATGAATTAATTACTATAGTGGGATATAAGAATGTAAATGATACAATAGGTGAATTAATTAATCAGATTAACGCATACCGTTTAGATGGAAATTATGCTGCTGCTCAAATTCTTATAGATGAATATGCAACTCAACTAAAAAAATATAATCTCGATATGGAAATTATTAATACTATGGTTGAAGAAATTAGAAACACGCAAATCAAGTCTTATGTCGCAGGTCAATTTCTTTCTATTGAAGAAGAAGAACCTGATGGTGTATGGGAAAATTTTGTTTGGTTAGGTGGTGATTAATATGGCGGAAACTACAAGATATAATCCGGAATCAAACTATCCGCTTGAAATTGATGATTTATTATGTTTATCTGATGTTAACTTGGAACAATTGCCCATTTCAGAGCAACATAAAGATTTTTGTTTAAACGGTCAATATACTGATGCTGGTGAACTATTAGAAAATACAACAATGCATTCTTTATGTGCTAGTTTATTTTGTTTATTGGAAAATAGAATTTATGCTACACAAGACCATATTAATAATAAACATTCAAGGTGGTATGAAGTTTATGGAGAAGAATCTCCATTTGAATTCTTTGATGAACCAACTAATAAAACTATTAAGCCTATATGGGCTAATGTAGAGGATTTAAGCAGGGTTAATATAGGTCATGTTAGTGGCAGCTATGTTTTGTCTAATGCGGGCGGTTTTAGACCATAATTTTATTGAATTAATTATGTAAACTGATATAATGGTTACATGGTTTGTTACTAACCATGGGAAACCAAAATTAATCTACGAAATTTGTGAATGCTAATACTATTTAGTGTTAGAGATAACAAACGTACTAGATTTGACGTTTTATTAGTACTTAATAATACTATATAGTAAAAGTTGATGACCATGATTTGTTTTATTAGTACTTAATAATACTATATAGTAAAAGCACATCTGGCTATCTTACATATCGCAAGAAGTTTTATTAGTACTTAATATTACTATATAGTAAAAGGTTGGTTCTGGTGGATTCGCAAATGTATATGTTTTATTAGTACTTAATATTACTATATAGTAAAAGGAAACAATACCGGCTTTTGCAATTGATTTGTTTTATTAGTACTTAATAATACTATATAGTAAAAGACTTCGGTAATCTTATTAATAGCATCCTTATTTTATTAGTACCTAATATTACTATATGGTAAAAGAACCCCTAACGCTTTAAATACAGCATCCTGTTTTATTAGTACTTAATAATACTATATAGTAAAAGATGATAAAGTTATGTTTTTAGATAGACAGAGTTTTATTAGTACTTAATATTACTATATAGTAAAAGTTAGAAAAAAACAAAATCTCTAAAATTCAGTTTTATTAGTACTTAATAATACTATATGGTAAAAGAGAAACGAAGAAAGCAGTATGCGTGCTGAGGTTTTATTAGTACTTAATATTTCTATATAGTAAAAGAACTACGTAACAATTTAGAATTAATTGAAGTTTTATTAGTACTTAATAATACACATCTAAATTAATGAAAATTTTTAAAGGGTAGTAGGAAATTCCTACTACCCTTTTTTTTACGTTTTTCAATTATTGGCAAAAAAACCCGTCTTGTTTTATTTGAAATAATAATATATTATTTTAATAAAAAATAAAGGAGATAATTTAATATGGGTATTGAAAAAATAAGTGATTCTAATTATCGAGTAAGAAAAATGGTTAAAGGAAAAAAATATACTTTGAAATTCGACCATAAACCAAGTCAAAAAGAAATTACATTTGCATTAGCAGAAGCATTTGAGGCTAATCAAGAGACTTCTGCTAATGCCGGAACAGTTTGTCAATATGCTTTTGATTATATTGAAAAATCAAGAATTAACAAACGTTCGTCCACTACTATTATAAACTATCAATCTATTATAAGGAATACTCCTTCTGATTTTCTTACATTTAATTTATTTGATGTAACTCAAACTAATATTCAAAATATGATTGATGAATATTCTAAAACTCACTCACCTAAAAGTACGAGAAATTTAAATGGTTTTTATAAGGCGGTGTTTAAAGAATATAGACCATCTTTTATTTATAATATTAAACTACCTGCTAAAAAAAAGAATTTTGAATATCAACCAACGACAAAAGACGTTCAAAGAATTTTAGAATATTCTAAAGATTCAAGATATTATTTGTTTTTAAATTTATCAGCATTAGGTCTTAGAAGAAGTGAAATTCCTTGTTTATCAAAAAATGATATTGTTAATAACAATACATTAATTATTAATAAAGATTATGTGCTTGATGAAAATAATAATTATTATATAAAAAGTTCTCCAAAAACAGATGCTACTAATAGAGCAATTTCTATTCCTCAAAATATTGCGGATATGATAAAAGAACATGATGAAATGTTGTTTACTGGGAATCCTCATACCGTTAATGAATTTTTACACAAAGCTCAAGATGCTTTAAATATTCCAAGATTTAGATTGCATATTTTAAGGCATTTTGCCGCTGCTTATTTAATGAAGAAAGGATTTACAGTTGTACAAATAGAGAATTATATGGGATGGGAACATGGGTCTTCTACAATGCAAAAGGTTTATGCTTATAACCTTGACCCCGAAGAGTCACAAAAAGATATAGTAACGGCATTTGATGAATTATCGTTTTTGTATTGATTCACAAACAATTACTATCTTTGTATTGGGAAAAAGTTGGCAAATTTCTGGCAAAAAATTGGCAAAAGTTGGCAAAAAACTTATTTATGAGACAAATAAAATATTTAATCTATAGATAAAACAGGTAGTAAAAAACCCCATAAAATCAAGGTTTCTACGATGTTTTCCTTGATATTACGAGGTTCTTAAAAAAGTGGACTAGACGGGAGTCGAACCCTAATAGGTACCCCTTATAAACGGCTAAAATATAAGGTTTTGGGCGAAAGTTGGCAAAAAAGTTGGCAAAAATTTTTTGACGATTTTTTATTTCCCATTAACAATATAATATGAATAAGACAAAAAAATGACCTCGAAGTTAATCGAGGTCATCTGTTTTTTCAAGAAGCTTTCTTCCTGTTAATCTAGCAATAGCACATACTAATTCTGTACTAACACCCTTTTTGAATAGATATGAAATTTGAGATTGACTAAGACCAACAGCTTCTGCTAATTGTTGTTGTGTAATACCTTCTGCTCGACATATTTTTTTACATTTTTTAGTTAAGTCTTTTTTTGCTTGTGCAGTTTTTTTGCATTCAATTAAATTTATTTTAGCCATGCTTACATACCTATCGAATAAATTTTTTCCATTTCTTCATCTTCACTTGTATCTTCTTTCAAAAATAAAGTTTTGCATTTACATTTTGGACAACTGTAGTACCATAAAAAGAACCAATCTCCATCTATAGGTTGAATTAAATCTCTTCGAAAACCTTTATGATTATTTTTGTCAAAAGTTGTTTTGCATTTTCTTCAACAATTTGTTATAGGATGAAATTTTGCATCTTTGTTCATAATTATTCCTCCTTATTATTTTATTCTATTAATCAATAACCGCTGGCTTAACCGGAATCCACATATTAGGATTGAAATTTAGTTCATATTTATATTTTTCTGCTTTATCAGAAGTTACATCTTCAACAACATACGTCACATTGTCAGATAATCCAATAAAATGCTTTTTGTAATTTCCATACTCGTCTTCAACAATAACTTCAAGCTGATTGTCATTTGTATCTGCCGTTATACTCATTTTTCCAGTCATCTGAAACAAAACATCACCTTGAATACAATTAATTACAGTAAGTTGACGAACTTGATTAAAATTATCAGCATCTTTCGAAATGTTGTATGATACTCTTTCGGCTTCTGTGCAACCTGTGATTGATAATGAGATAAGAGCTGTGTGAATGAACAATAATATTAATTGTCTTTTTTTCATAATAAATACCCCCGTTAATAATTCTTTTTTATAAATATATTTTTTTCTTTTAACTTATATCTTTTTATTCCACATTTTTTAAGTTCACGTTTTATGTTTTTATTTACTATTTTTAAAACTTCATTATCATTACTTTCCTTATAATAAGGAGCGTATAAATTGCCATCTTCTTGATAGACTGAAATAGTAATTCTATTTGAATCATCATAGCCTAAAAATTGACATGTTATTGTAGTATAACCTTGCCATCTATAGCCTGCGAAAATGTGGCGGTATATTCCGTCTCCGATGTGATGAAAATCTAGTAGTTTAAAATTTTCTTTGGAATTATCTTCTATTTTGTAAATTGTATTTTCAATCATCTATTCTCTCCCTGTGGTCTCTCATACATTTTTCGCAGTAATACATCCCATGGAAATCCCATAAATATTCATCTGTTATGTAGTCGCCACATTCACAACACACTGGTCTAGATATTTCTTTTAAGTATTGTTCATAATCATAATTCAAAAAATCTTGAATTGGGTCATTTGTCCGTATCATTTTTTTCACCTTTGTAAAAACGTTCAACAAGTTTAACCATTAAATGTTCTTTTGTTTCTTCTATGCTAATATGATGTTTCGAAGCATAATTTAAAATATAATTTTGTAATAGTATTTCATTTTCTTTAGTCATGTTATTTCCTCTACATTGTTTTCAAAATATATGCAATAAAAATTATCAATAGAATAAGAATTAATAATTTCATTTTTTTTGCTCCTTTAGATGTTTTATTCTTTCTAAAATATTCAGTTTATCTTTTTTAGTCCATGGAACTATGTATTTTTTGATTATAGAATCTTTTGTTAGTTGAACTCTTTTTATATCTTCTTTTTTTATAAGTAAACAACCTATATTGTTTAATCTTCGTACAAATAAAATTACATCTAATTCGCTATATCCACATAATCTGTATTTCTTACAAAAATCTTTTGCAAATTGTTTTAAAAACTTGTCTTCATTTTTTAACATCGTTTTTCCTTTCAGAATTAAATTTAAAAAGTGATTTTAATAGTGAAAAAAATCCACCTATCAATACAAGCAATATTTCAATTATTATTATTGAAAGCGTAATCCAAAATGGAGATAAAATCCAAACTAAAGAAATATTATGAAATTGAGATATTATAAGTAAAATGCCTGATAAAATGACACAATCAAGAATTAAATCTTTAATATAAAATAAATTTTCTTTTTTCATAGTTTTTATTCTCCTTAATTATCTTCCACTAAAAAAATGATGTCCTTCTTGTAAAATTGGCGTACCAAAATCAAAATAATGATTTGTTCTGAAATATATTACTTTTGTGTTAGTACGTTTGTTATATTCCTCCATTACAAGATTTGCTATGTATTCATTATTTTCTACACAATTTATTCTTCCATTGGATACACATTCCCATTGACCGGGAGCATATATTACATCTTTGATTGTATTTGGAAAATAAACAGAATCTATTCGGTTGAATATGCAATCAATAACAAGCCTTTTACCATATTCTGATTCTCCTTCCGCTTCCGCCACACAAACCAAAGCGACTAGTTCCATATCATCCCAAAATTCTTCTTCTTGCAAATTATCAATTTCATTATTAATTGATTCAGACATTTTTATTATTTCTTCTTGTATATTTGCATTTATTTCATTCATTTCGGGATTTATAACTTCATTAACTTGTGCAACCATTTGAATGTTAGACTTTTCAATTTCTATATTCTTTTTGTTTATATTTGGTACAATGTTAGTTACTCCTGCTATAGCTGATTTATTTTCTATTATGGCTTCAAAATCAGTTTGTTTGTTGTTCGAGTAAATTAGTACGGCTATAAAAAAAATCAAAACAACTACCATATTTGTTATTCTTTTTTTATTGAATTTAATTTTTTGTAAAAGTAAATTTTGCATTAATACTTTCTCCTTTCAAAAAAATAAGCAGTGGAATATCCACTACTTATTTATTCTTGAAATTGATTTTTCTGTATTAAGTTTTAAATTCTTCTTTCCCACGCGCATATTAACGATTTTTCATCAGTTCCATAGCATCTAAATTTACAATTGTTGCAATAAATAGTATAGTCTATAGAAAAAGGAAAACGTTCATCGTTTACGAGGGTAACTATTCTTGATATCCATGGAGTTCCCCCACAAAAGGGGCATTTTTTTAAATTAGGCATTTCTTTGTGTGTATATTTTTTATCTGTCATATTTATTCCTCCTTTTTATCTTAAAAATTCTTTTAAATAATATTCAAAATATTTCTTTATAAATAACGCTGATGTGTTTTTGTCTGGCATAAAAAATACCGGCATGTTATACCTAAACCAAAATGTATGAAGTGTAGCTAAAAATGCTTTTTTATTATATTGGCTTCTATAATTACCATTTACTATATCTTCATAGTTAGAATTTTCGATTAAAAGGACTTTTGTTTTTGGAGCCAAACACATTTCTTTTTCAAAACGGTCTCTTTCTTTAGTCCAATTATTCGCTAATTCATCAAGGTTAGCTTTTCTTTCTATTGCAATTTCTTTGTCGAAAAATAATGCTCTTGGAATATTTAGAGAATCATTTGCCGGAATATAGAAGCTATAATCACATCTTTCCAAAGCTTTTTTTTGATATGTAATATTATTTTTTTCAAATACATCTAAAATATGATTATTTTTTTGTTCTCTTGAATCCCAAAGTATAACCATTGATTTTACAATTTCATCCATTTCTTTGTCAGAATACTTATATTTATCAATCATTTTCTACTATGCTCCATTTAGATAATATTTTTTCTTTTTCATCAATTTGGTAATAGTTATTATTTTCGTTATCATACTTCCATTTTTTCTCATCAAAACAATCAATAGTTTTAATAATTTGACCTTCGCAAAATGGTTTATTAGCAAATAACTTAGAGCGTACTCTAACTATTTCATTAGTTCCATCATTTAATCTATAAAGATATACGGTTCTTTTTTGTTTTCCTTCTATTTTTTGAACAAACGCATAACAGGGTTGTATTTCGGGAATTGTAATTTGTATATAACCATAATGTATTTGTTGATATGATATTTTTTCAATAAGACTAGTTTTGGGATAATTAATAACATTGCATATATTTTTGATTAATTCTAAGCTATCAAAGTCTTTAAACATTTTCTCTGTTTTATTTTGTGAACATTTTTGAAAAGATTCTACTGGCAATTTTAATTCATATATTTTGTCAATCTTAAATTGTTTTTTCCCGTAAATTAATGTAAAGATACGAGTATATTCCAACAATTGATTTATTTCACCAAATTCAGAAAAGAAATCTAGCTTAATTAATACTTCTAATTGTCTAGAATTAACTGTTGTTTTATTTTTTATATCACTGAGTAAATCAATAAATGTAATGTAATTATTTTTAATTCCTAATTCATATAATTCATCTGCGATTTTAATATTAAGATATTTAATTGAAGCAATACCTTTATATATTGAATTTGTTTTTTTATCGCATGAATAATAGGCTTGAGATTTTCCAAATTTAATTGGCAAAATATTGATTCTAACTTTTTTTGCATATTGTGTAATTGCAAGTGTTTTGTCTTCTTTATCCCGAAAAATATTAAAAGAAGCAGTTAAAAACTCAAGTGGATGATAATAACGTAAATAACCACATATATATCCAATGCAACTATAACTATCTGAATGATTCCACGAAAAAGCATATGCACTTGCATCTTTAATACCTTGTTCAATACTTGGAAACATTTCTTCTAATCTATTGATTGGTTGATGATAAACAGTATTTGAATGTTCAATAAATCTTTTATGTATTTCATCCACAAATTGCTCAGTACCATATTTTTTAGCGACACCTCTACGAACTGTATCACTTTCTGCATCTGAGTATCCACAAAATTTTACTAGAAATTGCATTATATCTTCTTGCATTGTTATATGACCGAATGTACTAGCCAAATAATCGTCAAATTCTTTAAAATTTGTTTTTAAAATCTCACCGTTTGCAATGTTATCTCTAAAGGAGGCACATCCCGGTCTGATTAAACCATTTCCAAATGAAAACCATTTGATATACGAAAAGTTTGTATTGTTTTTTTTTGCAATTTGCAAAGTTTTATCAGACATAAATCTTTTTAAATATGCTTGTGCGCTATCACTTTCCCATTGAAAAATTAAAGTAGTATCATCACGGATAGATTTCCAAACATTTTCATCATTAAGGTCAGTATTATCCGGTATCAATCGCTCTATATTAAGTAGTTTACATGTATCATTTATTATACCTATATTATCTAGACCAAGAATATCTAGCTTAACATACATAAGCGCATCTAATTCTTTCATATTAAGCATTGATACTGGATATTTTGAAGTTGCTAACGAACATAAGCCTATATCTTCGTATAAGTTTTTATCACTAACTAAAACCCCACTAGGATGAGTTCCAATTGAAACGACTGTTCCATTAACTATATCTACATATTCAAATAATTCAGGATATTTTTTTCTTAGAGTTGTTTCTTCATTTTCAACTCTATTACATATATCATTAACTTCTTTCAATGAAATATTGAGCGCTCTTCCCACATCACGAATCGCCCCTTTAAGTGCTATCGTATTGAATGTGATTATTTCGGCTGATTGAATTTTGGGAAGATTCATATGGTCGTGTAATAAAAAGTATTTAACTTTATCTCTATCTTCGCTAGAATAATCCGTATCAATATCGGCATTAGTTACTCTACTAGGATTCATGAATCTAAAAAAATTTAAACCAAATTTAAGGCTGTCCATTTTAGTGATATCTAGTGCATATGCAATTTCAGAACCCGACACAGAGCCTCGACCATATCCACATTGAATGCCCTGAGACTTTTCCCATTCTCGCAAATAAGTTTGCAATAACATAAAATCAATTGATTGTGTTTTTTTATAAACCTCAAGTTCTTCATTAATAACTTGTTTTATTTTTTCTTTTGAATATCTTTTTTTCAAATATGGATGTTTTTTATATGCTTCGTTTATCTTTTGCTTAAAAGTTTCTTCCGGATTGTCATAAATATGTGGATATTTAGTATTTGTATCTAATTTATATTCTTCTATGCTATCCACTATTTTGTTGGTATTTTCAATAGCAGCATAATAATCTTCCCCGCTTAAAGCTCCTTGCTCTTTGAATGCCAATACCAATTCATCATATGTTTTATATATTAAATCCCAGTCGTTTTCATTTTCAAAGTATATATTTTTACTTTTTTGAAGTATTTCTCTTCCTTTTGCATGTTGCTCATTTAATGAATGTGTGTCTGTACAAGCAACTAATTTTAAATTGTATTTATGTGAAAGTTTGGCAAGATATTTGTTGAATTCTATTTGTTCTAAACAATTATGATGTTGTACTTCTAAATAACATCTATCTTTATTGGTTATAATAAATTTTATAAATCTTTTCTTTAATCCATTTGTTCCTTTTGATAGAATACCAGCTAAACAAGCTGTTAATATGATGATATTATCAGAAGTGTTTATTAATTCTTCAAATGTAATTCTTGGTGAGTAATAATAATGATTACTTTCTCCATAACAAATAACATCTGCTCTATTAAATGATGAGGAAATTAATCTATTTAATTCTTTAAATCCTTCATAATTTTTGGCTAATAAAATACAATGATAATTGTCACGTATTTTCTCATTTAAAGATTCGGTAATATATGCTTCAATACCATGAATATATTTAAATCCAGCTTTTTCTAATGCAAGTTTCTTTTTATACCAGTTAAAAATATTACCATGTTCAGTAAAAGTAATATTGTATATTCCATCTTCTTCTTTTGAAGCCCGTTCAATATATTGTTCATATTTTGTTACACTGTCTATATTTGTAATACCACTAGATAATTCTGTATGACAATGTAATATAGAATATTTTTGCACTTAATATATCCCCCTATAATTGTTATATAAATAAAAAACCCTCTGTATCTATATATTCTAGATACAGAAGGTTTATATATAATTATAATTGTGCTATAATCTCTCTTGGGTATTACTAACAGGCGGTTGCCTCTTCACAGAAGAGGTTTTCACCTCTTCGAGTATTCAAGGAGGTGATGTAAAATGGTTTCTTATAATGAATTGTTTTTATTTGGTACGATGCTAATTAGCTTTGCAGCCCTCATTATTACAATTTGTAATAAAAAGAAATAACCGCCCCGGTCTGTAAACTAGGCGGTTATCTTTTCATAATCACTTATGTAGGCAACCAATGTTGGTAATGCCTTTCTTTTATTATAATATCATTTAAATATTATTATTGCAAATTTTATCTATTCAGACACTATTTCCACCGAATTTTTAATAATCTTAAAGTCGAACCAGTTCGGTTCGTTTTCCTGTTCAATATATAATAATCCCTTATTAATAGCTTCTTCATAACTATCTGCTAAAACTTTAACGTGGGTTGTTCCTTTAATATTCATTTCCCATTGTTTCATTATATTAATCCCCTTTCAAACAATTTATTATTAATCGTCTTTATTTTCGCTATCATATTGTCCATATTTAATATATGTATCTTGTCTTTTATCATATGCAACAGTCTTATTTTCTTTTCTTCTATCTTCATGGACATCTAATTTTTTATAATGCTTTTCATATAATTCTTGGACATCTGAATTTCCACCTAAAAGATTTATATAAGAATAATAATCAATTTCAATTTTTTCTCGTTCTTCGGGTGTTACGAATCCATTGTTTAAACAATTATACAAAGTTTTTTTCAAACTAATTTTTTTATCATTCTTTTCTGATTCTTGTAATTTTGCTAACAAATCAACTGTTTCATTACATTTATCAGTAATAACATTTATTTTACTCTCATGTTCTTCTTGAACTTTTTTAATGTCATTAATAGTATTTACAATTATTGGTCTAAAATCATTTGAATTAACTATATCGTGATTAATTGCTCCTTTAATTTCCGCTATATCTTGAATTGTATTAACTGTATGAGATTCTGATAAATTTACTTTATTAAATATTGCATCTGTTTCTTTTGGAATTAATATCCAATCATCAATACAAATTGCTATGATTTGACCTAATAACGGTACAAACAACATATTTAAAATTATGTTTCCACTTGTTGTATTAATCATTAATAAAAAAATGTATGAAACAATAAATGAAATAATAATTTCCAAACCGATATGATTTAATATTATTCCTCTTTGTTTAATAAATTTTTCCTCTTTAAAAAATTTTATTTTTGCACTTTTAAAAATTAATAAAGTTCTTAGAAAAAACATTATAAGTAATGAAATACATAATTCAATTGATACTGTTAAAGCAACTGTTCCTGAATTTGTTATTTTTCCCATATGTTCAAGAAAAGAAAAAATTTTTTCAATAGTCATTTTTGTCACCATCCAAAGTTTTTGTGTCTCTCTATATATATTCTCAAAACAAAAAAAAAGATACCTTCACAGGTATCTAAATGTTTGCTATAATCGTATACGAGCTACCAAGATGGTAGGCGGTTAGCCTCTAACTAGGGTACTGATAACCCTATTCAAGATAATTCGTCTTAGAGCGAAAATACTTGTTGAGGTGAATGTTTATGAGCGATTATGAACTCTTATCATTGATATTAATGATTCTTGCAATCATTATTCCATTGATTATTGAACTAATAAAAGCAAATAGATAAGCCGCCCTTGTCTGGAAAATATAGGCGGCTTTCTAAAGCTAATTTTGTTTTTCTGGCTAACCGTCTACTGGTAGCTCTTTTGTATATATATAATAATCTTAATAACTAAACTTGTCAAATCATATTGCAAAACCATTATTTTGTTTGTTATAATCTTGCATGAGCTACCAAGATGGTAGGCGGTTAGCCCTCGCCAGAGGGTGTCTATCCCCTCTGAATATAAAAGGGGGTGATGCTATTGGTTACACATGGTGAAATGTTTACATATACACTAGTTTTAATCGGTTTAGCAACATTGGTTTACAATGTGACAAAAAAGAAATAGCCGCCCTATCCTGATAAGCTAGGCGACTATTGTTCCTATTTATCGGGCTAACCGTCTATCGGTAGCTCTTTTGTATTTCTATAATATCATAATTATTTAATTTTGCAAATCTATTTTATGTCTCCATTCATTTTAGCATTAAATAAGGCCCCTAAATATTCTTGTGGATTATCTTGGGCTTTTTCCATAGCAGCTCTTTCAGTTTTTAATGTATTAAGTGTATTTTTATAAGTAGGTAAATTCGCAACTTTTAATCTCATATCAGATATTTCTTCTTGAGTGCAAATACCTTTCGCAATTAGTAGCTGTAAAATTACTTGTACGTCCATAGCTATTTTTAGCATAGCTTCTTGTTCTGATATTCGAGACAGAGCTTTGTCAGGATGGTAATAATCGTTATTGTTTAGCATAAAGTAATTTCCTCCCGACGATATTTTCTATGGCTTTTTCATTTGATTTCTCCATTATGCCCCCTTATATTCTATTTTAACCATTCTTCACCATTTCTTGAATTTATATTATACTTCGTTGCTCTAGCCTGTCCTTCAACAGCAATTATATTTCGCTCAACTAACGAGTTTAGTATCTCTATCGCTTTATGACGTTCAAGCTCCATTGCATCTTGCACCTCTGTTCTTGATGTCCATCCGTGCTCTTTTAAATAGTCATATATTTTCTGCTCAATCGCATCTAGAACTATGCTTTCAACTGTAGGCAGGATAACCGTTATCGAGTTTTCATATACATCAAACTTCGGTTGCGCTATAAAATCTTTGTACAACTCCTTAATTCTAAGAATTCCTGTTCCAAATTTTTCTATCAGTTTTAATCTAAAAAACACATCTGCTAAAATCGGATTTCTTAATGATGAATACTGACCGTTTATAAATTCTTCTCTAGTTATTCCGTTTGGGAGTCCACCCGGGGAAATAACCTCAATGCAATCCGAGAACATTTTAACCCTAATATCCGCATTGATATTCCACCGCCTATGAACCATGGCGTTTGCTATAGCTTCTCTGAATGCTTCTCTAGGTACTTTTTCAAAATTTTCACGACGTGTCCCTTCTATGCGCTCCACAACATAATAATCTTCAAACATTTTTTCAATTTCATCAAACTGCTTTAAAATAGAGCCTTCTTTAACAGTAACTCGCTTTTCCAATTCGTTTATCGACTCTCCAAACTTAACCGCATCTATCCCCACACCTTCTAAACTATCAGACAGCAAATACGCGGCCAGATTATATTGGTTCTTCGCATTATAGAGCCGTAACGTTTTTAGTATATCTAACGTCAATTTTTCTATTTCTATGACTTGCTTTAATTTCTTTTCTAGATATTCAAATGTCAAATCCTGTTTGTTAGATTTGGTCTCTTCAAAATCTATATTTTGTCCTTCGATAATTAAATTTTTTAATTCATATGTATCAATTTCTACAGTGGATGTATCGCTTCTTTTATAAGCTTTGCTTTCGTAAAAATACGGCTTATTCATCCCTTCAAATACATTTAGAATCAATATATTTCCATCTATATCTAATTCATAGTTTGGAACCGGACGTATATTCCCATTAATCATCTCCTCTACTCGAAGTTTGTTGGCGCCCAATTCGTCAATCCCAACTTTGTTCCCCTCGTCATCTATTCCAAAATATATTTTTCCACCAGAGTAATTGGCGAAGGCAGACACGGTCTTTAAAAAACTCTTACTGATTTTTTCTTTGTATTCAGTATTTTTGTTTTCAGGCATAATTTATCTCCATTTATTATATTAATCGTTTCGGCCAATTTGTACGATTACTCGAATCGTCCGATAATCTCAGGACGATTCGTTGCTATTTATTTATATTATAATCAGTCTAGTCCTTTTTCACAAGCATATTTTATTAATTTATCGGTGTTTTGTTAACCAATAAATCTATAATTTTCTAACATACAAAGCATTTCTATTGTAGTGTTCATAATAGTCAATAAATTCTCCTAATGTTAGATAAAATTTCCGAAAACAATCTCTCCAATCAAAATCTAGTTCATATAATTGACCTTGCCTTATTTGAGCATAGCGTTTCATATCTACTATATTTATGTGGGGTTGCTCTACAACGCACTCGTAAATATAACAGTAGTCTTTAGATACACGTGCAACAACATAACTTTTCATTTTTATAACTCCTTTAAATATTTGTTTGCTTTTAAATTAGGATACTTACATAAGTTTTCTTTTATGATTAATTTACATTTTTCGTTATCTGATAATTCCTTTATTTCATATAAAAAACTTATTATTTGACCTATATCAAAAATATAATTCTCTAACCAAATTATACTTTTTGAAGATGATTTTGCAATTATGTTAGAATGTTTATATTTTATTTCTTGAAATATTAATTCTATTGTATCTAAATACGGAGTAAAACCATCATAAAATATATTCATTTTATATTTTCTCCTACCATTCCCTCGGTGTCTTACCTCTAAACATACAACCTTTGTATTCTTCTCGAAATGGACAGCCTTCACAAGTCGGAAATTCTACGCAAAAATCTTTGATTGCATTTAATTGTAGTATCTGCCTTGTTAGATGTCTAGGAATATTATCATAATTGTAATTTAACCAAGTTATAAATCTATTTATTACCATAAATCCTCATTTTCTTTTTCAATTTGAATTGTATCTATAAATTTTTGTAAATATGGGCAATTTTTTGCATATCCACAGAGATTTGTATGATAGAATAAGTTTAATTTATCTTCACCTTTTTTATTTTTTTCTGTAAAGTTAAGAGGTGTAAAAAGATTTATGTTATTATGGTCTAAGCCTTCCCACATTTCAATAGTATCATCTATATATTGATTGCACTCTTGACGAATTTCATCATTAAGTTCGTATTTCATTACATATGGTTTGACTGAAAATTCGCAGGCGAGAATTTCAGGAATCTTATTTCTTTCATACGCTTCATCAATTATTATTTCTCTATCAACTTCGCAAACTCCATATTTTTCTAATTTGTATTCTATAACACTAGCTAATTCTTTTATAATATTTTTACGTTCAATTACTTTTGTTATTTTAGTTTCCTCTTTAGAATTTGAACGTTTTTTCCCATCATAAGAAACTTCGCAGTATTTAAGCATTATCCACGCTATTTCTTTAATTTTATGTCCCTCTTGCTCTTTTCCAAGTGCATATAGTACAAGCTGCCTACCATGCTTTTTTATTTCTTCCCCTTTATACATAGAAGATGTTTTATAGTCGTAAATTGAAAGCATATTGTTCTTATGTATTTTAGTTAAATCTATATATCCCTGAACGTAATTACCTTTTGGTGTTTTATATAAAAAAAATGTTTCTGTTTCAAAATTCCCTTTTGGTGGTTTATAAGTATTGCAAAAATGAGTCATGTCCGCTATCCATCCCTCTCGAATAGCATCTGAATTATTGCGACCTTTTGGAAATTCAATTCCAAGCATATCCATATCATTTAGTTCTTGCTTCATTGCTGGTAATAAATCCGCTGTTGTATTTTTACTATTCATAATACCTTCAAGTACATCATGAATTTTACCACCCAATATGCCGTAAATATTTGGGATTTGATTTTGTCTATCATTTAATATATATGTTCTATATGCTTCATATAAACAATTGTTAATGCATTCCAATCTTGAAAATGAATATACTTCTTTTCCAGTAGCCTTTATTTCTTCAACTTCTTGTTCTAGGTTTCGTGTCATTTTTCCCCTCTTAATGATTTAATAAATTCCGGAAATTCTTTTAAATCTTCAATCAATTCTTCTCTTGTATTAATATTTCTAAATCCTGTATGAAATACTTCACGTCCGTTTTGATAAATAGAATAGCTACAATTTCCATATAACATGCCAGTATATTCACCAACTGTTTCAACTATAATTTCCATACTCAATTCTCCTTATATTAAAGTCCTAAAAGCCAATTAGCATCTATATTTAATTCTTTGCATAACAAAGTAACATGATTTATATTAGGAACAGATTGCCCATTAAGCCAACGTGAAATCGTTGGTTGTTTGACACAAACTATATCTGCTAATTTAACTTCTGAAATATTATTATTAACCATATAATCTTGTAATCTATCCGAAAATAGTGAATTCATATTAATCCTTTCTATTGCTAATTTCATGTAATAGTATATTCTGTATTCAATAAAAAAAGACACTTAAAAAAGCGTCTTTTATATATTTAATATTTTTTTGATGTCATTTATTACATCAATATAATAAAGTCTTTTCTTTAAATTTTGAGGATTTAATAAGTCTCTTATTTTTTGAATTTTATTATTTAATTCATATATTTTATATTGCAAATCATCTATTATTTTTTGGTGTTCAATAATATCATATGTACAATTTTCATGTAGAAAAATTTCAGCTCGCAAATTTCTGTTTTCATTTTTTAGTTTTTCATTTTCTTGTTTTATTGTAAAGAGTTCGTCATCATTCATGTCTCTACAATCCTTTTATTTTGCTAGAATAAATATAACAACTATTATAACTATAAAAATGGACAATGGAATCCATAAGGGAGCCAATATCCATCCCCAACTCCATTTTATTATTCCGAGAATTTTTAATATTATAAAAGCTAATGTTAATAATCCACAAAAGCCCACTCCAGTAATTTGATTATTATTTTTGTTCATTTTTTCCTCTTTTCTGTTTTTATTCTTTATACTTTTTACAAGCGTTTTGACTTGCTTGGTGATAATTAGATACATTAGAACGAGTATTTAATGCACAACGACCTCTGTATCTAAGTTTTCCTTTAATTATCAAATATTCAAAGTGTTCACATGAACCGCATTTGTTATGATAATCAATTTGTTTTAGTGGTTTCATTACAAGCTCCTATATTCTAACCAAAATAAACGGCTATTTTTTTTGGTTAGAACCTAAAGTTTTGTTCTAACTTAAAATTCCTTTAGTTATTCTATCTCTCATTTCTTCTTCTTGTTTGCTTTTTTCTACTGCTTCATAAAGTTCTATAAATGTGTTAATCTCTAAAGATTTTTTTTCTGAAATATTTTTTTTTATAAAATCTAAACATTCATCAACATCAATTAATCTCATTATTATTCCCCTTCACTTTTTATGTCTTTTTGAAATCTTTTTCATTTTTGCTTTTTCCATCTTCACAATCGTCATCACACATTATTCCCGTATAATTTCCAAAATTTTCGCAATTTCCATTAACGCAAATATATAATCCGCCCATTGTGTCGTTGGTATACATATAATCACAATCTTTACATTTCATCTTTATTCTTTCCTTTTAAAGTCTGCACAATAGAAATCCTCATTAAGCGCAACTCCAAAATCTCTACAACGTGGATATTTTTTGTCATTTATCCATTCTTTACATTCCTTGCATGTTTTATGTGTAGGTATGACTGGTGGTAGTTCATAAACTGCTTTATATAACTCATTTCCACCCATTTTAAGTTGCATAAGGTCTAATACTACCTGCCTACTTACACAATCCTCAGATTGTTCTATTTCTACTAGAGGGCAACCTTGTTTATCTTTAAATTCACCATTAATTTTATATTGACTTTTAACATATGTACTTATTTCATTATCTAAAATTTGAAGTATGCAAAAATATCCGCCATCAAGTATGCTTCCTTTTTTACTAAAAGGACAACAAAAACAACTTCTAGGCATTTCCATATCTTTAATTGCTATCATAGCCAATACCTCACTTTCTTATATGGTGCATTCCACCACTGATAGTTAAAATATTGAGTAGCTGTTCCAATGCCAAAATACACTTCATAACCATTGCTCCTTACATCAACTTCTACCAAAGGAAACATAGCCTTTATCATATCTCCATTAGTTGCATTATCCGGTAATACTTGTAATCTTTTGAAACTAGCTAGAAACATTTCTGTTGTTTCTATTTCATAGTTTCCACACAAAGTACCGTTTGCTATATCTTGCTTTACACGATTGAAGTAGTCTTGAAACTTATCTGCTATGTCATTATTAAATTCATAGTTGGGTATATCAATTAATACTTTCATTTTTATTACCTCGCTTTTCAAAGGCTGCGCAATAAAATATGCCTTCAAATACTCTTGAATTATTAATAGAACATTTGCTTTCTGCATTTATTCCTCTACGATATACTCCGTCACTATCGTTCCAATTCTCGCAATCCTTACAAGTACCGTGTGTAGGTGTTACAGGTGGCAAGTCCTTAATGCTATCAATTAAATCCTCTCGGTCAATTACATTGCAAGTAGTCCAATATGACGGATTGGCATTAGACATTAATTTAATCTCATCAAGCACTGCCTGTCTACTCACGCAATCCTCACTAGGTTGTTGCTCTAATTCCTCTATTGCAGAATGTATAGCACAACTTTTTGCATCATCAAGCAAGGTGCTTTCAATGCTACAAACATGAATATCTTTTTCAATCTGTTTTAATAACTCCAAGCGTTGTCCTCTTGTCATTCCTTATCCTCACTTTCTGCCCCACACAACTTATCTGCTATCATAGCCAATGATTTAGCTATATCAAGCAATACACCGTTATAATCTATGCGTATTCCTGCCTCTTCAATTTTTGCGCAAGCATTAATCAATGCGTTTGTTTCTTCTAATCTGCTCATTCTATATCCTCACTTTCTGCTATTAACCTTTTAATAATGTCAATACACATATCTATTGCTACTGATTGGTCGAAAGATATAGGCTTAATCTTATGATTGGCTAAATCGTCCATTACTTGTATCGCCTGTTTAATGCGTTCTACAGAAATAGATTTAGGAACATATAAATCGTCTCTACGTTCATAATAAAAACATTTTGTGGGTTCGCTGTTGCACATTTCAACTTGTGCAGGACAACACATAGCACCACAATGTTCGTTTCTGCATTTTAAAGGTCTTTGCAAAGTTTTGTTCATTCTTCTATCTCCATGTAATATTTCTATAATTTCGTCTAATCTATATAATGCGTTTATATATATTAAGTACATTTTGTATAAACTGTTTTTTTAAATTGCTCAATATTATATTTTATATTCATATCAACTTCTGAATTCATTAAATATTTTTGCAAATCATCTATAGCTCTTTCATAACCCGTTTTAAATCCACAAGCTTCGCCCTGAACAAATCCGTTGTTGTATATAATTTCACTAATTATTTCTTTATTCATATTCAAATCCTTTAATTTATTTTTTTATATGGTTTAGGAAAACTTGCCCATGCTTGACATTCAATAATTTCAAGAGTTTCAAAATTATTATAATCTGCATCAAATCTATCTGTAAATATTGCATTTTTATATGAGATTAAGACTTCTTCTCCATCATCAGGTAAAACTGATTCAATATAATATTCTTCATTTTTAAACATTTCTTTTTCTTCTAAAGATAAAGGTCTAAAAATTATTGGATACCATTCTATTTTTTCTTCACTACTTTTTATCTTTAATTCCGGATATTGTGATATATAAAGCATTATATCTTTGGGATTATCATTATATATATCTTGAATTAAGGAATTTTTATCAATTAAATTCATTGTTTCTCCTTCCTATAGCCAAATAATATGATTTTTTATTAATTCTTTAAATGCATTCATACCCAAATCATATGGTGAATTTTTACTACCTTTTTTTAAAACATCATTATTTTTATCAAATATATAACCTACCTTATTTTTTAAGAAATGATTATTAATTATTAATTTTTTTGCCTGTTCTCTAATATATTCTTCTTCTAGCCCTTCGTCATACCCTACAATAACTCTAGAAGTATTTAAACTTTTAATATATTTTGCTTGAATATTCGATATTTGATTCCCGCATGAAGCTAGTCCAACTTCACAACGCATAGAACACATTTGCATTGGTGCTTTTTCCGATTCTCCAATAATACAAATATCTTTTTCTTTAATCTTATTATAATTTTTTGTATAACCAAATAGGGTCATATTTCTACTGCAAGGAATAATGGGCAACCATCGTTCTTCATGTAAACAATTTTTATCATTTAATCTTCCCATAATTCCACAAAGTTTTCCGTCAAATGTAAATTCCGGAATAGTTATTCTGTTGCTCCAAATATCATAACCAATGTGATATTTATTTTGAGAATCAAAATTTATACCATCCTCAAAAAAAAGTTTGCTATATTTACCCGTATATTCTTTTAATATATCTAAATCGTATGTAGGCATAGAATATTCAGGTTCATCTGATTGCTTCTGAATTTTATTATAGAATCCAGCAAAAGGATATTTAATATTTGATTCTATTTTCTTTTTGTCTATATTGAGAATTGATGAAATATACTCTAATGATTGTGGAAAATTAATTTGTTGCGTGTCCATTACTAAAGTATAAATATTACCTTTTTTGGAACGTGTATAATTGTTATAGTTTAATGAATCAATATAAATGTTACATGCACTTTTATTATCACCATCTAAATTTGGAAAAGATAAATATGGATTTGCTCCACCATTATGTTCAATAATTTCATCAAATCCCATAGACTCAAGAATTTGTATAATGTTATCTGTATTACCTGAAAGAATTTCATTAAGTTTGAGGACGTTCATTGCTATGCCCTCCTATTTATTTATGAGACCCATTTGCAGAAATATTTACCCATCCAACATCTTTCATCATTAAGAAGCTAGGATTATATTCACAAACAATTTGTGTATCCGTATCTCCCCATCGATTTTTCCCGGTAAAAATAACTATATAAGTTTTATTTATGTCTAAATCATGCAATTCTTTAATATTTACATATTTTCCATTTTCATCTTTTTTAAATGTATATGGCTTTAATCGCTCTTTTTCGTCATTAAATAAAAATCTAAATTGAACTAATTGAGCTGCTGTTTCTATAATGGCTTTTCCTTTTCCTATATCATTTTCACTCAAGTAATAAGATGTAATTGAACTAGGTGTTAACTGAGCAGTAGCAACAAATCCAATATTTTCTTTTCTTGCCATTAAAGAAATACTTTTAGCCGCTTCTGAAAATTCTGCCCATGCTTTTTCTGAATTTTCTTTTTCAGGTTTTAGAGTATCCAATATTACTAATCCATATCCAAGTTTTGAAAATTGCTTTACTTTCTTTTTTATTTTTGAAATGTTGTAATCACTCATTACAACTAGTTCGATATTTCCTCTACCATCTTCTTTTAACCAATTTGCAGCTTCGATAAGTTTTTGATTTAATTCATCATCAAAATTTCCTTGTGATATTCTAGAACGATTAACTTTAAAATAACCTATTTTGTTGTATAAAATACAAGGAAGAACCATTAATCTAAATTCTTTTTCAGATTGCTCATTAGCCAAAATTAAAACATTATTTCCTTGTTCAATATTTGGAAGAACAAGCTGAATAATAGCCGTAGAAGTCTTTCCTTTTCCTGAATGAGCCATCCATAACATAAAAGAACCTCTGTGGATTCCCAATAATCTTTTATTCAACATTGGAGAAGCTACAGGAAAACCTATTTGTTCACCTTGATTTAATTCTTTAATAAAAGAATCATATCCATCAGATAAAGAAACTGATTTTATTTTTTCAATTTTTTCCGAAACGGTTTTATTTAATTTGAAATCAAAAAAATCATAGATTTCTTCTGAGTTCATTTCGTTTAATTTTTTAAGATTTTGCATTACAGGAAATCCTGCTTCATATAAACGCAAAAGCATATTATTTTTTATTAATTCATCGTAGTTTGTTTCAATATTTTCAATGTTGATAATTGAAGTAATATCTTGAATTGTTTTAAAACCTCCACGACGTTCAAATCCAGCTTTTAATGAATCTTTATCATGTAAATAGGTACAAATAGATACGTTGTCTAGTACTTGATATCCTAATTTATACATATTTTGCGCAATTCCATAATAAAAAATAGCATCTTCTGTTAATATATCTTCACCATTTTTTATATTATTATATTCATCTATTAATTCAGGCTGCTTAAATAAGCTCATTACAAAATTGCCTTCTATTTCATTTCTTTTTTTTATTAATTCTTTAGGATATTCTTGTAAGTTCATTTTAATCCTCCAAATATTTACTAATATCTTTCACTTTTTGTTTAGGATTTTGAATATCCGATAATGATAAATATGTATTGCTTGGTATAGGTTGATAGGCTTTTTTAGCTTCATTTCTTGCTATCATATTCTTTTTCCACACTTGAGCTATATTATTACGAATGATTGCCATAACATAGCATATTTTAGAATAATCGCTATTAAATTCTTTTGTATTTAAAGAATAAATAATACTAGCTTCATTTTCGCAAATTGTATTATAAATTGTTTCATTGTCATAAAAGTCTAATTCTTTTAATCGCTTTGGTAATATAGTCGGAAATGGTTGACCTTTAGAATATCCTAAAAATTCATAACAAAATTTTTCAATTATTTTAACCCAATACTCATTTTGTTTTTTATATTCCAAATAAATAGATTCATTTTTGAAATATTTTCCATTACGCTTAATAAAAACATCAGAAGTACCATATTCGCCTGTCACAATACATTTTACTCTTCTAGCCATAACCTTCTCCTTTTAAAGAAAATTTTAGGGCGGAAACGTACCGCCCTAATAATATATTCTCAATTAGTCTTGTAAAAGTTCTACTATTTTTTCAAGTGCTATAGTTGGAATGTTATCATCCGAAAACTTTTTAAAATTATATTCACTCATTATATCCTTGATTTTATCTTTTGATTTATCTGACGCATCTGAATATCTAGCTTTTATTATTGATTTTAATTCTTCATTCTTTTCTTCATTAACAGTATTTTCTTTTTTGGACGAAGAATATGTTTTAGCATGTTTTTTTTCTTTTTCCTCAAAAGATTTTGTTTCGTTTTCACTAGCTTTTAATCCGCCTTGACCTTTTGAAGCTTCTTTTTTTATTGCTTCAACCATTGAATCATAAAATGCATCTGCACTAAATTCACAATTTTCAACTATTTCAGCAAAACGTGATTTAGAATCTAGCGAATAGTTATCATCTCTAAAAGTTATTTTTCGTACTTCGGATTTAACTTTACCTTGTGTTTTCTTGCCTACATTTTCTTTAACAATCGTTCTATCAATATGAGCCAAACCAAGAAAATGTAGTTTTGTTTTAATAGTATTAAAACTTCTATCTGTTACGTTAGATGACAATTGCACATAAGTGGCACCTGTATCATTATCTGTTCTTTCATGTAAGCGTGTGTGTCCAATTAATATAAAATGAACTCCAACATTTTTTAAGCTCCATAATTTATCCAAAAGCATTTCATCAACCATATCATCGCCTGCCATAAATCCACCAAAGGCGCTTTTGATTGATACAACTTTTTTATCAGGATGTAATCTATTATGTTTTTTTATGACAACAGGAACTAATATTTTTCTTAATTCATCATAAGTATCAATTATTACAGTTTTAAGATTAGGATATTCAGAATCTTTATTAGTTAAAATATCATCGAGAAGAATATCAAATCCTACAGAGTTAGTAAGTTCATTATATTCAGAATCAACATCCGGACAATTAATATGATTTATGTCACTAAGCGCATCAGCTCCGTCTTCTTTTCCACACTCTACAAATAAATATCCCCCATCAGGTAAATGTTTTTCGCACATTTCTTTAATTAATGTGGTTTTCCCTATTCCACCTTCTCCTAAGAATCCAATATTATAGTCAAATGGATTTAATTTAACTATATTTTTTCTTCCATATGCCATTATTCTCCCTCACTTTCTATTAGATAATATTCGCCATAACTAGATATATTTCCAAATCTATTAGTTGTTTTTCTTTTGATTTGTTCAATATGATAGCCCTTTTTTCTTAGGTTAAAAATTTTAGCTGATAAACGAGTTATTCCATAAAGTTCACATGCTTGCATTGATGTAATTCTTCTTCCTGATTTAAGATGGATTAAAATCATATCTTCTTGATTCATGCTGGTTTCTCCTTAACTAAATAAATCATCATCATCAAAATCTTCTATTAAATCTACTTCTTCTACATCATCATTTTTTTGTTTTGAATTATTTATAATATCTGAAAATTTCTCAGTAGTGTTAGGAACAAAAATCTTTTCTTCAAATTCTTCATTAGTATCGTCACATTCTATAAATCCTTCGCTAAAATTTTCATTTCCAATTTCTTTTAATACTGGCTCAAGAAGTCTATATTCAACAATTCGTTCGCCAATAATTGCCCCATTAGGTTTAAAATCTTTTAATTCTTTTATACCTAATTCAATTTGTTCTTTTTGAGCACTTGTAAGTTGAGATTCATCAAATTCAATTTCTTCTGCTCCATTAATAAGTTTTGTTTCCCATAGTAAATGTTCCCATTTTCTATTTTTTGATTCAACATATTTTAATTTATAATTTAGTAATTTAATGTGTCTTTCATCATTTGGATTTATTTTTGAAGCATTAAAAACAAACCGTTGTGGCATAAATTTTGTTCCTTGCTCTTTATCAACGTACATCGAAATATAACCATCAATAGCTATTATTTTTTTATCTTTCCATTCAGATTTGTCTATACAATCTTTTTTATAATATATATCCATTGTTACTAAAAGTTTATTTTTATATTCATTATCAACTGCATAAACATTATTTAGCTGAAATTTATCATAGTATTTATCCTTATAAAATTGTTTTTGCATTTGTCCAGTAACACAAATTTTACCTTTATAATTAGGAAGATTTTCTTTTAAAAATAAAATTGCATCATAAGAAGATATAAACTCTTTTCTTCCGCCAAAATCTTCGCCCAAATCAATGATGTGTTTTCTATAAAAAGCAACGGAATTTATTACTTCGTCAGAAAATCTGTCTTCCCAATTAATGCTAATATCTTTATTATCATTATCTTTTGTTTTTATAACTCCATTCTTAGGAACAGAGCCAAAACATTCAACAAACCCCATGTTGTTTTTTGATTCTTTAATCCCAAAATTCATAGAAGCCATATCAATTCCATTTTTTTTAAATGTTTTTAAAAAGGGTCTTTTTGATTCGGCTTTTGGCAAACTAATTTCACCAATAAATTTAAAACTTGGTTGTGCCATAAAAATGATTCCTCCTTGTTTAATATTTGAACGACCAAAATATGTCTAAATGTATATTCTATAAATCAAAAATTATAAATATCATTTTAAAAAAAAAGAGCCGACTATTTAAGTCAGCTCTTTTCGTAAAAGGAGTATGAAAATATATTGATACAACAAAAGTTGTTTGTAGATGGAGGTGGCGAAGCCAATGGAAAACTTCGCCTTTATCAAAAATAAAAACAAGATAAGCCAAGAGAATATTCTCTTGCTAGTGGGTTAGATTGGATTTGAACCAATGTAAAATAAATAAAATGTGAGAGGATAATATTTATTGTCTAGCCAAACTCGACCACTAACCCATGGGGTGTGGTAGCAATAAAAATTGCTACCACAGGGTTATGAAAAATTTGGTTTGCACAAGAATGTGCAATAGATTAGTGGTGGAATCGAACCACCATTAGTAAGATTGCTCTTACACCATTCTAATCTAATGATTATTTGCTTTGTCACCCCACAAATTTAATTATAAATCCGGATTATAAATTAAAATTGCTACACCGAGAATTATTTTTTGGTTACGACGCTCTTTTTAAACAACTAGTATTTTAAAAAGTTCTCATTACAAATAATCATAAAATAAACTAATTAAGTCTTATATACATATATTCTCATTTTTTACTTTTGTTTTTCTTTTTCTTCAATTGCTTTATTTTGAAGTTCATTATTTAATTTAGCAAAAATAGAATCTAATTTTGCGATAGGAAGTCTTCTATCGATATTCTTTCCTCTTCGCAATTGTTTTTCTCTTTTATTTTTTGGAGGCAAATACTCGTATGCTTTTCCTTCTTCTCGTCTTTGTTTAAAATGATTTATACGATTTTCATGTTTTTTTGCCTTCAATTCTTTGTTAACTTGTTTTCTACCTGAATTTCGATAGTTTTGACATTTTGTTTTATTTCTTCCGATTTTAGAACTCATAATTACCTCCAAAAATATATTCTTATAAGTATATATTCTCAAAAGTAATATTGAAGTCTTTAATTATTTTAATTTTTTTAAAACTTCATCAAAGTCCTGCTCGTCCATATTTGCTAATTTTGTTATTACATCATTCATTTCTTTGGAATTATTTAACATGTCGCAAATTATATTTTTATTATTTAATCTACTTATTAATATATCCATTAATATTTTTGTAAAAGCTTTGCTTTCTCTAGGTTCTATTTTTTCTTTTACCATATCGTAAGCTAAAGAACTTATAATTGATTCTACCATTTTAATGACAATGTGATATTTTCCGCCTATTTGGATTGACACTTCACCTTTTTCATTTTTAACATTTATAAACCCATTGTTCATTATATCTTCCAATAAATCATCGTTTATATTTTTCATTATTCTTCTCCAAAGTATTATATATTTGTTATTTAATATTGCTTTGAAAATACAAATTCATAAGCAGTTCTAAGTGTTCAAGCTTTTTAATTAATAGTTGCTTATCTTTAGTATTTTTTCCCTCGTCGATATTAATAAAAGTAACCCCATTTATTTTTTCAAATTGCATTTCGTTAATAAAACATTCTAAAAAATCATTAAAACAAATATCTTCAAATTTTAATTTTTTAAATTTATTGAATAACGCTAGCCACAAAAACGTATTTTTAGCATTAAACAAAATACTACTTTTATCAGTTATAATTTCTTGTAATCGAATAATAGAGTCTTCAATCTCTTCAAACATTTCAAACGAAGCATTATTGTCCACATAAGTTGCAATATCTTCGGGTGTTTTTTTCCAATCATTAATAAAATTTGTAAGCATTACACTTTCTATGACAACTCTTTCAATTGTTCCATTTATCATTTGTTTAAAAGTGAATTCATTATCTCTAAAAAAAGGTAAAGCAGAAATTTCCTTGACTTTTCTTGCAAAATCTTCACCTAACTTTGTAATTCCTTTTTGCATACCGTTCATTGGTTTTCCTTGATTGTATCTTTGAATATGATATGCAACATCTTCATCTGAACAATTAAGATATAAAGTAACATCAAAAGAATATGAATTAAACAACTCTTTTAGCTCGTCAGGCAATTGAGAATACTTTTTATTCGAAATATCAAACATTTCCCAATGAACAACTGGAAATCCATTATTGTCAAAAACTTGTTCGCCATTTTCGGTCTTAACATAATGTTGGTATTTAATTAAATGTCTTGATATATTCTTAGATATTTTAAATGCATCTTCTTTAAACTCTTTAACTGTAGTGCATCTTTGCTTTCCGTCCAAATCGAAAATAATAGAACAATCATTAATTATCTGTTCCGCAAATATCAATCCCGGAATTGGATTTCCTTGTAGAATATCAGATACTAAATCTGATTTCATTTTATTACTCCACTGACCGGCATATCTCTGTAATGGATGTTCAAAATTAATTGTTCTTTTTTTCATCTTATTAATTATTCGTTCAACATTGTATGAAGTTGTTTTTGCTTTTTCCATAGTACCGTAAGAATTTTTTTCCATAATTTCGTCGCCCCCCCGAACAACAGTAATTGAATCTAGTAATATTTTTTTTTCATAACTACGCATTGATTTTAAATGGTTTTCAAGTTCTTTTTTAGTCAAATTAAGCTTTACTTGAATATCTTTAAGAGAATATCCATCCATTAATAAATCTGCTATTTTCTTTTCTTTTTTGCTTAATACATTATAATAATTTTGAATTCGATTAAAATTATTATTTTCTATTTCAAACTCAACATTTTCTGAGCTGGAAACAGTATCAATGACAGATAAATTTTCCAATCCCTTAATGTTCTCTTCTAAAGATATTATTTCATAATTTCCTCCACGTTTAATTCTTGTTCTACTCGCAAATTCAGTATTAAACTTTCTTTTAAGAATCACAGATAAATATGTTTCAAACTTAGCACCTTGCTCATTATTAGGATTATATGATTCAATCGCTTTCCATAATTCCTCATTTGCAATAGAATAAAAATCATCAAAATCATTCTGACTTCCTCTTCCCATAGAGAAGAGAACTTTAGTGACAAGATTTTTTAGATTTGCCATATTATTGTCAGCATAAAAATGTAAAAAATCACGTTTCATATCCTCATTCATCATAGCTCCCCCATTTGTTTTACAAAGCAAGTAACACTTTTAAAGGCAAATAAGAATAAATAGATAGAATAAGCATATTAGTTTCTTTACTCATAAACTCCCCCCCTTTCGTTATAAAATTTTCAATTTATAACAAATAGACGTTTTTTGAAAAGAATACTTGTTATTTAATTTTTTAATAAGTTAAAAAAGGGAATTTTAAAGACATTAAAAAGATATTACCCTTTTTCAATAACTCATTTCTCTTTGATAAATTCAAATAAATACTCCCCATAACTTCTTCGTCAAAATAATAATGACGTTGACAATCTCTATATTAGATATTTTGATTATACTTGTCAACGCAAATACGATAATTGTTTATTTTTATACTTTTTTTGGATAGTTTCATAAAAAGATAATATAAATTTTATGTATTTTTGAGACTTTTATTTTCGAAAGAAATAAGATATGAAAAATAGAAAAAGGGAGATTCATATATAAATCTCCCCAAAGAATAAAACTGCAAATTGTCTAACACACTACAACTTCGCATTTATAGATTATCACCTCACGGTGAATAAACTATCAATTAATCAATTTTATAATTATAATATTCTTCCGACCTACTACTTCCGTTAATTTCGTGGCAGTAGGGACATATATCATAATCCAAGTCTCTAAATCCCGGAACTTGGTCTGTAACTTCTTGTAAATAAGTTTTCCCACAATGTTCACAAGTTACTTGACTCTTACTAATTCCAAGCATTTGTTCAATTAATAGATTTTTAGCGTATCCCATAATTTACTCCTTTCAAATTTTATGTATAACAATATCTTTGGGTTCTCCATTCACAAATGTAGGCTCTTTCCATTTATGAACTAATTGAGTGCGCCCTTTTCCAATCCAATATCCTTGCCAATGAGCAGCTCTAAAATGAGGGATAGGGGATTTTCTTTTCTTTTCCTGATGTTTTGTTAGTATGGTAGTACAATTATAAATACGTTTTTGCTTTCTGAAAGAAGTTCCAAATCTAACACCTATATCATGCATTTGAATTTCAGAGAATTTATTCTTTATTGTCGAACCTGCCTTTGGCGGTCTGTAGGTTGATTTTGTAACAGGACTTTCCTCAAATTGTGGTTCATGAGAGGTTAGATAAGTTAATAATTGGTAAATGAAAAAGTTACTTTCATTAGAGTTTAGCCCACCATTATTTTCCTTTGGTTTTTTGTTGTGTAGAAAAATGTCATAATTACAATAGGTATAACTTCCATCGGGATTACTTCTACTAAAATCCTCAACTTTCATTTCATATTCTTCAGCTTGGTCGAAATGCATTACATCATAGGTAGACCAAAAGGCTTCTTCGTTAACCATATAGGCAACAAGTATTATTTTTGTTTCAATCTCAAAAATATTTACAAAAATTCCCTTTATTGGTAGAAAAATATCACAATCAGAAACATCTAAATAAAAATGGTTACATGGTAATCTTTTAAATATATCTTTAGTAATTTTAAGATTTTCAGTTCTAATTAAAGCATTTACAAAATCTTTATCGGGTTTGTATACTTGCTTATTTTTCTTCCAAATTTGGTAAATAGTACTTCGTAAACATAAGTCGTAAATATCACATAACAAACCCTTTGAAGCATTAAAATCATCAAAATTCAACATGCCCATTAACTGCATGGTTTCTCCATAAGAATTCATCAAAACAGATAGTAATCTGTATGCTTCATTTTCATCACACAAACCGCTAAATAAACGTAGGAGTTTATCTATATATTCCGCATCATCCTTTGTTTTTGGAAATCCCCTCTTTTCCATATTGTCTTTATCTTTTCCACAGTCTCTAATTATATCATCTTCTATATCAAGAAGTTTTAGTGGTAAATACTTATCAGCCAATTATTATCTCCTTTCATAAGTAATTATAAAAAAAAGAGCTAAAATGCTCTAATAATTATATTGAATAATACTATTTTCCAAATTATAAAAATAGTATAAATTTGTTAATACAAAATTTTAACAAAATGTGCATACACCTTTTACAATTGAAACATAAAAATATATTAAAGTATACTCGTTCATACTTTTTACAGTACGTAAAAATTTAAAACATATGATGAACCCTTTTACAATATGTAAAAATATAGTAGTACTAAAAGTCTTTTTTTAAGAAAATCTCTCCGATAGCTTTTACAGTATGTAAAGGTTTAGTAGTACTAAAACTAAACAAGTAATAATGTGTATCTTCAAAGCCTTTTACAATATGCAAAAATTTAGCACTAAAACCTAGTGTGGGTTATACTATAATTGATGTAGCCTTTACAACATTTAAAAATTTAGTAGTACTAAATCTAAAATTCATTTGAACGAATTCAATGGCTACTTTTACAGTATGTAAAATTTAGCACCACTAAAACATGTCATAAAACTAAACTAAAGTTAGTTCCTTTTACAATATGCAAAGATTTAGTAGTACTAAAACGCAAATAAGAACTGTGGAATTAGAAAATCACTTTTACAGTATGTAAAAACTTACTAGTACTAAAACTAGGAGGCTTTTTAGATAACTTGCGCATTTCTTTTACAGTATGTAAAAACTTAGTAGTACTAAAACTTGCCCAAAGCAATAATGTAATTTCTGCAACTTTTACAATATGTAAAAATTTAGTAGTACTAAAACTTATCGCACTATCATCAAAAATACACTCCCTTTTACAACATGTAAAAATATAGTAGTACTAAAACATGATGAATTTAAAGTAAACACAATATACCTTTTACAACATGTAAAAATTTAGTAGTACTAAAACCACGTCACTTTATTACTCAGATATATTACTCTTTTACAACATGTAAAGATTTAGTAGTACTAGAACCTAATTTCTAATGATTGTAAATGTTATACTCTTTTACAACATGTAAAAACTTAGTAGTACTAAAACGAACTTGAATATGAGGAACCGCTTCCAGACTTTTACAGTATGTAAAAACTTAGTAGTACTAAAACATCAAATCTTGTACATTAATTATCTATGCTATTAATAAATAGCATCCTTCATTAATTTCAAAGATTTATTTCGGTTTCCCGAGGTCTGTAACAAACCTATATATTTAATTTTCAAGTTGCATATATAATTCTTGGGCTTTAAGTATTCTTGTTTGGTCGGTAATAGTCATATCTTTATCTACTTCAACCTTATATATTTCATTATAGCCTCTAGCCACAAGTTTATTGTTTAGTATAGTTAAAAGCATAGCCGGAGCAGAATAACTAATTGCTTTTCCTGCTTTCTTTTTTGATTTTATTTTTCCTTTTTCATCGATTTCTGTTTCTTTCTTTCTCATTTGAGCAGCTTTAAAATTATAATTGTTACAAATAATATTATTTCCTAAAGATAAAATCATATTAGTGATTTCACCTGCTCTAATTTTTCTTTGTTCCGCAAGTCTTCTTTGAATATCTGCCTTTTTAGCCAAAGCTTTTTTGTAATTATTTGAATTATTCCAATGTAATTTTCTTTTTTGTCCATCAACTACAATGCCTTTTTTTATAGTTCCATCTTCATTAAAATTTTCAGGATTACTAATTCTTCTAGAATTATCTAAAAATCTATTTATATTTCCAATTTCTTCTTCAAATTTGATTTGACGTTTATCAATTAAATCAATTTGTTTTAATCCATTTTTATGACAAAGAGTTATCTTTCTTGTATCAATAAAAATACCCACATTTCCATCATTTATAGGATTTTTAATTTCACCAGTACATCTATCGTATTTTATTGGTGGAGCTGTGTCAACTGTTAATTGCACATAATATTTATAATGTGTTTTTATTTTTCTTCTTACAAGCCTTACAACTTTAATATTATTACAAATCATTTCTTGCATATAAAAATCATTTTTATCTACTATAAGTGGCATATTTATAGTTTTACCGGCTCGATTTGAACCATACTTTAGTGATAAACCAAAAGGAGATTCCGGTTTTCGAGTAGATTTTTTATTATTTACAACAATTTTAAGACCTGCTTTTCCGTCCGAAGCAACAGAAGATATACTATTAAAACTTTTATAATGAATCATTTTACCATCTGCAAATAAATATTTTTCAAAAGCAGCCCACATTGGTTTAGATATAGTATACGTAGCAGCAGTTGCTGTTATATTTGAATTAAAAGGTTTAATATATTTTAAAACATCACTTGCAAATGCATATTCTGAAAAACCATATTCCTTATATTTTTCTTTTTGAATTTCTTGAGCATTTTTATATTGTTCCGTTTTCTTTAATCTATTTCTTTCGGTTTTGTTTTCACATTTATATGTATTTATTATTATTTCCTTCGATGCGATATAATCTTTATCGTGCTCCATTTTTCTTAAAGTTTTAAGCTTATCATGAAGCATGTTATTATAGACTTTCCTACAAAGTTCTAATCTTTTATTTATTATATCTTCTTCAAAAACTCTAGTTTTAAGTGGTATTGTCACTACAGACATTGAAGCCATAACCATTTCCCCTTTTACTTTTTCAAAAAACGTCTATTTGTTAAAATTTATTTAGATTGTAGATTTAATTTTCAAATCTCCATTTTGTATTTTTGAATAAAATATTTCCATTGTTTCCGGGCAACCATTACAATCATCATCTTTAATGGCTTTAAGAATCTTATTGTCATCATCATAAATTGTAACAATTTTAGGACAACTATCATATTCTCCAAAAGCAATAGAACCATCCCATTGAATACTTGGAATACAATATTTATTAAATTTTCTCAACAATTTGATTAAATCATTAAGCGAAAAGACATTACACTGTTCTAATATCAATTTTAAATTTATACAAGGTGGACACATTACGTTATCAGTTGGCTTTATTTTATTTGTAACAGCTCTCCCTGTTGGAGTAATATGTGTCAATCTATCAGTTACGCATACCCTCTTATGATGAAATATTCTTTTTGTTGTGTCAAGTTTTTTCGGATAAAATCTTTCATCATATGTGACTTGAAAAAATAAATTTGGGTATTTATCTAGGTACTCACAAACCAATTGCTGATTTTCTGCCAAATAATGACCGTTTGTTGCAATAGTTAATATTTTATCTTTTCCAAAATACACAAAATACTCTTTCACAAACTCCCATATCAAAGGATGTTCAAAAGGTTCTCCGCCTGCAAACTCATGACCTATAAGATTATTATCATTTTTTTTGCAAAAAGATAGCACATCTAAAAATGTTGAAAGACTCATATGTTCATCACAAGGTTTTGAATCATTACAACAATGTATGCATCCATTATGGCAAGATTTTGTTATTTTTATTAACATTTTTTCCCTTTCAATTTAAAAATTCTATCTTTCCTTTATCAAGCACAACAATAGATTCGCAATCCCAAGAGTTGAACATAAATTCGTAAGGATTTGAACCCAAATAAAAACTATGTCCTATTCTTGAATCCATTAACTCAATGGCAAAAATTTCACTTGTAAGGATTTTATTAAAATCTAATTCTAAAATTCTAAAATCTTTAGAATTAGTGTTTTCTAATAAATTTACAGTATAATCTTTTAAAATAGTATTTGAAGAAATAATATCTTCCCAATTAATTTTTAATACTTTTGTATTAGGTTTTAGTCTCCAATAAATAGGCTTATTCCATTTGAACTCATCTAAAAACATTGACTCACATTCACACCATTCTTTCCAGCCAAATAAACCATCTTTAGGACTTTCCCAAAATGCTGCTATTGGTTTATTTAATCCTGTTCGATTAAGATTTATATTTATATTTTCAGGTTTAAATTTCCCGTATTTTTTATGCAAATATGTAACGTAAATAGTATCATCGGCAAGTTCAATCATTATATTTATCCCCTAAAACATCAACTACAATTTCCATTTCACCTCGATTTGCAAAAAAAGCTAAAATATTTTCTTTTGAAACATCCTTTTCAATCAAAAATCCTTCATCTTCTTCATCCGCAAAGCGGTTTTGAAACCATATAGCTTTTTCTTTATCAATTGTATAACTTAACCCTTTTGGATTTCGATTTTTAGAAACACCCCTATAAACATGAATTGTTTCCGGTAATTCTACAAATATTTTGTATTCATTCTTATCCATTAAATATTTTTTATTTGCTTTTTTAAAATATTCAATGCATTCTTCTAAAGATACATTCACATCACAATTTGGATTTTCGCTTCTAACCCATATTTCAGCAAAAAGTTTTGCAAAATCCTTTTCATCCAAATGTTCGTTAATAAGTTTAAACCATAAAAGTAAATATGGCTTATTGATTAGCATATAAATTTTCCAAACATCTGAAGCAGTATCTATCAACTGAAAAATATGTTTGCAAAATAAATTTTCATCGTTTTTATTATGTGCTATATCAAGCAATTTATATTGTCCGTTTTCTTTTATTCCAGTAAATCCGGTATTTGAATACGGATGTGAAATAATAAGTCCGTCTAAACCACAAAGACTAACAGCATCATCCATACTGACTAAATGATATAAAAATTTAGATTGTTCTTTTATAGCATCTAAATTATTCGTGATTTATTTCCTTTTCTTTTATTTCACAAAAATTAAGAGGTATGGAAAACCATACCTCGATAGTATAAATAATTGTTTTTAATAATTCAACTAAAATCTTTGTGTAATAATACACAATAAATAATAATAAATTTCGTCATTTAGAACACTTCGCTTATAATATCTGCCACCCTATTGTTAACTTCTTCTTCGTCTGACTCCATATAAATTCTAGTGGTTGAAACATTTTCTTGTTTCATTGCTTTACGTGTAAAATCAATATCTTTCGTCTTTTTGTAAATCATATTTCCGTATGCCGCTCGTAATCTATGAGGACTAATTTTCTTACCTAATGCTTCTTCTGAATATTTATTAATTATTGCTCGAACGGAACCTTGATTTATACGCTCTTTTCTGTTTGATATAAACAACGCATCACATTCAACTCCTTCTAGCAATTCAGTTCTTTTAATTAGCCAATCTAAAATATAAGCTTTTAGCTTATTTGGAATTGTATAATTGTTCGTTTTATGTTCTTTATCAATAACTTCAAGTCTATTATTATCTAAATCAATTTTATCTAAATCAATTTCGCAAAGTGCTGACTCTCGCATTCCTGTATAAATAAACATATAAAAGATGGCTAAATCTCGCTCTTTCCATTTATTCTGCATACTAATAGCCTTTTTCGAACCAACACCCCTTTCAATAGACTTAAGCATTTTGTCAAGGTCTTCCGTTTGAAGGAATACATGTTTAACATTATCTTTTTTTGTTGGATATTCTATAAACCGAACTGGATTACCATTTATATATTTCTTTTTATCAAGGTAACTAAAAAAGGAATTAAGTGTACTCCATATTTGTCTTCGATACGAAAATGAAGTATACCTAACTCCCTCAGATGTTTCCTTTTTTTCACATATTTTCATATATTTTGCTAAGTCATTATCATCAATTTTAGTACAATCAATTTTATCAATTCTGATACCGTTACTATCTGAATACCACGTTAAAAACTTTTTAAGCTTGGTTACATATTCCAAACAACTTCTAAATTCCTTACTTGTTGAAATATTAAGATAATACTCTGATACAAGTTTTGGCATATTTGCCAATAGTTTTTCTATTTTACTTTCTGTTTTAATTTGATTTTCCAACCTTCCTTGCATAATATTTTACTCCTTTCTATTTACCATAGTAATCTTCGACATTATTAATCCCCAATTTAATCATTTCAAAAATTTCATCATCAATACACCTATAACCATCATCTCCGATAACAATGTGATTTTTTAAAGAAATATGAAATAATCTGTTACAATCAAACAATTTATTTGTAATTACATAATCATCTTGACTCATTTTGCTTGAACAATTTGGATGATTATGAACAATATAATAATTATTCGCTCCTATCATGATTAAAAATCTATATATATTTTTCATTTCCATATCGCAATTTTCTTCTGTACCATGGGAAACCTGATATATTCCTAATATTTTTAAATCAAAAAATGCAATTATATAACAATATTCTTCCATCATATGACTCAAATCAAATGCTTTTTTCATTATATTGTTTATTAATACAACCTCATTTTTGCATTTAATTTTTGGCATATTAATTTCTCTTATTTTATATAATATCGGAATAAAATTATTGTCATATTTTATATCATATTGTATTAAATTCATATTAATTCTCCTATATATTTGGTTGCCAATTTTTATCATTTGTAATTTGTCTTGTCATAATTGAATATTGTTCAAATGATATATAAAACTCATTTCTAGAACCTTCTAAAAATTTGTATTTTTTTATCTTTGTATGATTAA